>NZ_CP094460.1:2400000-2702041 GCF_022809715.1 Burkholderia pyrrocinia
GCCGCGCCGCAAGCAGCGCGGCCGCGAGCGGGCTGCGGCAGATGTTGCCTTCGCACACGACGAGCAGGAACGGGCGCGCGCTCATTTCGCGGCGATCCCGGCGGCGACGCCTGTGTTGACGCTCGGCAGCAGCAGGCTCAGCACGCGGCTGAAGCGCACCAGTCCGTTGCTGTCGACGTAGACGATGTCCTTCGGTTCGAGCTCGAACTGGTTCGCGAGCACCATCGCGACGGGCGAGCGCGCGTCGAGATGGAACACCGTCGGCGCACGGCCTTGCGCGCCGCGGATCACGAACATCTGTGCGGCGTCGGCCGTATTCGAATTGATGCTGCCGGCCTGCAATAGCGCGTCGCTGAGCGTCAGGCGGCCGTTGCGCTTCGGCAGCGCGAGCAGCGGCCGGTTCACTTCGCCCATCACATAGACGCCGTTGTTGTCGCGCGCGCCGACGCGCAGCAGATCGCCGCCGCGCAGCACGATGCGCGCCGGATCGCGATGGTGTTCGATCAGGCTCGCGAGATCGATGCGCACGGGCGTGCCGTCGCGCACGACCGTCACGTCGCTCTGGTCGGCGGCGGGCGTGAAGCCGCCCGCGCGCGCGATCGCGTCGGCGAGCGTCATCGTCACGTCGTTGACCGGCAGCGCGCCGGGGGTGTGCACTTCGCCGTCGACGTAGACCTGCTGCGAACGGAACGACGCGACGCGCAGCGTGACCTGCGGATCGCGATAGATCGTCGACAGTGCGCGGCGCACGCGCGCCTGCGCGTCGGATGCGGTCAGCCCGGCGACCTTCAGCGTGCCCGCATACGGGAACGTCAGGTTGCCGCGATCGTCGACGACGAAGCCGGCGACGGGGTCGGCCGCGCGCGGCGGCGTTTGCTGCGCGCCACCTTGCGCGGCCGCGAGTTCAGGGTGGTCCCAGACCGTGATCTGCAGCACGTCGCCGGGGCCGATCCGGTACGACGGCGCGCGCGGCGCGGCCGGCTCGTCGAGCGATGCGGCCGCCGCGTCACGCGCGGCGCGCTGGCGCGCGATCAGCGCGGGATCGATCGCGACGATGGGCGGCATCGCGGAGGATGCGGTGCGGGCGGGCGCCGTCGCGCTGACGCCACCGGTATCGCCGGCGGCAGGCGCCCCCGCAGTGGGCGCGCTGGCCGGCGTCGCGGCTGCTTGATCCTGGCCGTCCGCCAGCCAGCCGAGATAGGACGTGTTCATTTTCATGCCGGGCGCGAACGCGCATCCGGACAGCCACACGCAGGCCGTCAGAACGAGCGCAAGCGCACCGCGGCGGCCGGCGGCCGCCGATGCGATAGGAATGCTCATGATTACCTTCCAGTAACGCCGCGCATGACGATGCGCGGCGCGCGACGGGCTCGTCGAAGCCGAGCCGCGCCGGGTCTATCGGAATGCGGCGGGCATGACGCCGCCGCGGCGAACGGCCGAGCCGTTCAGTAAGCGTTGGGATGCACGATCCCTTTCAGCACGGTCGCGCCGATGATGCGCAGGTCGAGCGCGAACGACCAGTTGCGCAGGTAATACAGGTCGTAGTCGACGCGCGACTGCATGCTTTCGAGCCGTTCGGTCGCGCCGCGCAGGCCGTTGACCTGCGCCCAGCCCGTGATGCCGGGCTTGATCCGGTAGCGATGGATGTAGCCGTCCACGAGCGTGCGGTACTGCGCGTCGTGTTCCACCGCGTGCGGGCGCGGGCCGACCACCGACATGTCGCCGAACAGCACGTTGATGAACTGCGGCAATTCATCGAGGCTCGTGCGGCGCAGGAACGCACCGACCTTCGTCACGCGCGGGTCGTTGCGTTTTGCCTGCACGACCGTGCCGGGCTGTTCGACATGCACGCGCATCGTGCGGAACTTGTAGATGTCGAACGTGCCGCCATCGCCGCCGCGCCGCTTTTGCGTGAACAGCACCGGGCCCGGCGACGTCAGCCTGATCGCGGCCGCGATCGCGAGCAGCAGCGGCATCAGCACGATCAATACCGCCGCCGCGAACGCGCGATCGAAGATCGTCTTCGTCAGCTGTGCACCGCGCGACAGCGGCGGCGCCGCGAGCGCGATCGCGGGTTCGCCGAGAATCTCGTCGACGCGGCTGCCGAACAGCGCATGCTTGCTGACGTCGGGCATCAGACGCAGCTCGACGAAGTCGTTGCGGAACTCGTCGATCACCGGCTCGACCGCGTCGTCCTCGATCGCGAGCGCGATCCAGATCTCTTCCGCCTGCGCACGTCGCGCGCACGCTGCGAACGATGCGAGATCGTCGAGCACGCGCGCCCCGTCGTCGAGTGCGGGCATCTCACCCGACGTGCGGTATGCGCCGACGAGCCGGTACGACGGCGACACGTTCGCGCGCGTTGCGGCGGCGATGCGCTCGATGCGCGCGCCGTCGCCGACGATCGCCACGCGGCACGGCGCGACCGTCGCGCGCAGGCTGCGGCGTCTCACGACGCTCAGCGCGACGCGCAACACGACGAGCGCGATCGCGGCGCCGACCGTCCAGTCGAAGAACCAGTGCAGCAGCACGACCGTGAGCGTCGTCAGCGCGACCATCTTCACGAACACGAAGCCCTGCACGACGAGCCACAGCGCGAGCGTGCGCAGCGCGGTGCGTGTCGCGGGCAGGCGTCGGCCGTCGATGCCCGAGCCGGCCAGCCGCAGCAGGAACGCCGCCAGCAGCGCGCTGACGCCGACCAGAATCGACTCGATGCGAAACGTCGCGAGATCGCGAAACGAACCCGTATGTGCCCATGCGGCGATCGCTACGATCGTGATGACATCGACCGCGCATACGACGATTTCGCCGCCTGTCGGCTGTCTGATTTTCATGTTTCTTTCCCTCGTTGCCTGCCGCGCGCGATCGGGGCGCGCCACCGTGCCTGTTCCGGCCGTACGACGTCATGCCGCCGGACCGGAGTTTCGTTGTTACGAAGTACTACGCAATCTGTAGATCAAAAAGATCGTCGGAATAATGCGATGCCTGACGCTCGCGATCGAGCAACGCCAGCGCACGATCGACGATGAACGGCGTCGGCCGGCTGCAGTCGAGCGACGCGACGGCGCGACGATCGATCCACGCGCATCGTGCGATCTCGCTCGCCGGGTTCGCGGTCGCCTCGTCGTCGATATCGGCGACGAACACGTGATGAAACTTGTTGCGGCCCGTCGTTCCGAACAGACGACGAGGATTGCGACAGACGAGCCCGGTTTCCTCGCGCAATTCGCGACGCGCGGCATCGGCCGGCGATTCGCCGCGATGCGGGCCGCCGCCGGGCAGCACCCAGCGGGCATGCAGGCGCGCGACCAGGAGAATCCGGTCGCCGCGTCGGCAGAGAACGGTGGCGCGCTGTTTCATGGCATGACCTCGCACGCTCGAAGCGGCGTGCAAAAAAAGCCGCCGCCCCGGAGAGGGCGGCGCGAACGGAGACATTGATCGCGATGTTTCGCGCGACTTGCCGGGTGACAGGGTTTTAGCCATCCAGCGAGGCCATTGTGTCGAATGGGCCCTACGCAGGGAATCGGATCAGTCTGAATCGTCTGTCAACGATTGTGAAAGCAGAATCAGACGGGTCTTATTGTTGATGCGCCTGCCGCTCGCGAAAATTTCCTGGTCGAACGGATGCATGGTGAGCCGTTCGATACCTCGTATCCGAAGCTAGTCTTCGTTCCAAGCGCCGCCCGGTTCGGGCGGCGTCTTTTTCCGGGGTGCGTGCCGCACGACGCAACACGGCATATCGGCATCGATCGACAAGAACGAATGCCTTGCGGCGGCCGGTGGGCTCGGCTGCTTATCGACTGACCGACTCTCCAGTTGATTGACGGAACAACGCTGCCATATGCGAGCGCAGGGCATTCCTTCCTGTCCGTGGACGTGTCGCGTCCGCTCATGCGTGCCGTTCCCCTGTTTACCTTTATCAAGGAGTGCATCATGAAAACCCGACTTCGCGCCGCCGGCGCCCTGATTGCGATCGCCTGTGCAGTTGGTGCGACGAGCGCGATCGCCGCCGATACGCAACCGCTGCCGAAAGGCGTCGCGGTTGTCGTCAACAACGTGCCGATCGCGCAAAGCGACTTCGACGCCGCGGTCAAGGCGACCGGCCAGCCGGATTCGCCCGCGCTGCGCGCGCAGGTGAAGCGCGAACTGGTCATCAAGCAACTGCTCGGCCAGGCCGCCGACAAGGCGAACTACGGCAGCCGCCCCGAAGTGCAGGGCATCGTCGCGCGCGTGCGCGCCGACGCGGCGACCGATCTCTATCTGCGCGACACGCTGCGCCCGCAGCCGGTGACCGATGCGCAGGTGAAGGCCCGCTACGACGCGATCGTCGCGAACGCCGGGCAGTTCGAATACCGTGCGGAAGTCATTGCCGTCAACGATGCAACGAAGGCGAACGCGGCGCTGGCGAAGCTCAAGCAAGGCGTCGCGTTCGACGCGGTCGCGAAGGAATTCAACACGACCGCGAACGGCGGCGTCGCGCAATGGGTGTCGCTGAAGACGCCGCTCGCCGAAGGGCGCACGGGCGGGCTGCCGATGCCGATCGCGCAGGCGATCGCAATGGCGCCGGTTGGCGCGACGACCGGCCCGATCCAGATCGGCAATGCGTACGCGATCGTGAAACTCGACGAGAAGCGCAAGCCGGTGGTGCCGAGCTTCGATCAGGCGAAGGCCGTGTTGCGCCAGCAGCTCGAGGCGCAGTCGGGCGAGCGGGCGCTGGCCCAGCTGGTCGACAAGCTGGCCGCGCAGGCGACGATCGTGCAGTAACGCGGCGCGAGCGCGCGGCGGCGAGTCTTGCTGCGCGCAGACGCACACAGCGACGATTGCCGATTCAGTCCTGTCCGATAGGATTGGCCGGCGATCGGCGCTAAGCTGGTCATGCGTGGCATCGAAGCAGTGTCGACGGCGGCCGGTGGGCGCGGTCGCATGCGCTGCTACCTCTCTGTAGCACTACTCCTAACGCTGCCTTATGCGAGCGTCGATTGTGCGGCTTCGAGCGCCACGCACCTTTTCTTTTCGAATGTTGCGACTGTCGCGACACTCGCGACCATCGTGAACAAGCCATCATCGGCACGGCGCAGCCGCGGCCGAATCGCGAAACGCATGACATCGCCTGCCGCGCCGGCCTGACGCGACGACGCGGCGCATTCGCTTCGCGCATCGTCGATTGTTTTTCCACCCATTCTGGATCGTCCGGATACGCGGCGCAGGCGCATCGGCGGTCGCTATCGCGCGTAGCGCGCGATCGCCCGTTCGACCCGTTTCAAGAAAATCGCCCTCGTGTGCTCCACGGCTATCGCGCCTTCTCATCTGTGCGCACGGCGCACAGATCATGTAACGCCCGGGACGTAGCGCCACGCGCGACGGCGTCAATAAAATGATTTCTCGACTTTTCAACAGGACTACGACATGAACAACCCGACGCTGCGCCGGATTCTCGGCGCCACCGAACCCGATGCGCTGCCGGCACGCGCCACCGCATTGCTCGTGATCGATTTCCAGGACGAATACTTCACCGGCGCCCTACCGATTCCGGACGGCGCGAATGCTCTCCGTAACGCCGTGTCGCTCGTCGACCATGCGGACCGCAACGGCTGGCAGGTCGTGCACGTGATGCACGTCGCGCCGGCGGACGCACCGATTTTCGCGACCGACGGTCCGACCGTCGGGATTCACCGCGACATTCTTCCGAAGCCTGCGCATCAGCTCGTCGAGAAGACCTCGGTGAGCGTGTTCGCGAGCACGCCGCTGGCAGACGCATTGAAGCGCGACGGGATCACGCATCTCGTGATCTGCGGACTGATGACGCACGCCTGCGTCGCAGGCGCCGCACGCGACGCCGTCCCGGCCGGCTTCGACGTGACCGTCGCGGCCGACGCCTGCGCGACCCGCGACATCGTGGTCGACGCACAGCTTCAGGTATCGCACGACGCACTGCATCGCGCCGCGCTCGCCGAGATCGCCGATACGTTCGGCGCCGTCATGAATACGCGCGACATCCTGTCGCTCGCCACCCGTTGATTCAAAAAAAAGGAACCGCCATGTCATTCCGTCTCCCCCGTTTCATGCAGGCTGCCGTGATCGGCATGTCGCTCGCCGCTGCGTCGGTCGTTCACGCGGCGCCCGCACAAGCCGATGCAACCCCGACGATTCGCGCGATGTCCGGCGCGAAGCCGATCGATCATCTCGATCCGAAGACCACCGCGCTCGTCGTCATCGATTTCCAGAAGGAATACTTCAGCGGCAAGATGCCGATCCCGAACGGCAAGCAGGCGATGGAGAACACCAAGCGGCTGATCAAGTTCGCCGACGACGCGAAGATGCCCGTGTTCCAGGTCCAGCACATCGCGCCGGCAGGCTCGGCCGTGTTCGCGATCGACGGCGACACCGTGAAGTTCCAGCCGGGGATGGAGCCGCGCGCGCACGACAAGACGGTGCAGAAGACCACCGTCAGCGTGTTCGCCAGCACCGACCTGGACAAGCAGCTGAAGGCGGCCAACATCAAGACGATCATCGTCGCGGGCCTGATGACGCATGCATGCGTGGCCGGCGCTGCGCGCGACGCGGTGCCGCTCGGCTATCAGGTGGTGGTAGCATCCGACGCGTCTGCTACGCGGGCGATCAAGCGCGCGAACGGCGCCACGATCGACAGCGACACGCTGCACCGCGCGGCGCTGGCCGAGATCGAGGACACGTTCGGCGACGTGATGACGACGTCCGAGATCACGAAGCTGCCGCTGCGCTGACGCTTCGCTTCACGCGCCCTGCGGGGCGCGCAACCCTACGGCATCGCTCATCCATCATGGACCAGTTGCTCGCCATGCGCGTCTTTTGCTGCATCGTCGAGGCGGAAGGTTTTTCCGCCGCGGCGGCGCGGCTCGACACCACGCATTCGTCGGTGTCCCGCCAGCTCAAGCGGCTGGAAGCCGAACTCGGCGTGCAGCTGTTGAACCGCAACACGCGGCGCTTCACGCTGACCGCGGCCGGCGCGCAGTACTACGACGCGTGCGTCGACATCCTCGGCAGGGTGGAGGCCGCGGCGAGCGGCGTGATGAACGAGGGCGCGCGCGTGGCCGGCGTGCTGCGCGTGAGCGTGCCGCTCGCGATCGGCACGCTGGAGCTGGCAGACTGGTTGCCGGCCTTCCAGCGTCGCTATCCCGATGTCCGGATCGAACTGTCGTGCAGCGACAGGCTGGTCGATCTCGTCGCGGAAGGCTTCGATGCCGCGCTGCGGATCAGCGGCCCGCTCGACGACAGCAGCATGGTCGCGCGCGTATTGACGAAATCGGAGATCGTGCTGGTCGCATCGCCCAGCTATGTCGCGGCGCATGGATTGCCCGCCGCGCCGGAAGAGATCGCGGCGCACGAATTGCTGACGCACGCGGGCGCCGGCGCACCGGCGGAATGGGTTATCGAGCCGACGCAGGGCGAGGCTGTCCGCGTGCCGCTGAGTGGCCGGCTAAGAACCGATGCGATTACCGCGACGCACGCGGCCGCGCTGGCCGGTCTCGGCATCGCGGCCTTCACGCGGCACACGGTGCAGTCGGAACTCGCACGCGGGCAGCTCGTGCGCATCCTGCCCGGCTGCACGCTCGGCACGCGCTGCTACTACGCGCTCTATCCGCAGACGCGGCATCTCGCGCCGAAGGTTCGCGTGTTCGTCGATCACATGGCGGCGCACTACGGCGCCCGTTGATATTCGGTGCCGCCTGCGTTGCTACGCGGCGTTGGCAGCGGTGTGTCGGTATCGAGGCTGTCGGCCCATGCCTGCACGGCCTGATGGTCGACCACATGCCCGGTGTCGACGTCGGACAGCGCTTCGCGTGTGAGTCGTTCGCGTTCGGCCATTGCGTCGATCTGTTCGGCGAGCGGCAGCGGAACGCATGCGGTCAGGACTTTGGTGGGGGGCGTAGTCACGAACTGAACTCCAATGCGGCTTTGAATCGAACTCAATCGTAGTGATTCAAGTTGATTGCTTCCCGACAAGTTCGGCAGCATCGTAAGTACGCGATGCGCTGGCGTGTGCCGATGCTTGAAAGCACGCAGCGCCGATACCGCTTCGGAGGCAGCGGCCGGGCCCGACCGCCACACTCTCCTTCCTGCCTACTTATCCAGCCATCACACCGAAACCGTGACGCCTGCCAACCGCGGTTGCCCCGCAGGCCGCACCACGATTTCCACATGCTGGTCAAACGACACCAGCGTCTGAATCAGCAACTCCAGCGAAACGTTCCGAAGCCTGTCGCGCTGCTCCGGGGTGACCACCGGCCGGGCCATTTCCGCGAGCGCCGCAGCCTCGGCCTCGCTCAGCCCATACGAGGCGATCAGTGCATTGAGTTTCAGCGCGAGCGCGGACTTGGCCGACAGTAGCCCTGCGTCGTCGAAATCAGGGTCGAGCGGCACGTTGTCAATGTCTTGATGCGAGTCGTTGCGATTCATTGTGCGTCTCCCGTCATCACCGAAAACTGCCGCTGCGCCGTTGCGGGATCGACTTCGGGGAAATCGTCCTGCCCGACAGGGGCGCCGTCTGTTTCGTCCATCGGCGTGATCACCACCCGCCCATGCGTCACGTCGATCCGCAAGCGCTGCCCGGGCTCGAAACCCGCAGCCTCGATCCATCGGCCGGACAGCTTCGTCCACAGATACAGCACAGGCGGTGCCCTGTCGGCGAACCGAAGGTGCGGAATGGTACGGCGGTGCCGAATAGACGATCCAGCGGGGACGAAGCTATCGTGGAAAACTGCCGGTGCGCTATGATTCGCGTCAGCCATGGTTGACTCCTGGGTTGAGTTGACTGTGGTCAGCGGGTCGTGGGTGCTCCTACACTCACGGCCCGCGCTCGTTTACGCGGGGACTTCAACCCGCATGCCTTCACATCATGAATCAGCGAGAAGGCCGCTTCGTCCACACGCGCAAACGTGCATCCACTGTAGCCGAATCGACGGGTGGAATGGGCATCGGTTAATTGCGTTCTGCCCACGTTAGCCATCAGGACAAGAAGGACAACGCGCGTGCGCTTGTGTTCGCCGCGTTTGCCGGACGTTGGTCACTTCGTCTCCAAATGTCAACGCGGCGAGATATCCACCATCGGCATCGAACCGATGCCGTGCGCCGTCGCCGTCGCCATGCGCCGTGCGAGCGCCGCCTCCGCGCCCGATCGGTACTGCTCGAACTCCCGCGCGAACGCGACTGCATCGCCCGCCAGCGCCAGCGCTTCCAGCGATGCGCAGATCATCGATACATCACGCTCGCCGATCATCGCGAACGCGCCGCGCATGCTGTGAATCTCCATCCGCGCTGCTTTCAGGTCGCCGTTCTCGAGCGCGCGCGCGATCGCCGCGTTCGCGCGGCGCATCGTTCCGACCAGCACCGCGTGCAGGTCGCTCGGCAGCGGCCCGTTCATCCGCGACGGCGCGAGCGCGGCCTGACGGTTCGGGCGTGCCGGGTTCGTATAGGTCGCGATCGCGCGTTCGAGCGACTTCAGCGACGTCGGCTTCGTGACGATGTCGTCGACGCCGGCTTCGCGCGCCAGGCGCAATTCATCGGGCTCCGCGTGCGCGGTCACCGCGAGAATGGCGTGCGCGCGGCCGCGTTCGCGCAGCATCCGCGCGAACGCGTACCCGTCGAGGCCCGGCATGTTCAGGTCGGTCATCACGAGCGCATAGTCGTGTTTCTCGACGAGTTCGAGCGCTTCGGACACGCTACCCGCGATGTCCGCACGGTAGCCGAGCACGTCGAGCTGGTCGTGCACGAGCATGCGGTTGACCGCGTTGTCGTCGACGAACAGGATGCGGGCGTTCGACGCGTCGCCGCCGGCGTGCGCGTGCGCGTGCGGCGTGCCGGGCTGCGAATCGAGCGCCAGCGGCAGCGTGACGACGAAGGTCGATCCGACGTTCGGCACGCTGTCGGCCGCGATGCCGCCACCCATCGATTCGGCCAGCTTGTGGCTGAGCGCGAGCCCGATGCCGGTGCCGCCGAAGCGGCGCGCGGTCGATGCGTCGGCCTGCGCGAACGGCTCGAACACGCGGGCGAGCTGCGCGGCCGTCATGCCTATCCCGGAATCGCTGACGCGGATCGTTACGGGCGTCGCGTCCGCGCCCGGCGCGGACACGGACAGCGCGATCGAGCCGCGCTCGGTGAACTTGATCGCGTTGCTGACCAGGTTGACGACGATCTGCCGCACCCGCAGCGGATCGCCGACATACGGGCGGGCGATGCGCGGATCGATTTCCGCGCACAGCGCGACGCCCTTCGCGGCGGCGACCGGCTCGAAGAGGTCGACGATATCGCGCACGAGCTCGTCGATGCGGAAACTCGCCGCTTCGAGCGTCATCCGGTTCGCCTCGATCTTCGTCATGTCGAGCACGTTGTTCAGCATGTCGAGCAGCATCCGCGCGGCCGACGTGACCGCGTGCAGCCGCGCTTTCTGGCGGCTCGGGTCGGGTGCCTTGTCGACCAGTTCGAGATTGCCGAGCATCGCGTTCAGCGGCGTGCGGATCTCGTGGCTGATCGTCGTGAGGAACGTCGATTTCGCGCGGTTCGCGCTGTCGAGCGCGCGCTCGGCGTCGGCGCGCGTCGTGATGTCGGAGAAGCTGCACAGCAGCGTGTCCTTGCCGCGGTAGCGGCCGCGCACGAAGTTGACGACCAGGTCGCGCGTGCGGCCGTCGGCGAGCGTGACGGGCAGCTCGACGTCGAGGATCGCCGGCGCGCCGTTCGCGCGCGCCCGGTAGCACGCGAGCAGGCGTTCGTGCAGCGGCGGCGCGCCCGCTTCGCGTTCGTACAGTTCCAGCATCCGGTTGCGCAGCAGCACGTCGTGCGTGTCGAGCGACACGAGCGCGATGCCGAACGGCGAGGTCGCGATGATCGCGCGGCTCATCTGCTCGCTGTCGAACACGCGGCGCGAGCGGCGGAACAGCGGCGCGAACACTTTCAGGTCGAACGCGACGACAAGCGTCCACAGCACCGCGAGGATCAGCGCGGCCACGCCGAACTCGCGCAGGATCGTCGGCCAGAGCCCGATCGCGATCGTGCGCCACGAATATGCATAGACGATCGCGAAGCCCGAATCGGAAATCCGGTCGCTGATCGTGAAGATGCCGTGCAGATAGCCTTCGTCGAACCGGTCCAGGCCGCGCCGCCAGCCGTTCTCGGCGAGCGCGTGGCGCATCAGCGCGCCGCCGTCGATCGACGCGCGCGTGCGGTCCGCGCTCAGCATCACGCGGCCGCCGTCGTCCACCAGCATCACGACGGCGTCCTCGGGTGCGTGCTTGAGGCGGTCGGCGATCACGCCGACATCGAGATCGCTGACGAACGTCATGAACTGCCGCTCGCCGTCAAACGCCGGTTCGACCAGGCGGAACACGGTCTTGCCCGTCAGCGGATCGGTCGCGGGCGCCTGCCATGCGATGCGGCGCGTCGCGCGCCAGTAGCGTGCGACGGCCGGATCCGACCAGTCGGCGACGTCGAACGCGAGGCGGTCGATCAGTGCGTGGGTGTCCCGCACGCCGATGCGGGCGAGCACGTCGCGATAGGGCGTCGACGGCGGCGGCGTGATCGCGATCACGTCGCGCTCGGGGCTGTACGCGTAGCCCGACATCGGCAGCCCGGATTGCCGCTCGGCGGCGGCCACCGACACGGTCAGGCGTTCCATCAGCTGCACGTACTCGTCGATCCTCGCGTTGGCTGCCGCGGCCGGCGTGGCCGCGACGAAGATTTCGCTCGTATTGGGCAGTGGCGCCAGCACGACGTGGCCGTCGCGCACGAGCGCCTCCACCGCGCTGCGCGAATGCCGCGGGTGACTGTTCCACAGCAGTTCCGCGTTGATCACCGCGCGCCGCATCGACGCCTGTTTCGCGTCGATTTCGAGCTGGACGAGCGCCTTGTGCGTCGCGAACAGTTCGCGGCGTTTCGAGATGTAGTCGCGCACCGATCCCGTGAGCAGGATGCTCGTCGCGAACAGGATCACGAGCGACAGCACCGCGGCCCCGCCGTACAGCGTGAAGCGCTGGTAGCGGTTCAGCAGGCTCAGGTCGCGCGCTTCGCCGTCGATCGACGCGAACGGCGCGCCGGCGTCCGTCGGGGACGAGAACAGTTTTCGGATGGGCATGGAACGAATACCGTGAAATCAATGCGCTAATCAGTGACGCGCGCGCTTCGGCCGGCGCTGGCCGGTATGTCGAAGCGGAACGCGTAGCGATATCCGTGAGCCGTGTGGGAGGGCAGGCGTTTGCGCTGCCGGCTCGGGGAACGAGCCAATTATCGGGATGGCAGGGCCGTCGGTATGTAGGGCAGTCCGAAGCAATCGGCGACGATCGCTAGGACCAGTCCTATTTTTGAAGGCGGCTGCGCGTTGCGTTTATACGGCCCGATAGATGCGTATGTCAAACGGAACGACGACGCTATTGTGCGGTTTCCTCGCAGAATTGTCAGGCATCGTCATATTCAGACCAGTCCTACCAAATTAGTTTGGGCTACTCCCGGTGTCTGATTACCGAAACCGCGCGCGAAAAATATATTGCCTCAGGTAACTAAAGGTATTTCGTCTCAAACTTTTTGCTTAGAGGCAATCGACATGAACAAGTCTTATCGGACCGTCTGGAATGCCACGACAGGTACGTGGGTGGCCGCCGAGGAAACGGCGCGCTCGAAATCGAAGGGATCGTCGCGGGTGGCGCGCAAGGCGTTTGTCGCGGTTACGTTGGGCGGCGTCGCGATCGGTGGCGCCGCGGCTGCGGATTTCGGCGATGCGCTGGAAAGCACGGATGGCACGGGCGATGAGGAGAGCGTGGTCCAGGTGCCGATCACGGGTACGAAGTCGCAGATGAATGCGAGGTCGATCGGCACCGATGCGATCGGGACGATGGCTGCGATTGACGATACGTACATCAAGATCCGGTCTGGTTTGTATGGACCGGCTCGGCCGGCGGTCGCGGCACCCGAGGGAGATGGCGCCATCGCAATCGGTGCTTCCGCCACTGCCACTGGTATATCTTCTCTCGCACTTGGCGGTGGCGCAATCGCGAATACGACGAATGCAATGGCCATCGGTACTATCGCGAGAGCGACGGGTACAGAGACGTTGGCGGCCGGCGTTGGTTCAGCAGCAACGGCAACGTATTCGTCTGCACTTGGACGTGGTGCGACGGCCACTGCCGAAGGCTCGACCGCCCTGGGTTCATTCGCCGTTGCCAATCGTGCCAATACCGTCTCGGTCGGCAATGCGACGACGCAACGTCAGATCACCAACCTCGCCGCCGGCACGCAGAATACGGACGCAGTGAACGTCCAACAGTTGAATGCCGCGATTGCTGCCGCGGATGATCCGTATGTGGCGTTCAGAACAGGCACGTATGCAGCCGCGAGGGCAGCGCAGGCGACCGGGGACAGTTCGACCGCCATCGGCCCCAATGCTAGAGCCACCGGATCATCGGCTGTCGCCCTCGGCGGCAATTCGACCGCCGGTTCCAACTCCGTGGCGCTCGGCACGATCTCGAACGCAGCCGCCGAGGCTACTGCGGTCGGTGTGAGTGCCAACGCACAGGCGAACAATTCGACCGCAGTGGGTCGTTTGGCAAGTGCCACGGCTACCGGCGCGGTTGCGCTGGGAAATGGCGCCGTTGCCGATCGTGCTAACACCGTTTCGGTCGGCAGCGCGGCGGGACGTCGAGCGATTGTCAACATGGCTGCCGGTACGCAAGCGACCGACGCTGTCAACGTGTCGCAGCTCACGCCGATCGTCACGGCCCTCGGCGGCGGTGCGACGATCAACGCGACGACGGGCGCGGTGACGGGCCCGACGTACAACCTCACGAACGGCGGCCGGCAGACGACGGTCGGTGGTGCACTGACGGCGCTCGACAACGCGCTGACGACGTCAAACAGGTTCGTCAAGGTCAATGGAGTCACCGATGCAACTGCGAACGGTGGCGGTTCCATCGCAATTGGCTCTGGCGCGACTACTACTCCGCTTATTGGCGGCTCTTCGACCGCTCAAACCGCAATCGGCAGTGAAGCGACTGCGAATGGATTGTCGTCGACGGCGCTTGGCTCGTCTGCGCACGCAAATGGTACCGGGGCAGTGGCTCTCGGTCGGCTTTCCGATGCAACGGGTAACAGCTCCACGGCATTGGGCAATCAGGCGTCGGCACAGGCGGCGGGTTCCACTGCATTGGGAAATGGCGCCAGTGTCGTGGCCGGGGCAACCAATTCGGTCGCGATCGGCGCCAACGCCAGTGTCGCCGAAAATGTGACGAACTCAATGGCACTGGGTACGAACGCAACCGCGACTCGCAACGATACGATTTCGGTCGGCTCGGCAACGCTGCAACGCCAGATCACCAACCTGGCTGCCGGCACGCAGGCAACCGATGCCGTGAACATCAGCCAACTGACGGGCGTGACGACCGCGCTCGGCGGCGGCGCGACCATCGGCGCGGATGGCAGCGTCACGCAGCCGACCTATTCGATCGGCGGTAACGACTACCACACCGTGAGCGACGCGCTCGACGCGCTCGCGCAGACTAGCGGCGCGGATGCGGTGAATTACGACGACGCGTCGAGGGGCACGGTTACGCTGGCCGGTGCGAATGGCACGACTATCACGAACGTGAAGGCAGGCGACCTGTCGGCGGCGAGCACGGACGCGGTGAATGGTTCGCAGCTGTTCGCGACGAACACGCGCGTCGGCTCGCTGGAAGACTCGCTGAAGGGCGGTGGCGTGATCGACCCGGACACGGGCGAATCGCTGGCAGTGGTGTACGACGGCACGGCGAAGGACAAGGTCACGCTGGGCGGTGGTGCGAACGGCACGACGATCGCGAACGTGAAGGCCGGCGTGGCCGATATGGATGCAGTGAACGTGAGCCAGCTGAAGGGCGCGGGTCTGATCGATCCGGTGACGGGTCAACCGATCGCCGCGGTGACGTACGACCGTAACGCGGACGGTACGGCGAACTACGGTTCGGTGACACTGGGTAATGGCAATGGTCCGGTGAAGGTGTCGAACGTGGCAGACGCGACGGACGACGGCGACGCGCTGAACCTCGGCCAGCTGAAGCAAGCCGGTCTGGTGGGCGAAGACGGTCAGGGCAACCTGACGTCGCTGGCGGTGGCGTATGACGATGCGTCGAAGGGCACGGTCACGCTGGGCGGCGGTGCTGCCGGCACGACGGTCACCAACGTGAAGGCGGGCGAACTGTCGGCAACGAGCACGGACGCGGTGAATGGTTCGCAGCTGTTCGCGACGAACCAGGACCTTGGCGACCTGCGCGAGTCGCTGAAGGGCGGCGGCGTGATCGACCCGGACACGGGTGAATCGCTGGCAGTGGTGTACGACAACGCGGCAAAGAACCACGTGACGCTGGGCGGCGCAGGCGCGTCGGGTCCGGTGACGCTGTCGAACGTCGCGGCGGGTGTCGCGGCAACCGACGCGGTCAACGTGCAGCAGATGCAGCAGGCCGTGGCGACGGGCAACCCGTATATCGGCGGCCGTGGTACAGGCGTCGCCGCACAGGCGACCGGCATCAACGCGGTGGCGCTGGGCCTCGGCTCGCTCGCGAACGAGATCAACACGATTTCCGTCGGTAACAGCACGACCGGCCTGCAACGTCGGATCACGAACGTGCAGAACGGTGAGGCCGACAGTGATGCGGCTACCGTCGGCCAGGTGAACGAGCTGATGGGCGTCGCGTCCACGAGCACGCAGGCGGCGCTCGACAACATCGACACGAAGACGACGTCCGCTATCCAGGACGTGAACAGCCGACTCGACGCGATCAACACGGTTGCGGGTACGGATCCGTACGTCCAGGTCGACGGCGCAGGCGACGGCAGCGACAACGCATCCGTTCGCCCGGGCACGTATGGCGTGGCGATCGGCGCGGAAGCCAACGCAACCGGCAATACGGCGATCGCGATCGGCGCACAGTCGGTATCGTCGGGCAATAGCTCGGTCGCGCTCGGCGCGGGTGCGTCGGCGACGGCCACGGGCGCCGTTGCGTTCGGCAGCGGCCGGGCGACCGGCACCAGCGCGCTCGCGCTGGGTAACGGCACGAACGCATCGGGCAACAACGCAGTGGCCGCTGGTTTCAACGCGGGCGCTTCGGGCCTGAACGCGCTGGCGTTCGGCAATACGGCGCGCGCCAACGCAACGGATTCGATGGCATTCGGCACGACCGCACAGGTCGATCCGCTCGCGACGAACGGTATCGCGATCGGCCGCGCGGCCAACGTGACGAGCGCGGCGCAGAACTCGGTCGCGCTGGGCTCGAATTCGGTCGCGGATCGCTTGAACTCGATCTCGGTCGGTTCGACGAGCCAGCAGCGCCAGATCATCTATGTGTCGAAGGGTACGGCCGACACGGACGCGGTGAACGTGAGCCAGCTCAAGGACGCGGTAAGTGCGTTCGGTGGCAATGCGTCGGTCGGCGCGGACGGTTCCATCGTGAACCCGACGTATACCTTTGACGGTGCGACCTATCACAACGTTGGCGATGCGCTCAACGCGCTGGCTCAGCGGGGCGGCGGCTCTGATCCGCTTGCAGTGACCTACGCCAAGAACCCGGACGGCTCGGCGAACTTCGACCTCGTCTCGCTGGCCGGCGTGGATGGCACGACGCTCACGAACCTGAAGGCGGGTGCGCTGTCGGCGACGAGCACGGACGCGGTGAACGGTTCGCAGCTGTTTGCAACGAACGAGCGTGTCGGTTCGCTGGAAGACTCGCTGCAGAACGGCGGCGTGATCGACCCGACGACGGGCGAATCGCTGGCAGTGGTGTACGACGGCACGGCGAAGGACAAGGTCACGCTGGCTGGCGGTGCGACTGGCACGACGATCGCGAACGTGAAGGCCGGTGTGGCCGACATGGATGCAGTGAACGTGAGCCAGCTGAAGGACTCGGGCCTGATCGGCAACGATGGCAAGGCAATTGCCGCGGTGACGTACGACCGTAACCCGGACGGCACGCCGAACTACGGTTCGGTGACGCTGGGCGACGGCAATGGTCCGGTGAAGGTGACGAACGTGGCCGACGCAACGGGCGACAGCGACGCGCTGAACCTTGGCCAGCTGAAGCAAGCGGGTCTGGTGGGCGAAGACGGTCAGGGCAACCTGACGTCGCTGGCGGTGGCCTACGACGATGCGTCGAAGGGCACGGTCACGCTGGGCGGCGGTGCTGCGGGCACGACGATCACGAATGTGAAGGCAGGCGAGCTGTCGGCGACGAGCACGGACGCAGTGAATGGTTCGCAGCTGTTCGCGACGAACCAGGACATCGGCGACCTGCGCGACTCGCTGCAAAGCGGCGGCGTGATCGACCCGACGACGGGCGAATCGCTGGCAGTGGTGTACGACGGCACGGCGAAGGACAAGGTCACGCTGGCTGGCGGTGCGACTGGCACGACGATCGCGAACGTGAAGGCCGGTGTGGCCGACCTGGATGCGGTGAACGTGAGCCAGTTGAAGGACTCGGGCCTGATCGGCAACGACGGCAAGGCAATCGCCGCGGTGACGTACGACCGCAACACGGACGGCACGCCGAACTACGGTTCGGTGACGCTGGGCGACGGCAATGGTCCGGTGAAGGTGACGAACGTGGCCGACGCAACGGGCGACAGCGACGCGCTGAACCTTGGCCAGCTGAAGCAAGCCGGTCTGGTGGGCGAAGACGGCCAGGGCAACCTGACGTCGCTGGCGGTGGCGTACGACGACGCGTCGAAGGACAAGGTGACGCTGGCTGGCGGCGCAACCGGCACGACGATCACGAACGTGAAGGCGGGCGAGCTGTCGGCGACGAGCACGGACGCAGTCAACGGTTCGCAGCTGTTCGCGACGAACCAGGACCTTGGCGACCTGCGCGACTCGCTGCAAAGCGGCGGCGTGATCGACCCGACGACGGGCGAATCGCTGGCGGTCGTGTACGACAGCACGGCGAAGGACAAGGTCACGCTGGCTGGCGGTGCAACCGGCACGACGATCTCGAACGTGAAGGCCGGCGTGGCCGACCTGGACGCAGTGAACGTGAGCCAGCTGAAGGGCTCGGGCCTGATCGATCCGGTAACGGGGCAATCGATCGCTGCGGTGACGTACGACCGCAACCCGGACGGCACGGCGAACTACGGTTCGGTGACGCTGGGTAACGGCAATGGCCCGGTGAAGGTGTCGAACGTGGCAGACGCAACGGGCGACAGCGACGCGCTGAACCTTGGCCAGCTGAAGCAGGCCGGTCTGGTGGGCGAAGACGGCCAGGGCAACCTGACGTCGCTGGCGGTGGCGTACGACGACGCGTCGAAGGGCACGGTCACGCTGGGCGGCGGCGCTGCCGGCACGACGATCACCAACGTGAAAGCGGGCGAACTGTCGGCGACGAGCACGGACGCGGTGAATGGCGCGCAACTGTTCGCGACGAACACGCGCGTCGGTTCGCTGGAAGACTCGCTGCAAAGCGGCGGCGTGATCGACCCGACGACGGGCGAATCGCTGGCGGTCGTGTACGACAGCACGGCGAAGGACAAGGTCACGCTGGCTGGCGGTGCAACCGGCACGACGATCTCGAACGTGAAGGCCGGCGTGGCCGACCTGGACGCAGTGAACGTGAGCCAGCTGAAGGGCTCGGGCCTGATCGATCCGGTAACGGGTCAGTCGATCGCCGCGGTGACGTACGACCGTCTCGCGGACGGCACGGCGAACTACGGTTCGGTGACGCTGGGTAACGGCAATGGCCCGGTGAAGGTGTCGAACGTGGCGGCTGCCACGGCGGACACGGATGCGGTCAACTACGGCCAGATGAAGGACTATGTCGACGGCAGCATCGGCGTTCCGGGCAACCCGCTCGCCGTTGCCTATGACGACACGTCGAAGGGCTCGATCACGCTGGGTGGCGCGAACGGCACGACGATCACGAACGTGGCGGCGGGTGAAGTGAGCGCGACGAGCACGGATGCGATCAACGGTTCGCAGCTGCACGGCGTGTCGCAAAGCGTGGCCGATTCGCTGGGCGGCGGTTCGACCGTCGGCGCGGACGGCACCGTGACGAACCCGACGTACTCGCTGGCCGATCCGGCGGACGCTTCGCAGAAGCACGACTACCACAACGTGGGCGACGCGCTGGCGAACCTCGACGGCCGTGTCGTGGACAACACGACCAACATCACGGTCATCAAGAACCAGCTCTCGGACTCGGGTCTGGTCGATCCGGTGACGGGCCAGTCGATCGCGGCGGTGACGTATGACCGCAACGCGGACGGCACGCCGAACTACAACTCGGCGACGCTGCGCGGCACCGACGGCACGACGCTGTCGAACGTGAAGGCCGGTGTGGCCGACCTGGACGCAGTGAACGTGAGCCAGCTGAAGGGCTCGGGCCTGATCGATCCGGTAACGGGTCAATCGATCGCCGCGGTGACGTACGACCGCAACCCGGACGGCACGGCGAACTACGGTTCGGTGACGCTGGGTAACGGCAACGGTCCGGTGAAGGTGACGAACGTCGCCGACGCAACGGGCGACAGCGACGCGCTGAACCTCGGCCAGCTGAAGCAAGCCGGTCTGGTGGGCGAAGACGGCCAGGGCAACCTGACGTCGCTGGCGGTGGCGTACGACGACGCGTCGAAGGGCACGGTCACGCTGGGCGGCGGCGCTGCGGGCACGACGATCACGAACGTGAAGGCGGGCGAGCTGTCGGCAACGAGCACGGACGCGGTGAACGGTTCGCAGCTGTTCGCGACGAACCAGGACATCGGTGATTTGCGCGACTCGCTGAAGGGTGGCGGCGTGATCGACCCGGTCACGGGTGAATCGCTGGCAGTGGTATACGACAGCGCGGCGAAGAACCAGGTGACGCTGGGCGGTGCGAATGCAACGACACCGGTTCAACTGAAGAACGTCGCAGCTGGTACGGACGGTACCGATGCAGTCAACGTGGCGCAGCTGAAGGAAGCGGGCCTGGTTGCGCCGGTCGATCCGACGAATCCGGGCGCGGGCCTGACCTCACTCGCGGTGACCTACGGTGACGCGTCGAAGAGCACGGTGGCGCTCGGCGGCGCCAACGGCACGACGCTGTCGAACGTGGCGGCCGGTGCTGTGAGCGCCACGAGCACGGACGCGATCAACGGTTCGCAGTTGCACGGCGTGTCGCAGAGCGTGGCCGATTCGCTGGGCGGCGGCTCGACCGTCGGCGCGGACGGCACCGTGACGAACCCGACGTACTCGCTGGCCGATCCGGCGGATGCCTCGCAGAAGCAGGACTACCACAACGTCGGCGATGCGCTGGCGAACCTCGACGGCCGTGTCGTGGACAACACGACCAACATCACGGTGATCAAGAACCAGCTGGCCGATTCGGGCCTGGTGGATCCGGTGACGGGCCAGTCGATTGCGGCGGTGACGTATGACCGCAACACGGACGGCACGCCGAACTACGGTTCGGTGACGCTGGGTAACGGCAACGATCCGGTGAAGGTGTCGAACGTCGCGGACGGCGTGGATCGTCACGATGCGGTGAACCTCGGCCAGCTGCAGGATGCGGGTCTGGTCGCACCGGTCGATCCGACCAACCCGGGCACGATGACGTCGCTCGCCGTGACGTACGGCAAGAACACGGACGGCACCGCGAACTTCGACCAGGTCGTGCTGGCCGGCAAGGGCGGCACGACGATCTCGAACGTGAAGGCGGGCGCGGTGACGGCCACGAGCACGGACGCGATCAACGGCGCGCAGTTGCACGGCGTGTCGCAGAGCGTCGCCGATTCGCTGGGCGGTGGTTCGACGGTCGATGCGGACGGCAAGGTGACGAGCCCGACGTACGTGGTCAACAACCAGACGTTCAACAACGTCGGCGATGCGATCACGAACATCTCGAACAGCCTGGTGGATGGCTCGATCGGCCTCGTCCAGCAGGATGCGACGACGCGCGACATCACGGTCGCGAAGGACACGGACGGCACGGTCGTGGACTTCACGGGCACCGCGGGCGACCGCGTGCTGACCGGCGTGGCCGCGGGTGCGGTGAACGCGACGAGCAACGACGCGATCAACGGGTCGCAGCTGCACGGCACGGCGCAGAGCGTCGCGGACGTGATCGGCGGCGGCACGACGGTCGATGCGGACGGCAAGCTCGCGGACACGGCGATCGACGTGAACGGGCAGAAGTACTCGACCGTCGCGGAGGCAGTCCAGGCCGCGGCCGCGTACGGCGCGACCGATTCGCTGGCAGTGCGTTACGACCTGAACGGCGACGGCACGCCGAACTTCGGCTCGGTGACGCTCGGCGGCTCGGGCGCGGCACCGGTTCAGTTGAAGAACGTCGCGGATGGCGTGAACAAGTACGACGCCGTCAACTTCGGGCAGCTGTCCGAACTGAACGACAAGATCGACGACATGGACGGTCGCGTCGGCGCGCTCGAGCAGAATCCGGGCAACGGCGGCGGTACGGGCGACAGCCCGTACTTCTCCGGCACGGACGTCACGCCGGGCTCGTCGACGGCGGCCAATGCCGGCACCGGCACGGGCAACACGGCGGCAGGCTCGGGTGCGAGCGTCGGCGGCGGCGCGAACAACGCGACCGTCATCGGTTCGAACGCCAGCGCCACGAAGGACAACGGCGCGGCGATCGGCTCGGGTGCGAAGAGCACCGGCGAAGGCGCAACCGCGATCGGCAGCAACGCGAGCGCGTCGGGCAGCCAGTCGGTGGCGATCGGCTCGGGCTCGGTGGCGAACGAAGCCAACACGGTCTCGTTCGGCAACGGCACCGACGACGGCAACCGCCGGATCGTCAACATCGCGGACGGTATCAACGCGACCGACGGTGCGACGAAGGGCCAGCTCGACCGTGCGGTCGGCGGCCTGCAAGGCCAGATCAACGACGTGTCGAAGAACGCGTACTCGGGTATCGCCGCAGCCACCGCGCTGACGATGATTCCGGGCGTCGATCCGGGCAAGACGCTGTCGTTCGGCGTCGGCGGCGCGACCTACAAGGGCTATCAGGCCGTGGCGTTCGGCGGCGAAGCCCGTATCACGCAGAACCTGAAGATGAAGGCCGGCGTGGGTCTGTCGAGCGGCGGCAACACCGTCGGCGTGGGTGCGTCGTACCAGTGGTAACGCGCAGGGCGGGGCGTGAGCCCCGCCCGCCCGACGTGTTCCCCGTCCATTCAACCTTTTTCATTACGAGCGTCCGCCCGCGGGCGGACGCCATCATGACCATGAAATCATTGTTCTTGCGCGCCGCGTCGATCGGCGCGATCGCGATGGCGCTCGGCGCCTGCACGACCCAGTCGGGATTGACCTATGACATCCGCGCAGTTTCCGTGCCGGGCAAGCCCGACCGCGTGTTCCGCGTAAGCTGCGACGGGCTGCTCGGCAGCGCCAATTCGTGCGCGCGCGCCGCCGAGGAGTTCTGTCAGGGCCAGGGCTTCACGCCGCTCGAGATGATCGATCGCGTGTACAGCCGCGCGCCGATGAAGGATCCGCGCGAAATCACGTTCATGTGCGGCAAGCCGCAGCCGGTCGTGCAGCCGGCGCCGCAACCGCAGGCACAGCCGCAACCCGCACCGCAGCCGGCGCCGGTTCCGCAGCGCCAGGTGCTGCTGCAGGGCGACGCGAACTTCGCGACCGACAGCGCGGCGCTGACGCCGCAGGCGCGCCGTGATCTCGACCGTTTCATCGAGATCAATCGCGGCGTGACGTTCTCCCGCGTCGCGATCACCGGTTTCACCGATTCGACGGGCGGCGCGGCGCATAACCGCTCGCTGTCGGAAGCGCGTGCGCGCACGGTCGTGAACTACCTGCGCTCGAACGGGTTGCAGGCGCGCTCGTTCGTGGCCGAAGGCCTCGGCGCGGCGGACCCGGTCGCGTCGAACGCGACGCAAGAGGGCCGCGCGCAGAACCGTCGCGTCGAGATCCGCCTCGACACGCAATGAAGCATTGCGAGGCGCCGGCATGCCGGCGTTCCCCGTGCCTGCGTCGGTCATGAGCTGACGCACGGACGGCGCGCGACCGACCGTCGCGCACCGGCATCCTCGGCAGGCTTCAGGCCGCCGGCTCCAGAAGAGCCGGCGGCCTGTTTCTTTTGGGGCGTACCGAGGCCGGCTGCCGGCAGCGCCCGATCCGTGGATGACACCCCGGTTTCATGCGAAGATAGCGCCCAATTACGATCCAGCGCGGCGCGATCGCGCCGTCGCCAGCAACCGGGCGGCCAGTCGGCCGCCTGCGACAGCGGTGGACACCCGGGCGACTATGGGAACCTATCAAATACGCGTGGTATTGGCCGACGACCATCCGGCGTTGCTTGTCGGCGTCCAGCACGGCCTGTCGTCGGTGCCGACGATCCAGCTGGCGGGCACGGCCGGCAATTCGGACGAACTGGTCGCGCTGCTCGACGCCGGCTCGTGCGACGTCGTCGTATCCGACTACGCGATGCCCGGCAGCGCCCACGGCGACGGCATCGCACTGTTCTCCTACCTGCAGCGCCGCTATCCGGCCGTCAAGCTCGTCGTGCTGACCATGCTCGACAACGCGGCCGTGGTCGGCGCGCTGATGCGCATCGGCATCGCGTGCATCGTCAGCAAATCCGACACGACCGATCACCTGATTCCCGCGATCCATGCGGCGGCGACGGGCGGCTCCTATTATTCGCCATCGGTCGAGACGGTCGTGCGAACGCTGGGGACGCATTCGAGCGCGCGGTTCGCCGACCAGGCGCCGGCGCTGAGCAGCCGCGAGATCGAGGTCGTGCGGATGTACGCGTCGGGCATGACCGTGAACGAGATCGCCGAACAGTTGAGCCGCAGCAAGAAGACCATCAGCACGCAGAAGGCGCGCGCGATGCAGAAGCTCGGCATCGACAAGGACATCGATCTGCTGCGTTACGCGATCGAGCACGGCATCGTGGCCGCGTCGGGCAGCGAAGGGAAGGGCGGGGAAGAAGCAGGCGGGAATCGGGGCGACGGCGCGTGAGTGGCGCCGCCATTGGCGCACGGCCGGCCGGGCAAGCCGGCGGCCGCGGCTTGCGATGTCTTCACGGCATCGTGTCGGGCGGCAGCACCGCGCTGCCCGGGTCGGCCACCAGCCCGCACGCGATCGCGTAGCGAACCACGTCGACGTCGCGCTCGAGGCCGAGCTTCTGCATGGCCGAGCTTTTCTGCGTACTGATGGTCTTCTTGCTGCGGTTCAGCTTGTCCGCGATCTCGTTGACCGACAACCCCGACGCGAACAGGCGTACCACTTCGGCTTCGCGCACCGACAGCGTCGGCGTCTTGTTCGCCGTGGCGCCGACCTGGCGCAGCGCGCGATCCATCGAAGGCGACAGATAGCGGCCATTCGTATAGGCCGCGTGGATCGCCATCGTCAGATGGTTGGTCATGTCCGACTTGCTGACGAGGCAATGGATGCCGAGATCGATCAGCGCGCGCAGCGCGACCGCGTTCTCCAGCATCGTCATCACGACGATCTTCAGGTTCGGGTGGCGCTTCAGGACCGCGCTGAACAGCGTGATGCCGTCGCCGTAATCGGTGCCGGGCATTGCATAGTCGGACACCAGCACGTCGCACGGATGGGCGGCGAGCGCCTCCATCAGCGCCGTCGAATCGTGCGCGGTCGTGACGACCGCCACGGTGTTCGACGCCGACAGTTCGTACTGCGCGCCGACGACGACCGCCGGATGGTCGTCGGCGATGATGACGCGGATGGGGAAGCTTTTCATGATGTTGGTCTCGGTTATGTCGCGCCTCACGATGCGCGGCGCGTGTTTTCATTCCGGATGGTTTGCGGGGTGAGAAACGGCGCGAATGCGCGGCCGGGCCGGCCTTGCGGCCCCGACTGTGCATTCGCCCGACGACCGATGGCGGCTCACGGGGAACCGCCATCGGTGGTCGGGCGAACCAGCGGGGGAATCGCTTCCCCCGCTTTCGCTGCGAGGCTCCGCGTATAGCGGAGCCCGTCGGTCAGAACTCGTAGCCGACTTGCGCACGCACACCTGCATCGCCCGTCGACGTGACGGACAGCGCGCCGTTCATCAGCCACTTGCCGTCGCGCGTCCGGTAGGTCGCACCGGCCGCCACTGCCGAGCCGCTCTTGTAGTTCGCGGCACCGACGGCCACCACCGTCTTGCCCGGCTGCGACGGCGTCAGGTTCGGCATCGCCATCGCCGCCGCCACACCGGCGTACGCGTTCTTCGCGACGTCGTTGATCATGCGGTTGGTTTCACCGAAACGCTGATCCACCGACTCCATTGCGCGGTCGAGCTGGCCCTTCGTCGCCGCGTCCGACGCGTTCACGCCGTCGGCGATATTGACGATCCGGCGGTTGCCTTCCTCGGTGCCGTTGCCGAACGAAACGGTGTTCGCTTCGTCGGCAATCGAGCCCGCGCCGATCGCGACCGAGCCGCTGCCGCTCGCGCTCGAACCCTGGCCGATCGCCGTGCTGTTCTCGCCCGATGCTGCCGAGCCCTGGCCGATGGCCGTGCCGTTGTCGCCCGATGCTGCCGAGCCTTGGCCGATCGCCGTGCCGTTGTCGCCGGTCGCGGCCGAGCCTTGACCAAAAGCCGAGCCGTTGTCGCCCGATGCAACCGCGCCCTGGCCGACTGCCGTGCTGTTCTCGCCCGACGCATCCGCGCCGTCGCCGACCACCAGCGAGCCGTCGCCGCCCGTGCCCGTGCCGGGGCCCATGCCGCCGCCCGAGCCGCCGCCGCTACCCGTTTCGAGTTCGCCGACGCGATCCGTCAGGTCGTTCATCTGGCCGCTGAGCTGACCGAACTGCTGCGCGAACTGCTGCTGCATGTCGTACAGCTGGCTGCCGTTCACCGCGTCCATGCTGTTCGCCGCGATCAGGCCGGGCGCGACGTTGTGCAGTGCCGTGCCGCCCACGCCACCGAAGGTGACGCTGCCGAGCGTGATGTCGTCGTAGGTGACGGCCGCGATTTCCTTGCCCGTGTAGTCGATCAGGCCGGTTGCCTTGAGCTGCGCGATCGTCACCGCATCGTCGTCATTCACGCCGTTGCCGACGCCGCTCAGCGTGCGCGCACCGTTGGTGCCGGCGAAGTTCACCGTCGAGCCGCCCGTGGCCGCGCCGACCGTGATCGCACCCGTCGCTTGATCCTGCCGGACGAGACCGATCTCGCCCGCTGCGAGCTGGTTGTTGATGTTCGTGATCGCGCCTTCATTGTTCGTGACGCGGCTGTCGAGGTTCGTCACGGCGCCTTCGACGCTGTGGACCGTGGTCGTGCTGCCGTTGCCGTCGCCGACGGTGAAGCTCGGGGCCGTGATCTTGCCGTCCGCATCCACGGTCGAGTTGCCGCCGATCGCCGCCGCGACGCTTTCGGACACGCTGTGCAACTGCGAGCCGTTGACGGCTTCGGTGCTCGTTGCCGACACTTCGCCCGCTGCGACGCCGGCCAGCTTGCGGTCACCGGCCGTGCCCGCGAAGTTCACGACATCGCCGTCAGTGTCCTTCGCGACCGTGATGTCGCGTGTTACGCCATCCTGCTGGACGAGGCCGACCGTGCCGCTGCCGATCTGATCCGCGAGGTTCGCAATATCGCCTTCGTTGGTCGTCACGCGGCCATCGAGGTTCGCCACGGCCTCGCCGACGCTGTGAGCGGTGGTCGTGCTGCCGTTGCCATCGCCGAGCGTGAAGCTCGGGGCCGTGATCTTGCCGTCCGCATCCACGGTCGAGTTGCCGCCGATCGCCGAAGCGACGCTTTCGGACACGCCGTGCAGCTGCGAACCGTTGACGGCTTCGTTGCTCGTTGCCGACACTTCGCCCGCCGCCACGCCGGCCAGCTTGCGGTCGCCCGCGGTGCCCGCGAAGTTCACCGCTGCGCCATCGGTGGCCGCGCCGACCGTGATGTCCGCGCCCGCGCCGGCTTGCTGCACGATGCCGATCGTGCCGCTCGACAGGTCGCCGAGCTGGTTGTTGATGTTGGTGATGTCGGTCGTGTTCTTCGCGATGTCGCCCTTCGCGGTCGTCAGCTCGCCGTCGAGCGCGCCGAGCGCGCCGCCGACGGTCGTCTGCGTGCCGCCGTTCGTGAGGACGTACGTCGGGCCGGTCACGGCGCCCGTCGTCGGGTCGATCGCCGCGCCGCCGCCGAGGGCATCCACGACCGGCGTGAGCTGCGACACGTTCACGGCGTCGGTTGCCTGCGTGCCGGCGGCCATGTTGGTGATCTGGCGTTGCATCGTCGCGTTGCCGACCGATACGCTGTTGTTGCGATCGGCGCGCGAGCTGACGCCGAGCGCAACCGACTCCGATCCCGTCGCAATTGCCCCCTCGCCGATTGCCGACGAGTGAAAGCCGGTGGCGGACGCATACGCGCCGATTGCGCTGGCGGCACCGCCCGTGGCCGTCGAGCCAAAGCCGATCGCGGCGCTGTTCTGGCCGCTTGCGATGGTGTTGTTACCGACGACCGTGGCGGCTATGCCGGTGCCTTGCGCATTCGCGCCGACGACGACCGCGCTGCCGCCAGCTTGCGCGGGGGCGGCGCCCGACGCCGTATCGATTTTGACGTACGTGTCGTCGAGTTTGGGCGCAAGCGCGGCGTTCATCTGGCCGAGGTTCACGGCGTCGGTCGCCTGCGTACCGGCGGCCATGTTGATAATCCTTCGCTGGCCTCCTGCGGCGGTGGTACCGACTGAAACGACGTTCGCAGCATTCGCCACCGAGTTACGGCCGAGCGCCACACTGTTGGTACCCAAGTTCGTTACCGACGCGCCATAGCCAACGGCCGTTCCGTTATCCGCCAGCGTCGATGACATGCTGCCGACGGCGAGAACCTGAGAACCGGTCGCGCTGGCATTAGCACCCAGCGCGGTTGCACCGGCGCCATTGGCATTCGATGCCGTACCGAAGGCCGCTGCGGTGGCCTGCCCTGCGACGGAGTCCGCCGAAGCGTTGGTGCCGACGGCTACCGAACTATGAGCCGCGTTGGCGGTCTGGCCGATTGCAATGCCGCCGCCGGTAGCCCCGTTCGAGCCGCTCGCAGTTGCGTTTGCTCCGCCGCCAATTGCAATGGAACCGGTGTTGGTGGCCGTCGCGGCAGTGCCTGCGTTTCCAGCATTGACCTTGATGAGGGCATCGTCGAGTACGGCGTTCGTGCCGATCGAGCGTGTGCTCATCATGCCCGTCGCGCTCGCAGGCGTGCAGGCGCCGGTGACATCGAGCGAGCCCGTGCGGCCATCTTCCGTGGTACATGCGTCGGCAGCGAATACGCTGCCCATCGATGCACCACCCAGCGCAAGTGCGACCACCGCCTGACGCGCCACGCGCGCCGAGCCCTTCGAATGCGATTTCGCCGTTTCGGCGACAGCCGTCCAGGTACCCGTCGCGGCGTTCCAGATATTGCGATACGTCTTGTTCATTTCCCTACTCCTTTCAGTATGTTGGGCTACTGAAAGAATGGTAAGGATCGGCCTCGTCCGAATCTGTCGTCCGGGGCTGAATCGTCGCGCCGTTTGCGTGGGGCCAGTCCTACACGCTGGCGCGCTTGTCGCGGCGTGCGGTGGGGTGAACCCGACAGGGCGGGATGACGAGCGCATCGGCAACCGGATCGAGCCGGCGCGTGCAGGCGTTGCAACGCAGCGCAAAAGGGGACGGGGGAGCGAAGGTCGAACGGCACGCGTATCGCGCACTCGAGGCGCCGGAGTGACGGAACGCGGATTGACCATTCGAGCAGAGGTTCGATGCAAGGAGGCTGGAGAAAGCGGCGACTCACTGGCGCCGACGTAACGCGGGCGCATGTGCGTGCGCGCTCACGTTCGCGGGAACGACGAGCTGAGGGGCGAGCGCTCGGTGTTCGCATCTGGCAGCGTTTGCGTATCGATACCAACACCCATCTCTGTCGTGGCCGCGCCCACCGGCCACCACCGAACGCCCGCGCCTCAGTCGGCTCCCGACCGCAACGCGTGTGTCGCGCGGCGTCGAGCGCCGCCGACATCGCGTCGGGACAGCTTACCGACAACGTCGACGGCAAAGAATCAGACTGGGCTGAATTTGAAACTGCGTTCGGGGCGGCCCGGTGTCGCACCGCATCGACGCATGAATGGCTGCAAAAAAGCGGAGGGATCGCTCCCCCCGCTTTCGCCTCGATGCGCACGCGATGCGCGGGGCGCGCCGGCCGGCATCGACGGCTTACCAGTAGAAGCCGCCGCCGACGACCGCGCCGACCGTGCCGCGGCTGCTCGTGTTGGCCGATGCCTTGACCGTCCACTTGCCGTCACGCGTCATGTACGACACACCGAGCGCACTCCCGTACTCGCCGCCGTACGTGCTGCCCGCCATCGACACGAACGTGCGCCCCGGTTGCGTCGATTGCGGCAGCCCGGCCACGGCCATCGCCGCCGCCACGCCGCCCATTGCATCCTGGCGGGCGCTGCGTACCGAGTTCTGCATCTGCTGCACGTTGACCGCGTCGGTCGGCGCCGTGCCGGCGGCGACGTTCGTGATCTGGCGTTCGTTGCCGGCCGAGCCGACCGATACCGCGTTGTCGCGATCCGCGACCGAGCCCGCGCCGAGCGCAACCGCGTTGTTGCCCGATGCATGCGATCCCTGGCCGATGGCCGTGCCGTTCTCGCCGCTCGCGTTCGATCCCGCGCCGATCGCCGTGCCGTTGCCGGCCGAGGCACCCGCGCCCGTGCCGATCGCGGTGCTGTTGCTGCCGGACGCATCGGCGCCGGCGCCGAGCTGGGC
The DNA here is from genome assembly GCF_022809715.1 of Burkholderia pyrrocinia. Taxonomy (NCBI): domain Bacteria; kingdom Pseudomonadati; phylum Pseudomonadota; class Betaproteobacteria; order Burkholderiales; family Burkholderiaceae; genus Burkholderia; species Burkholderia pyrrocinia. The sequence goes on from NZ_CP094460.1 coordinate 2,429,669, forward strand.
GCTGCCGGCCCCGCTGCCGGCCGGATCGAAGTCGCCCGAACCGTTGCCCGGGTTGTCCGGATTTTCCGGCAAGCCGCCGGATTCCAGCCCGGAGACGCGATCGTCGAGCCCGGAGAACCGGTTTTCGAAGTCCTGTTGCATGGCAAACAGCTGGCCGCCGTTCACGGCGTCCATGCTGCCGGCCGCGAGCAGGCCGGGCGCGACGTTGTGCAGCGCCGTGCCGCCCACGCCGCCGAAGGTTACGCCGCCGAGCGAGATGTCGTCGTAAGTGACGGCCGCGATTTCCTTGCCCGTGTAGTCGATCAGGCCGGTTGCCTTGAGCTGCGCGATCGTCACCGCATCGTCGTCGTTCACGCCGTTGCCGACGCCGCTCAGCGCGCGCGGGCCGTTGGTGCCCGCGAAGTTCACCGTCGAGCCGCCGGTGGCCGCGCCGACCGTGATCGCGCCCGTCGTCGGGTCCTGCTGCACGAGGCCGATCCGGCCGCTCTCGAGCCTGTTGCCGAGGTTCGTGATGTCGGTCCGGTTGTTCGCGATGTCCGACGCATTCCGCGCGACAGCCTGGTTCGTGGCGTGGAGCTGGTCGCCCGTCACGGCGTCGCTGCTGCCGGCGGCGACGTCGCCGTTTGCAACGCCCGTCAGCTTGCGTTCGCCCGCCGTCCCGGCGAAGTTCACGGCCGCGCCGTCGGTGTTCGCGCCGACTGTCAGGTTCGCACCGGCGCCGGCCTGCTGGACGAGGCCGACCGCGCCGCTGTTCATGTCGCTGCGAATCTGGGTGATCGATGTTTCGTTGTTCGTCACGCGTTGATCGAGGCCGGCGACGGTCACGTTCGTCGTATTCAACTGGTCGCCGGTGACGGCGTCGGTGCTGCCCGCTGCGATGTCGCCGTTTGCGAGGCCCGTCAGCTTGCGGCTGCCCGCCGTCCCGGCGAAGTTCACGGCTGCGCCGTCGGTGTTCGCGCCGACCGTCAGGTCCGCGCCCGCACCGGCCTGCTGGACGAGGCCGATCGCGCCGCTCGACAAGTCGCCGAGCTGGTTGTTGATCGTGGTGATGTCGGTCGTGTTCTTCGCGATGTTCGTCTCGTTCACCGTCACGCGACCGTCGATGTTCGTCACTTGCGTGCCGAGGCCCGCGATGTCGGAGGCGTTCTGCGCCACGCCCTGATTCGTCGCATAAAGCTGGTCGCCGGTGACGGCGTCGGTGCTGCCCGCCGCGATATCGCCATTCGCGATACCCGTCAGCTTGCGGCTGCCCGCCGTCCCGGCGAAGTTCACGGACGCGCCGTCAGTGTTCGCGCCGACCGTCAGGTCCGCACCCGCGCCGGCCTGCTGGACGAGGCCGATCGTGCCGCTCGACAAGTCGCCGAGCTGGTTGTTGATCGCGGTGATGTCGGTCGTGTTCTTGGCGATGTTCGTTTCGTTCACCGTCACGCGGCCGTCAATTGCCGTGACGCGGCCGTCGATGTTCGTCACTTGCGTGCCGAGACCCGCGATGTCGGAGGCGTTCTGCGCCACGCCCTGATTCGTCGTATGGAGCTGGTCGCCGGTGACGGCGTCGGTGCTGCCCGCAGCGATATCGCCGTTTGCAAGGCCCGTCAGCTTGCGTTCGCCCGCCGTCCCGGCGAAGTTCACGGCTGCGCCGTCGGTATTCGCGCCGACCGTCAGGTCCGCGCCCGCACCGGCCTGCTGGACGAGGCCGATCGTGCCGCTGTTCAGATCGTTGCTGATCTGCGTGATCGACGACTCGTTGTTCGTGACGCGGCGATCGAGGTTGGTCACGTCGCCGCCGAGATTCGCGATGTCCGACGCGTTCCGGGCAATGTTCCCGTTCGCGGTCGTCAGCGCACCGTCGAGCGCGCCGAGCGCGCCGCCGACGGTCGTCTGCGTGCCGCCGTTCGAGAGGGTGTATGTCGGGCCGGTCACGGCGCCCGTCGTCGGGTCGATCGCCGCGTTGCCGCCGAGGGCGTTCACGACCGGCGACAGCTGCGACACGTTCACGGCATCGGTCGCTTGCGTGCCGGCGGCCATGTTGACGATCTGGCGCTGCACCGTGGGCGAGCCGACCGAGATCGTATCGCTGCGGGTCGCCAGTGCGTTCGTACCGAGCGCCATCGCGTTCGTGACATTGGCGGCGACGCCGGCGTTGCTGCCGATCGCGACGGAATTGGTTGCGCCGGTCGAGACGCTGGCGAGATTGCCCAGGGCGACGGCGCCCCCGGCCTGTGTCGACGCCTGACTGCCCAGCGCAGTGCTGGTACCGGCCGTCGCGCTTGCCAGACGGCCGAGTGCCACGGCACCCGTGCCCGTCGCGGTCGCCGAGGACCCGATCGCCATGACCGACGTGCCGCTTGCGGTTGCATCGTTGCCGATCGCGGTCGCGCTCACGCCACCGGTTGCGAGCGTGTCGTTGCCGATCGCGATCGCGCCCGTGGTGCCGGTTGCCGTGGCAAGACGGCCGAATGCCATCGAACCGGTGCCGGTCGCGGTAGCGGCAGATCCGAAAGCGAGAACCGACGTGCCGTTGGCAACGGCGCCATTGCCGATTGCGACCGCGGCCGTTCCGGTTGCCGTGGCAGCTGTTCCGCCCATCGTGGCCGGCAGGACCTTGATATACGCGTCGTCGACCACGGCCGTCGGCGTGATCGACCGGGATTGCGCACCGGCAGGCGGCGTCGGCGTGCACGCGCTCGCGGTATCGGTCGTGCTCGCCGAGTCGTCTGCCGTCGTGCAGGCTTCGGCTGCCGCGGCGGTGCCGAAGGGAGCGGAGAACGCGACGACCGCGGCGACAGCAACGAGCGCTGCGCGCGCCGAACCCTTGGAATGCGCGTTCGCCGTTTCGGCGACAGCCGTCCACGTGCGGGTCGTGGCGTTCCAGATGTTCCGGTACGTCTTGTTCATATCCCTACTCCTTTCAGTTTTTGGGTGTCTGAAAGCATGGTAAGGATCGGACTCATCCGAATCTGTCGTCCCGGGCTGAAACGCCGTAGCGGCCCTGTCGGACCAGTCCTACACGCGATGGGCGGCGCGCGTTATACCGTCGCTTCCTCGGCGGAAACCGGCGATTACGCGTGGTTCGCGACGAAGCGGTGCAGGCGCGCCCAGGCCTGTCGATACCGATGTCGCGACACCGCGGCCAACTGTGCGTCGTACACGATCAGCACCTGTTCGAGCACGGCGGCTTCGTCGTCGAGCAGCAGCCAGCGCTCGCCGCGCTCCGCGCGCGCGTTGCATTCCGCCAGCGCATCGTCGGCGCGTCTGTACAGGTCGGGATCCGCTCCCGATCCCGCGTCGTCGCGCAGGAAGAACGCCATATAGGCTGCCCGCAACAGGCAGAGCATCTGATCGAAGCGTCCGTTGCCGGAGCGCATCAGCGCGAGTGCCATGTGCGTTTCCAGCGACAGCGCGCGCACCTGGTCCGTCGGCAGCGGCAGCAGCATCGCCTTCGTCAGCGCCGAACGGCCGCCTTTGCGTGGTCGGGTTTTCTTCACCGGTCGATATCCTGTCGAGCATGCCCGCCGGGCGATTTCAGAAGCCGGCCGCGACGCGCGGGCTACGCCCGGCACGCCGCCGCTGCCGGCCGCACGATCGATCCGCGCGGCGGGGGCGCCGTTGCGATGTCGATCCGTGCGGCGGCGATGCCGGTCCTGCATTCGGCGCGCGCGGGATGGGCCGCGCGTCCGAAGCACCGCGCCATCGTAGCGACGGGCATCGCGTGCGGCGATCAGCCTAGTCCGATTCTGGTCATGAGGTCATGAGTACACGAGGACGTGTGGCGGATCGGGCGATCCGCCGCGTGTGCGCCTGTCAGGCCGGCGGCGCGTGCGTTGCGCGGCGCTGCAGCGCTTCGCGCGCGAGACGTTCCGCTCCGGCGAGCAGCGCTGCGAGCGGCGCGGTGTCGCCGGCTCGCGCGGCATCCTGCATCTCGCGCACGGCATCGGCCACCGCATGCTCGTGGATCGTCGCGAACGCGCCGCGCAGCGCGTGCAGCTCGTCGCGCAGCGCGCGGAGGTCGTCGTGCGCGAGCGCGGCGCGCAGCGCCGTGAGCGAACGCTCGACGCTTTCTCCCAGCAGCGCCTGCACGTCCGGCGGCAACGGCCCTTTTGCGAGATCGTCCAGCGCGGACGCGCGCGGACGGGCGGCGCCGACGTTCGCGAAACGCCGCACCGTGCGGTCGATCGTCTCCAGCAGCACGGGTTTCACCAGCACGGCGACGATGCCGGCTTCCGCACAGCGCGCCTGTTCGTCGGCGCTCGCATGCGCGGTGCTCGCGACGACGGGCAGGTCGGGGTATTGCGCGCGGAGCGCGCGGGCGAGCGTGTAGCCGTCCATGCCCGGCATGTTGAGGTCGGTGATCACCAGGTCGTAGCGTGCATCCGCGCAGCGGCGTAGCGCGGATGCGCCGTCGTCGGCCGTGTCGGCGTCGTAGCCGAGCGCGACGAGCTGGCTCTGTTGCAGCTTGCGGTTCACCGGATGATCGTCGACCACCAGCACGCGGGCGGCGAGCGCCGGCAGCGTGGCGTCCGGTTCGCGCGTGTCGTCTTGCGCCGCTTCGTCGGCGCTCGCCGCGCGCAGCGGCAGCGTCACGACGAAGGTGCTGCCGTCGCCCGGCGTGCTCTTCACGTCGACCGTGCCCTTCATCATCGTCGCGAGCCGCTTCGTCAGTGCGAGGCCGAGCCCCGTGCCGCCGAAGCGGCGCGAAATCGACGTATCGGCCTGCGTGAACGGCTGGAACAGCGCGGTGCGCTGTGCTTCGGTCATGCCGATACCTGTGTCGCTGACGCCGATCACGACGGGCGACGCCGGATCGGTATCGTCGCGCAGATAGACTTCGAGCGTCACGTCGCCGTGGCTCGTGAACTTGATTGCGTTGGCAACGAGGTTCGCGGCGATCTGCCGGATGCGGGTCGGGTCGCCGATGTAGCGTTGCGCGAGCGCATCGTCGACGATCACGTCGAACTGCAAACCCTTCGCCGTCGCGAGCGGTTCGAACATCGCGCCGGTCTGCGTGATCGTTGCCGCGAGATCGAACGGGATCGCCTCGATCGTCATCTGGCCGGCTTCGATCTTCGACAGATCGAGGATGTCGTTGATCAGGTCGAGCAGCGTCGCCGACGCACCCTCGACCGTATGCAGCCGCTCGCTCTGCGTATCCGTGAGCGGCTCGCGGCCGATCAGCTCGAGATTGCCGAGGATCGCGTTCAGCGGCGTGCGGATCTCGTGGCTCATCGTCGCGAGGAACGCCGATTTCGCGTCGTTCGCCGCGTCGGCCGCGCGCCGCGCTTCGTCGAGATGGCGCTCGACGGCCTTCTGCGACGTGATGTCGGATACGTTGCACAGCAATACGTCCGCGTCGCGATAGCGCGTGCGCACGAGCGTCGCGAGCAGGTCGAGCGTGTCGCCCTGCGCGGTGGGCAGCGGCACATGCAGGTCGGGCTGCCACGCGTTCGCGCCGGGCGTGCGGTCGAAGCGTGTGAAGAGGCGCGCGGCGAGCGACTGCTCACCGGCGGCGCGTGCGTCGTACGCGCGCATCGTGTCGTTCTGCATCAGCACCGTGCCGTCGTCGAGCGACAGCAGCGCGATGCCGGACGGCGCGGCCTCGACGATCGTCCGGTTCAGGTTCTCGCTCTCGACGATGCGCCGCGTGCGCGCGTCGTCGGGCTTCAGCACGCGGCGGTCGAACAGCACGAGCATGGTCCACGCGAAGCCGAGCGCAATCGTCATCAGCGCCGCGTACCAGCCGACACGCTGGCCGAGCGCCGTGAGCACCGAGCGCGTCGAGAACGACTGCACGAGCGTCCAGTCGGTGCCGGGAATGCGCTGGCTCAGCGTGAAATAGCCGGCGTGATGCGCGGGATGCGGGCCGTCGGCGCGCACTGCGCGCGCATCGGCGACGAGCCGTTCGACGATCGTTGCCGCGGCATCGCCGCGTTCCGCCGCGCCGACGCGCAGCACCGTATGGCCTTCGGCGTTGGCGATGATCGCGGCGTCGCCATCGTCGCGGCCCGCGAGCCGTTCGCGCAGCAGGCTGGCTGGCAGCGTCGACACGAACACGACGTTCGGCCGGCCGCCGTCGTAGACGGTGCCGACCAGCCGGAACACGTCGCGTTGCTGGATCGGGTCGTGCGCGGGCGCGTGCCAAACGTAGCGCCCGGCCGGCGAGGGGCCGAGGTCGCCCGCGACCTTGTCGAGCAGCGCGGCGACGTCGGCCGAACCGGTCATGGCCAGCGGATCGGCCGCCGGCTGCGGGATGATGAGCGCGAAATGACGGTTCGGGTCGTACGCGTAGCCGGCGATCGCGCGGTCGGCTTCCTGCTTCGCGACGTACGCGCCGACGCGGTAGCTCATCTCGCTCGACATCGCGAGGTCGCGCGCGTACGACGCGGCGGGCCGTGCGGGCGACAGGTCGGCGACGGCGAGCACCGGCGGGAACCGAGGGCTGCCTTGCAGCACGAGCCGGCCGTGCCCGTCGGCGAGTTGCGCGGCGAGCGCGGGATCGGTCGCGCGCGTGTGCCAGACCGCTTCCTCGTGCGTGACCAGCGTGTCCATGCCCGTCGCGCGCAGGTTGAACTCGAACCGGACGAAGAACTGCCGCACCGCGAATTGCGTATAGCGTTCCTGCACGTAGTCCTTGCCCATCGCATACAGCAGCGTGCCGCTCGCGGCCAGCGCGGCAAGCGTCACGCCGATGCCGCCCGCATACAGCAGCGTGCGCTGACGGCGCCCGACGGGCGTGCGGGAGGCGGGGCGGCTGCGGTCGGAGGCGGCGCGATGATCCATCGTGGCACGGGGCGGTCGGCGAAGGTTTCGCCATGATAAGGGAGACCGGCCGTGTCGCGGTACGGTGATTGCGCTTTGCTCCAAGCCGGTTCGCTGCCGGCCGTTCGTCGCATGGGGGAACGTGGTGCGCCAGCGTGTGGCCGGATCGGGCGGTGCGCTGCTTGTCAGGCTTCGTGCGACTCGCGTCAGAGCGAGTGCGCGTGCATGTGCTCGTGCGGATGCTCGGACGCGGAATCGGGCTCGGCCCCGGGCTCGCATTCGACGAGCCGGTAGCCGTATCCGTACACGGTGAGCAGCTTCAACCCGTAGCGGCCGTCGAGCTTGAGCCGCCCGCGCAGGTTCGTGATGTGCGTATCGAGGCGTCGGCTCGACACCGCGACGAGCGAACCCCAGACGAGCTGGCTCATGTGCGGGCGCGACAGCGGCCGGCCCAGGTTCATGAACAGCGCCGTCGCGATCTGGAAGTGTTTCTCGGTCAGCACGTGTTCGTGGCCGTCCACGCGGACCGTGCGATTGGCGGCGTCGAACTCGAAACAGCCGACACGCCAGTGACGATGATGCGTCGTCCGGTAGTGGGCCCACCGCAGCCACGTCGACACGCTCGATACGATGGTTTCGGCGGGCGACGCGTACGGCAGGTATTCGTTCGCGCCGGCGTCGAACGCGATCGTCCGAGCGCGGTCATCGTCGTGCTGGCTGGTCACGAGCAGCGGCATCGATACGGCGAAGCGCGCGCGCAGCGTGCGCACTGCCTCGGCGGTCCGGTAGCACGGCGTTTCGCATTGCACGACGAGCAGGTCGAACGGCCGCGCATCGCAGGCGGCCAGCAGGTCGGGCAGGTATTCGAAACGCACGGGGCGGTAGCCGGCGCGGCGCAGCACGTCGTCGATCCGCAGGCGGTCGTAGCCGTGGCCGGCCCGCCGCAGACGATCGTCGAATGCATGGCGCGCCGGATGATCGATCGTCAGGATGCCGATCGTGAGCGTCGAGGCGTCGGTCATGGGCGGAGAGGGCATCGGTCGTGCCGGCGGCGCGTGCGCGGATGCCGCGTGCCGGGGCGGCGCGTCTGCATGCGCCGGCGGTTCGCGGTGGCGCGGCCGTCGTCGGGCACGGCGCTGTCGCGGCGTTCGTCCGGTGCAGCAGAGGCGGTTTCGATGCGCTCGCGTCGCGCGAAGGGAGAAGAGATCATGGACGGACTCGATTCGCGCTTGAGATCCGAATGCCGGATGTCGCGCGAAAAAGATCCCGCCGCGAAGGCGGGATGAATATCGACTATCTATCTCTGGAAACCGCGGCATGCCTGCATTCGGAGGACGACAGGCACGCCGCTGAAATGATTGTCGTCGTGTGTGTGCATCGCGTGAATCAGCCCAGTCTGAAATTGAAGGTGGCGATGCGTGCAACGCGCATGCGCGTTGCACGCCTGTCTCGACGACGCGCCCTGTGCTTTTCGTTGGCACTGCTTCGCACGGACCCGCCGGCACGCCGCGTGCGCGATCACAGGTATCGGGCGACCCGACCGATGCCGCACGCAGGCGTTGCCTGCCGGCCACGACGACGCGTCGTGTGCTTCCATCGCCGCCGCTTCGCATGGAACCGCCGGCACACCGCGTGCGCAATCGCAGGTATCGGACGAGGCTGACCGATTCCGCACGCAGTATCGGACCACGCGCAACGACTTCTTGCCGACAATGCGGGAGCGGATCGCAGCCGACACCGAGGCCGCCGCACGCGTCCGGCGTTCTGCGCCCTGTACGCCGTACCGCTCCGTCGCGGCGCGTACCGCCCGCCTGCATGCCATCGCGCATGCTGCGTCCGGGCGGTGCGGCCTCCTTGCATGTCATCTGCTATGAAACCATCGATTCGCGTCGCGCTGGGTTGCGTCTGGCTGGCGCTGAGCCTCGCCGGCACCGCGCTCGTCGTGTCGCGTGCCGTCGGCGATGCCTACGACCGCTTTTTCCAGGATTCGAGCATCGCGATTCGCCTGCTCGGCCAGAAGGCCGCGCAGCACGAGGCGATTCTCGCGACGCTCGGTGCGACCGCGTTGTTCGCGCCGCCGCCGCAGATGCTCGACAATCTGCGCGCGCGGATGCCGCAACTCGACGGGCTCGAATTCCGGCGCTTCGGCGCGGATCGGCATATCGCGGGCAACGCATTGCGACGCACGCAGCCGCCGTCGCACCGTTTCGGCACGACGTTCTCGATCGAGTTCGCGGCCGACGGCGGTTACTGGCTCGTCGCCGATACGGGCTGGGCCGTGCGCATCGACCCGCGCCACTTGCTTCAACCGGGCGACTGGCCCGACTCGCTCACATCGGCGACGCTGCATCTGCAAGACCACGCGTTCGACCTGCTGCACCGCGATGCACCGACGACGCCGTTCGGCTGGACGATGCGGCTCGAAAAGCATCTGCCCGCGCAACCGCAGGCGTTCGTGCTGACGACGACGCGCACGCTCACGATCGTCGATCTGCCGTGGCTGCCGATCGCGTTGTGGAACGCGGTGGCCGCGCTGCTGGCCGCGGGCGCGTTCGGCGCGTGGCGGCTGCGCGAGACGCGCCGCCGCGAGCGCGCCCGCGCGCGTCTCGACGGTGTCGCGCGCCTCGACACGCTCGGCGAGATGGCGGCCGGCCTCGCGCACGAACTCAACCAGCCGCTGACTGCGATCGTCACGCATACGCGCGCGGCCGAGCGGTTGCTCGATGTGCCGTCGGAGCGCGACAGCGTGCGCCGCGCGCTGCAGACGAGCGTCGCGCAGGCGAAGCGCGCGGCGGCGATCCTCGACCGGTTGCGCACGGCGATGACATCGACCCGCGACGACGCACGCCGCGCGCTCGATCCGGACGCGCTGATGGCGTCGCTGCTGTTCCTGCACGCCGACGACGCGGCGCGCGAGCACGTCGCGCTGACGTGGCGCAACGCGACGCCGCGCGCGCAGCCGCTGGCCGATCCGGTTGCGGTCGAACAGATCCTGCACAACCTGATTCGCAACGCGCGCGATGCGCTCGCCGGCGAGCCGCGCGGCGAGATCCGCGTGAGCGGCGCACGCGCGGGGCGGCACTACCGCTTCAGCGTCGTCGACAACGGGCCGGGCGTGCCGGATAACGCGCTGCCGCGGCTGTTCGAGCCGTTCTTCACGACGCGCACGGACGGGCTCGGCCTCGGGCTGCCGTTGTGCGACACGCTCGCGCAGCGGCAGGACGGATCGCTGACGATCCGCAACCTGCCGTTCGGCGGCGTCGAGGCGGTGCTGTTGCTGCCGATCGACGAGGAGGAACACGCATGAGCACGAATGAAACACCGAACCCGATGTCGGCCGGGCCCGTCGTCGCGATCGTCGACGACGACGAAGCCGTGCGCGACGGCCTCGCGCTGCTGCTGCGCACGGTCGGCGTGCAGACGCGCCGCTTCGCCGACGCGCAGGCGTTTCTCGCGGAGGCCGACGACAGCACGCTCGGCTGCGTGCTGCTCGATCTGCGGATGCCGGGGATGAGCGGGCTCGATGCGCTCGATTGCCTGGCCGAGCGGCGCAATCTGCCCGTGATCGTGCTGACCGGCCACGGCAACGTCGACGCATGCCGGCGCGCGTTCAAGCGCGGTGCGTGCGATTTCCTGCGCAAGCCCGTCGACGACGACGAACTGATCGACGTGGTCCAGCAGGCGATGCGCCGCCATGCGGACCGGTGCGACGGCGATGCAGCAGCGCAGGCACGCGCGGCGCGTGCGATGCGGTTGGCGACGCTGAGCGCGCGCGAGCGCGACGTGCTCGACGGCATCGTGCGCGGCAGCAGCAACAAGGAAATCGCGCGCGATCTCGGGCTGTCGCCGCGCACGGTCGAGACCTATCGCGCGAACCTGTTCGACAAGCTGCGGGTCGCGTCGCTCGTCGAGCTCGTGCGCGATTACGCGGCGCTCACAGGCGTTTCGACGCCATAGCCTTTGTCTTTTTTTCTTCAGGGAGAACTCAAATGAATACGACCCGAACCACGATGATGCGGCTCGCGACTGCGACGCTGTTCACCATGACGGCCATGACAATGCCTGCACATGCGGCCGACGCACCGGCATCGGCAACGGCTGCATCGGTCGATCATGAATTCGACTACGACCATCAGCGCGAATGGCATCTGGAGTCCGGCGATGCGCAGTCGCCGGTCGCGATCGACTCGGGCACGGCCAGGCGTGCGACGCGATACGAAGACGAAAACATCGCGATCGACGTGCACATCGCCGATACGCGCGCGAAGGTGATCGACAACGGCCACACGATCCAGATCGTGCCGGCCGGCGGCAGCGCGACGATCCGTGGGCGTCATTTCAGGCTTCAGCAGATTCATTTCCACGCGCCGGCGGAACACACGCTCGACGGCCGAACCTATCCGGTCGAGGGGCATTTCGTGTTTCGGTCGCAGGATGGCCGGCTGGCCGTCGTCGCCGTGCTGTATCGCACCGGCAGCGAGAACGCGCAGTTCGCGGCGGCGATGGATGCGCTCCGCGGCGCGGACACCGCGAGCCTGCCGTCGTTTCACGCGAGCAGGCTGATGCCCGGCAAGGTGAACGCCTACTATCACTATCTCGGTTCGCTGACCACGCCGCCGTTGACCGAAAACGTCGAATGGTACGTGCTGGACGAGCCGGTCGAGCTGTCCGCCGACGACATCGCCGCGTTCCGGATGCGCTACTCGCACAACGCGCGCACGGTGCAGCCGCTGAACGGGCGGCCGCTGCTGCGCTACGACGTGAAGTAATCGGCGACGCACGGCGCCTCCGTAGCGCTACGGAGGCGCTACCCGTACGCGAACGGGTTCAGCGCGCATGACGAACTTCCTACGATGACGCGATCTCCTCTCATCCACAAGGAAGCATGGTCATGATCAAGTCATTCGCACTGCCGTCGTCGCTCGCGCTGCTGTTCTCGGGCGCGACGTTCGCCGACGTGGCTGCACCGGAAACGAAGAAGCAGGACGCGAGCGACGCGGGTTATTACGCGACCGCGCGCGTCATCGGCGCGTTCGACAACGCCGTGAACATGGAGCTGACGAGCCCGCGCGTGACGAGCCGCATCGGCGGCCCGGACGGGCAGGATCGCGTGACGGGCTCGGTCGCGGCCGGTTATCAGTTCGGCAACGGCTGGCGCGCGGAAGGCGAATACGTGTTCAAGCGTTCGGGCAATTTCGTCAGCTACTGGGCGCCGTTCGACGCGAACGCGAACGAGTTCCACGTGTCGTCGCAGCGGCTGATGCTGAACGGCTATCGCGACTTCGATCTCGGCCGCGGCTTCTCGGTATACGGCACGCTCGGCCTCGGCGTCGCGATCGTGTCGGCCGACGGCTGGCAAGGCAACGATACGCGCCGCTTCGCGTCGAAGACGCAGACCAATCTCGCGTATTCGGCCGGCGCGGGCGTGAGCTACGCGATCAACAAGCGCTTCACGATCGACGTCGGGTATCGCTATGTCGACATGGGCAACGTCGAGACCGGCTTCAACACGTTCGTGAACCGCGTGTCGGCGCGCGACGAGCAACTGAAGTCGAAGCTGTCGTCGAACGAAGTGTTCATCGGGCTGCGCGGGCGGTTCTGACAGGCGGGAGGCGGGCGTCGATTCGCGCGGCTGCGCGATCGGCCGGCCGATGCGTGGTCGGATCCGGTCCGCGACAAAGGACGGTGTGACGCGGCACGGCCGCCCGCGCTTGCTTGAACCACGCCACCGCCAGAATAAGCCCAGTCCGATTTACTCGCGACAGGCCGCGCGGCGATACTCCGATCCGTCATCCACATTCAATAGCGCGAATCCGTCCGGCGAACGGCGGGCGGTTCGCCTCCGACATCATGGGCATGCAGGACATCACCGGACATTTCGCGTTGCCGCTCGCGCGGCCTTTCTCCGACCTTCCGCCGCCGTTCGGACGGCGCCGCACGCCGTTCGTGAAGAGCAAGCGGCCGCGGCCGGGCGTATTCAATCTGCACGGCGCGCGCGACGCGTCGGCGTCCACCGCCGTGCGCGCGTCGGATTTCGGTTCGGACAACAAGCCGTGGGTGAAGCCGCGCCCTGCACCCCGCCGGTGGCGGCCCACGATGATGATGCTCGCGGCCGGCCTCGTGTTCGGCTCGGTGGGCCTGGCTGGAACGCACGCGTTCCACGGCGCGCGTCGCGGCGCGTTGCGCAATAGCGTCTACGAGGCGGCGATCTCGACCGCGTCGGGGTCGGCTGTCGCGGCGCCGGCGACGATCCCGGTGGACCCGGACCTCGAGCCCGGCCTGGCTGTCGCGGCGACCGTTGCGGGAACCGGTGAAACGACGGTCGTGCGCGCCGAAGCCGCGCCGACGCCCGACGCGTCGACCGCAGCACCGGCCGCGCGGAAATCCGCGAGCGTGACGCGCAGGAAGGCGGTGCGCCTGGAAACGGCGCGCGAGCGTCTGGCCGCGGCTGCACCTGCATCGGCTGCGTCGGGCGGCGCGACATCGCGCGCGCATGCAGCGGAGCAGGCCGATGCGTCGCCCGCCGCGTCCCGGTCGGCCCACGCGGCCGTCGGCATGACCGCCGCGGAATTCTCGAAATGGCTTTCCGCGACGCGCGAACCGGCGCGTGCCGCTGCCTCTGCCGCATCGCCGGGTCCGGACCTGCACGTCGCGCTGCCCAGCCATACGCGTCTCACGGACGAAAGCGCGAGCGGGCAATGACGTTCGACCGCCTGATCCCCGAAATCCTGTTCGGCTTCATGGGCCTGGTCGGCATCATCAATCCGTTCGGGATGGCGTTCGTGTTCCTCGAGCGCACGCAATCGCTGACCGAGCCTGAACGCGCGATGCTGTCGAAGAAGCTCGGAAGAAACGTGTTCTTCACGCTGCTCGTGATTTTCTTCGTCGGTGCGCCGGTGCTGAACTTCTTCGGCATTTCGATGGAAGCGCTGCGGATCGGCGGCGGCTTTGCGGTCGCCGTGGCCGGCTGGTCGATGCTCAATGCGCCGGACGTGTCGACCGATGCGTCGGTGGCGCACGGCAGCGATTTCCAGAACCTGATGGCGCGTGCGTTTTTTCCGCTGACGGTGCCGCTGACGATCGGCCCCGGTTCGATCGCGGCCGGCATCGCGCTGCACGCGAACCGCTCGCATGGCGCGAAGGACTATCTGCTGTCGGGCGTGATTTCGGTGGCGGTCGCCGCGCTCGTTGCGTTCGCGATCTGGCAGATCTACAGCCGCGCGACCACGCTCGCGCGCTATCTCGGCGGCGAAGGCACGAAGGTCGCGATGCGCGTGTCCGCGTTCCTGCTGCTGTGCGTCGGCGTGCAGATCATGCTGACCGGCATCGCCGAGTTCGCGCGATCGATCGGTGCACAGGCGGGTTGAGCGAGGACGGGGCCGGTTTCGATTGCCGCGCCGTCAGCGTTTGCGGCGCATGAAAATCTCCGGCGATGGCCGGTCGTGCGGGAAACGGTCCGGCGGGTTGATCGGGACGGCGCCGGATTTCGCGATTGCTGCGCGGTGGTGTTTGCCCGCGCATGAAACACCCTGATGATGGCTGGTCGAGCGGGAAACAGTTTGGCCGCTGCGTCGCAAGCCGGCCTCGCGTTTCGCGTTCGCCGGCCCGCGCCGGACGACGCAGGCCCGAGATGTTCGCCGCGCCTGTCGTCGCAATGCCTGACGATGCGTCGGCGCAGCCGTTTCCGCACCTCAGAAACCGAAGCGCGTATTCATCGTGTCCTTGAGCCGCGCGGCGGTGATCTCGCCCATATGCGACTCGACCAGCCTGCCTTTGTCATCGAAGAACAGCGTCGTCGGCAGCCCGCGCGAACCGTAGGTCCGCATCGCGCCGAGCGAGCGGTCGAGCAGCACGTGGTCGAAGCGCAGCCCTTCGCGTTCGAGAAACGCGCGCACGGTCTGCACATCCTCGCCTTGATTGATCATCAGGAAACTGACGCCCGGGTAATCCTGTTGCGCCTGCGCGAGGATCGGCATTTCGCGCTGGCACGGCGGGCACCAGGTCGCCCACAGGTTCACGACGACGGGCTTGCCCGCGTAGCGGTTCGGTGCAACGGGCGTCGCATCGAGCGTCTCCACGCGCAGCGCGGACAACGGCGCCGCCGTGCGGTCGAACGTCGCCAGCACGCCCTGCGCCGCACCCCAAGCCAGCATGCCGGCGGCGATGCCGGCGAGCGCGGGGCGCGCCAGCCCCGGCAGGCGGCGCGACCGCCAGCCGATATAGGCGAGCGCGACCGGCAAGCCGATCCACCAGGTAAAGCCGCCGTCGCCGAGCGCGACGAGGGATTTCGGCGCGGCGAAGTAGTCGGGCCACCAGCGTGCGATATAGCCGACGCGCGCGGCGATCAGCCCGATCAGCAGCGCGTCGAGCAGCAGGCTCGCGGACGTCTTGTGCTGGCCGGCGGGCCGGTTGCGCTGCGCGAAGCGCGCGACGATCCACGCGATCAGGGCGGCGATGGCTACGGCCACGACCCTTACGGAAAAGGGGCCGATGCTCAGCATGAGGAAGCGTTCATTGTCGTTGATCGAATGAGGAATGCGTTGATGATTGGCGGTCGGGCACACGCTGCGTTGCCGTGGCGCTGGCATCGTCGCGTTGCTTCGATGCGCATGCGCCGCAATGCGGACAGACCGTCGCACCGGCATCGCCGGACTGCGCTTGCTGCGCCCGTCCGCGTTCGAGCGCGGACGCGACGAGCTCCGCGCCCATGATACCGGTCGGGAACGCGATGATGCCGTAACCGAGCAGGATCGCGCACGACGTGATCAGCCGGCCGAGCGGCGTGTGCGGCGTCAGGTCGCCATAGCCGGTCGTGCTCATCGTCACGGCGGCCCAGTACACGCCGACCGGAATGCTCGTGATGCCGTTCTCGGGGCCTTCGACGAGAAAAATCACCGTGCCGAGGATCACGACGATCACGAACATTCCGCCGATGAACACGAAGATCTTGCGCCGCGCACGCGCGAGCGCGCGGATCAGCATCTGGCCTTCCTCCAGATAGATCGCGAGCCCGAGTATGCGGAACACGCGCAGCAGCCTGAGCAGGCGCACGTCGATCAGCGCATGCAGGCCGGGGAAGAAAAACGCGAGATAGGTCGGCAGGATCGATACGAGATCGACGATGCCGAAGAAACTGCGCGCATAGGCGGCGGGCTTCGGCGCCGTGAACAGCCGCATCGCATATTCGACGGTGAACAGCAGCGTGAACGCCCACTCGGCCGCGTACAGCGCGTTCCCGTACTGCGCATGCAATTCCTGCACGCTGTCGATCATCACGACGAACACGCTCGCGACGATCAGCGCGAGCACCGCGATGTCGAGGCCGCGGAGGAAGCGGGGGCGACGGATCGCGTCGCGGATCGCGGCGCGCATCGTATGGACGAAGGGGGAGGTCGAGAGGTTCACGGGTCGGAGTTTACGAGCCACCCGACGCCAATCCTATCGGACCTGTCTGAATTGCCGGTGGGTCTTGCGCCCGAAAATCAGACCAGACTGATTCCCGGATGCGGAGCGCTCGTCAACAATGGATCTACCGGACGGCGTGGTGGCCGGACGGCGTCTCCGTCTGAACACGGTAGACCTCTCCTTTACGGCTGCTTCAGGGCGGCCGTTTTTTTGCCATCTTGCGTATGACGCAGACTGCCGGCACAACGAAGACGCGGACGAGCGCACGTCGAATCGGAATGCGGCAATCGAAGCCGCGACGCGTGCCTGTTGCTAAGGGGCATGCTCAAAGGAGAATCTGCTCGATGAAGATCGTTGCGGTCGCAACCCGCATCGTAGCCGTTGGGTGAGCGCAGCGGCTGCCGCTCGACGGGCCGCGAATCCGCGGTCCGTCGGGCGTCGGACATTACAGCTTCTTCGCGTGAGCCGCGTCCGCTTGTTGCGCGCCGGCCGAGGGGTCGAGCGTCGACAGCGTCTTCTCGGTGAAATTCTCGTACAGCCAGTCCATGCGTGTCCCGTCCATACCGGCGATGCCGCCGAGTGCGTACGATGCCGACACCTTGAAGCGGTCGACCTGACGATTGTCGGTGCCGACGAGCGTCACGGTGCCGTCGACATAATCGCTGCCCGCCATGAAGCCGAACATGACCGCGGAGAAACTCGAGCGCACCCGAATACCGGTGACTTCAACGTTCAGGTGCATTGCATCGGTTGAATCGGCCTTTGCCAGAAGCTTGCGTGCGTCCAGCGCGCTTTCGATTTGCTCCTGCAGTTTCTTGGGGCTGAACTTCAGATTGTCTTTCAACGCTTCCTGGGCAGCCGCGTCCAGCGTAACTTGCACGATAACCGGCTTGGTGCCGAATTTGGACGTCGACGCAGTCGCGGTGGCCCCCGCCTGATTACCTGCGTCGCGTGTCACGCTGCTTGCGCAGCCCGACAGGAAGCCGATCGTCACCAGTGCCAGAGTGGCATGTCGGATAACAGATTTCATGATTTGGTCTATGGATTGAGGTTATTTGAGATGGCTCTGTGGCCGGGAGGAAATTTATCACCGGGTGATCTGATTCAAATGGTCGAATTGATAGAAAACAACCCGGCATTTATTCGCCACGGATTTTTGTCGCGGATCGAGGATATGAGCACGCTGCACGTCGATCCGGTTTCGTTCTACCCGAATGCGAACGAGGAGAAGCGGCGACGCAGGCGCGGTAAACAGGTATCCGCTGCCGCGCCGCCGATCACTTACGTGCGGTCACTGGCCGTTGCCGGATACCGCGCCGCCGAGCCTGTAGGCCGTGAAGAATTCGTACCACGGAGAACCTTCCGCAACCGGCACCCCAAGCGCCGACGTGCGTCGCTTCAGCGCCCCGAACACGTCGTTGATGCGGGCCGTCTGCGCGACGTCGTTGAACGGATAAGGCCGGGACCGTCCCGCCGCGAACGTGCCGTATGCGATCGCGAGCAGGCGTGCGCTGTCGTCGGTGCCCGCGATCGCCGCGTCGATCGCTTCGACGAAACGCGGCCGGTCTTCGGCGCGCGACCCGGACAGGCACAGGAATACGATTGCCGACAGTTCATGCAGGTCGTTCACCTGCAGCAAGGCGGGCAGCCGCGCGACGATCCGTTCCACCGGCTCTTCACGCAGCGCGTCGCCGAAGTCGAGCACGGCGGTCATCGGATTCCTGTCTGCTTTCAGGCGATCGAGCGCAGGCGGTATGGCCGACGCGCTGTCCGGCAACGACGGCGGCGCGGATCGCAACGCATCCGCCACCTGCTGCGTCCATTCCGGAAAGATCATCCGCGCGTTACCGAACTGCTCGCCGCCTTCGGCCGCCGGATTCCATCGATAAACGATCGTGCCGCCGCGAATGAACGGCGAATACAGATGCTCGGGTGTTTGCGGCAGCGGCCGCCGATTGATCGGCAGCCACGCGAGCGTCAGCCAGTCGTAGCGGCCGGTCGCGGGCACCGACGGGCTCGAACTCGCGACGACCTGCCACGTGCCGCGATTCGCATAACGGCGGCGCGCGTCGGGCACCGGGACGGTCCGGCCTTTCGCGGTGTCGAAATACGTCGCGCCGGTCACGTTCGCGCCGCTGTCCGCAGCCGGCGTGATGGTTGAGATGACCCACGACGAACCATCGGCCGAACGGTAGTCGGACGGCTTCAGCGTGGCGACGTCGTGAACCATGCGCGTTTCCGCCGCGACGGGGCTCGGGGGAAGATTGGCGGGAGCGGCGACGATACTCGGCATGGGCTTTCCTCGGAATCGGGTGCGACTCGTCGAAACGGGGATGACGCACGGCGGCGCAGGTTGTTTTCTGTAACTGTAGAACTTCGCCGCCGGAAACGGAAACCGCCGGATGTGGCGCAACCCGGTCATGCGTTCCGGCGCCGGACCATGCCGATACGGACCAGTTGAAGCAGTGGGTGCGCGTACCGTTGTTTTTGCCGATCAAGGCGCTGCCGGTGGGTTGAGCGGATCGATGGTCAGCCAGGGTTTCACGCGGGTATCGCGTCATTTGCCTTAGTGTAGTAACACACCTGCATGGGTATGTTTGAGGAACTCACGATGACTATCACTACTCTCTCGAGTCGCGAATTCAATCAAGACGTGACTAAAGCGAAGAAAGCGACAAAGGATGGCCCGGTGTTTATTTCGAACCGCGGCAGGCCTACTCATGTGCTGTTGAGTTTCGAGGATTACCAGCGCCTCACGCAACAGATACGCAACATTGCCGACGCGCTGGCATTGCCCGATGTCGAGGACATCGAGTTTGATCCTCCGCGCGCGGACGTCAGGATCAAGCAGGTTGACTTCCGATGATGCTCGTTCTCGATACCGATGCCCTTGGGATTTCTTGCGTCGCGCACGTGGATAACTGGATTGCTGTTGGCGCAACACGCTCCTTGTAAAGGCCGTAGCGTTGTACGAGTGATGGTGGATTCGTCGGGGGAAGCGGATACGAATCGACACGCCGAAAGTATGGCCCTCGGGCTACCGGGGCCTGCGACGCCAGCCGTGCTGACACAAGACCGTTACCATTTTGACACCCATTTGCACCCATTAATTTGCTGCGAGAGAAATGGGTGTAAATGGGTGTAATATTGGTTTATGTTCCGAGCCGACACCCTCCAGATCACACCGGAAGTCCTGGGCCTGATTGCCCGGATTGACGAGTTCAAAGGCGCATGGCGTGCTTTGGGCACACTCGCGCCTGACCGACTGTCGGCTTTGCGGCGCGTGGCCACCATCGAAAGCATTGGATCGTCCACCCGCATCGAGGGCAGCAAGCTGAGCGACCGCGATGTCGAGCGCCTGCTATCCAATCTCGCCATCAAGCAGTTCGAGACGCGCGACGAGCAGGAGGTGGCGGGGTACGCCGAGCTGATGGACTTGATGTTCCAGGCGTGGAAGGACATCCCGTTCAACGAGAACCACATCAAGCAGCTTCACCAGATTCTGCTGCAATACAGCCAGAAGGACGAGCGGCACCGGGGACATTACAAGACTAGCTCCAACAGCGTCGCTGCTTTCGACGAGAGCGGCGCGCAGATCGGCATCGTCTTCGAAACGGCCATGCCGTTCGATACACCGCGTCTGATGGCGGAGCTCGTGCAGTGGGTGAATGACGAACGGGAACGGGCGCACCTGCATCCTTTGCTTGTTATCGCCATCTTCGTGGTCGTGTTCCTGGAAATCCACCCGTTTCAGGACGGCAATGGGCGGCTCAGCCGCGTGCTGACAACCTTGCTGCTGCTTCAGGCGGGCTATGCCTACGTTCCATACAGTTCGCTGGAAAGCGTGATCGAGGTGAACAAGGAAGCCTACTACCTCGCGCTGCGTCAGACGCAGGGCACCATCCGCACCGACGCACCCAACTGGCAGCCGTGGTTGCTGTTCTTTCTGCGTTCGCTGGCCGAGCAGGTGCGGCGGCTTGAAAAGAAAGTCGAGCGCGAAAAGATCGTGCTGGCCTCACTGCCTGTACTGTCCTTGCAGATCGTCGAGTTCGCCCGCGAGCATGGGCGCATCACGATGGCCGAGGCGATCAAGCTGACAGGCAGCAACCGCAATACCTTGAAGTCGCACTTCCGTGACCTGGTCGAACGCGAACATTTGCAGCAGCACGGCAGTGGACGCGGCGTTTGGTATGGGGTGAATTGAGGAGAACCCGCTGAACGTGTGACCAACTATCTCGATGTTGGCCCGCATCCAGTACCCGGAAGGTATGAGAAATGTCCCGGATTCGTCCGGGCGGGCAGCGAATACAAATCGACGCACAGAAATTGTGTCCCTGGGGACACAAAAATCAATCAAAAGGACGGTTTTGTGTCCTTCGGGCTACCAAGGCCGTGATGGCGTACAACGTGCGGCGATGTGGAGCGCGCGACGGGCTGTCGTTGCATTCACGAACTAGTCGCGGCCGCTGAGTTGAACGCCCGCCCGCCCCGCCCCGCTCAGCGCGGCAACACCTTCCTGTAAACCACGAACCCCGATTTTTCCGCGACGGTGTCGTACAGCCGCATCGCCGTGTGATTCGTTTCATGCGTTTGCCAGTACACGCGTTCGGCGCGATGCTGGCGCGCGGCGTCGTACACGGCTTCGATCAGCGCGCGGCCGACGCCCTTGCCGCGCTCGCTGTCGAGCGTGAACAGATCCTGCAGGTAGCAGGTCGGCCCGGCGAGCGTCGTGCTGCGGTGATACAGGAAATGCACGAGCCCGACGAGCTTGCCGTCACGTTCCGCGACGAAAGCATGCACGGGTTCATAGCCGTCGAAGAAGCGCGACCACGTGAGCTGCGTGATTTCCAGCGGCAGCGCGGTGTCGCCGAAGCGGCCGTAGAAGCGGTTATAGCCGTCCCAAAGCGGCAGCCAGCGGTCGTAGTCGTCTTCCCGGACCGCGCGTACGGTCAGGCCGGCGTCGGTGGCGTTCATGTGCGCGAACCTTTCGATGAGGGTTGGACGTGTTGCCGGCTCGGCCGACAACGACGCAAACCGCCACGATAGGCAGTTCGCGGCGCGCTGGGTAGGCCCATGGCGGTCGCGGTTTCTGGTGCCACGGTAGGTGAGTTCGTCGTGGCGTGCCCGCGTTGTGCCGCTTGGGCGCCGTCGTGCCGGGTTGGCCGTCGCCGCTTACCCGCGCATCGGCGGATTGAGCCGCGCGAACGCCTGTTGCCGGCGATACGGGAAGTACGGATACGGCGCTTGCACCGCGCTCGCCGCGTCGAGTTTCGCGACCTGCGCATCGGTCAGCGACCAGCCGACCGCGCCGAGGTTCTGGCGCAACTGTTCCTCATTGCGCGCGCCGACGATCACCGACGACACGGTCGGCCGTTGCAGCAGCCAGTTCAGCGCGATCTGCGGCACGGTCTTGCCGGTTTCCTCCGCGATCGCATCGAGCGCCGGTGTCGTGATCCCGAACATGACATGACAGCCTGAAACCGGACCTCGAGCAGATTGCCCACGTTTCGTCATTTAGCTAATATGCGAAACGTTAAACGAAGCCTTCCAACCGTATGGACGACGTCACCCGCATCAGCGCACTGGCCAACGAAAGCCGTCTGGCCGTGATGCGCTGGCTCAAGCAGCCGCGCAAGCATTTCCCGCCGCAGCCGCACGGCGATTTCGACGAACTCGGCGTGTGCTGCACGTACATCACCGAGAAGCTCGGCATCGCGCCGGCCACGACCACGCGCCACATGCGCATCCTCGCGGATGCCGGGCTCGTGCAGGCGACCCGCGTCGGCAAGTTCACGTACTACAAGCGGATCGACGGCGCGCTGCAGCAGCTCGGCCGCGATCTCTCGCAACTCTGATTCGATCGATCTCCACCGATCCCCACCGAGGCAACCGACATGGACGAACTTGCATTGCTGGCCGACGCCGACCGCCGCGCGCACGCGTATCTCGCAGCGACGAACGAACGGCGCGCGTTTCCCGACGCGGCCGCGCTGGCCGGCCTCGCCGCATTCGACGAGCCGCTGCCCGACACGGGCCGCCCGGCCGACGACGTGCTGCGCCTGCTCGACGAGCAGGGCTCGCCCGCGACCGTCGCGTCGAACGGCCCGAACTACTTCGGCTTCGTGATCGGCGCGACACTGCCGGCCGCGGCGGCGGCCGAGCGGCTGATGCTCGCATGGGACCAGTGCGCGTCGTCGTACGCGAATTCGCCGGTGGCCGCGACGCTCGAGCGCCAGGCCGCGCGCTGGGTCGTCGACGCGCTTGCGCTGCCCGAAGGCAGCGCGGTCGGTTTCGGCACGAGCGCGACGGCGTGCACGCTCGTCGCGCTGGTGGCCGCGCGGCGCGCGCTGCTCGCGCGCAAGGGCTGGGACGTCGACGAGGACGGCCTGATCGGTGCGCCCGAGGTGAAGGTCGTGATCTCCGAGCTCGCGCACATCACGGTGAAGAAAGCGCTGCGCGTGCTCGGCTTCGGGATGAAGCGCATCGTCGTCGCGCCGGTCGACGCGCACGGTCGCATCGACCCGGCGCAGTTGCCGCCGCTCGACGACATGACGATCCTCTGCGTGCAGGCCGGCGAAGTGAACACCGGCGAATTCGATCCGTTCGCGGCGCTGATTCCGCCCGCGAAGGCGGCCGGCGCATGGGTGCACGTGGACGGCGCGTTCGGCCTGTGGGCACGTGCATCGTCGAAACGCGCGCTGACGGACGGCATCGACGGCGCGGACAGCTGGACGACCGACGGCCACAAATGGCTCAACACGCCGTACGACGGTGCGATGGTGATCTGCCGCGACGCGGACGCGCTCGCGACCGCGATGAACAGCGATGCCGTCTACCTGAGCGGCGCGCAGGATGCGCAGAAGAACCTGAACCTCGAATTCTCGCGGCGTGCGCGCGGCATTCCCGTGTGGGCCGCGCTGCGCTCGCTCGGCCGCGCCGGGCTGGCCACGATGGTCGAGCGGCATTGCGCGCAGGCATCGCGTGTCGCGGACGGCCTGCGTGCGGCCGGCTACGACGTGCTGAACCGCGTCGTGCTGAACCAGGTGCTGGTGCGCGCCGGCACGGACGAGGAAACCGTCGCGATCCGCGAGGCCGCGCAGGATTCGGGCGACGTGTGGTTCGGCGCGACCGTGTGGCAGGGGCGTCCGGCGTTCCGGATCAGCGTGTCGTCGTGGCGCACGGAAGACGCGCATATCGATCGGCTCGTGGCGCTGCTGACTCAACTGCGCGGCACGCCCGTGCGCTGAATGGTGGCGGGGGACGGAGCGGCGGCAAACCGGCGTCGCGATGCGATGCCGAGTCTCCACGCAGCCGGAAATGTCGGACAATGCCGGAGCGCCCATGCGCCCATGCGCCCATGCGCCCATGCGCCCATGCGCCCATGCGCCGCATCGCCCGTCGGCCGTCGGCCGATTGCCCGTTCGCCGGCCCGGGCGGCGCGTCCAACCGATGCAGTCACGCTAACGAGAGCCCCCATGTCGACCACCTCTCCCCGGGAATTGCTGAAGGCCGCCGATATCGCGAAGCTGGAACCGACGCGCGCCGTGCATTCGCTGAATTCCAATGCCGTTCGTCTCAAAAGACCGCTCAGCGACCTGACCGGCATCACGCAGTTCGGCTTCCATTTGCTCACGCTGATGCCTGGTCACGAATCGGCCGAATACCACCGTCACCTGTACGAGGAAGAATGTGTGTACGTGCTGTCCGGCACGGGGACGGTCACGATCGGCGAACGCCCTTACGACGTCGGGCCCGGCGATTTCCTGGGCTTCGCGCGCGGCGGCGAAGCACACACGCTGCAGAACACCGGTGACGTGCCGCTCGAACTGATCGTCGTCGGGCAGCGCCTCGAACACGATGTGTGCGAATACCCGAGAATCGGCAAGCGGCTGTACGTCGCCGGTGAACTCGAGGATTTTGTCGATCTGCCGAAGCAGCGCTGAGCCGATCCCCGATGCCCCGATGCCCTGATGCAGGCTGCAGGGCACCGCGCCCGGCAGTCGCTGGGTTAAGCGGTTGTGACGATCTTCGCTGTTCCCGTTTTCGCTGGCGCAGCGGCTCGTGCGGCTGGCCTGCATCGATGCGAGAGCGGTCGTGTCGGACCGGCTTCCGGTAACCCGATGACCAGCTTTGGACCTGCTATGTCTTGGATTTGTCTGAAATTTGTATACATTTTTCGGACGCTCTTCGCTTGACATTTGTCCGAAAAATGTATACAAATTTCGGACAAGGAGAGTTTGCATGTCAGACATTAGTACCCGTATCGTCACGCTCGTTCGCGAGGCGGGACCTGGCGCTGTCTGGGTGCCAGCCGACTTTGCGCATCTCGGTTCGCGCGACGTGATAGACAAGACATTGCAACGTCTTGTCGCCAGCGGAACCCTGCGCCGCATCGATCGGGGGTTATACGATCTCCCAGCCGTCAATCGGCTGACCAAACGGCCGACGGCCCCTGATTATCGCGCCGTGCTCGACGCAATCGCTCGTCGCGATCAATTGCGTCTGCTGGTCGACGGCATGACGGCAGCCAACGATCTTGGGCTGACGGATGGCGTTCCTGCGCGAGTGACTATCCATACCGACGCACGCCGGCGCGCGGTTCAACTCGATGAACTGCGAATCGACTTCAAGCAGACAGCCCCCAGTCGCCTTTTCTGGGCCGGGCGACCCGCCATGCGAGTCGTGCAGGCGCTTCACTGGCTCAAGGACACGCTGCCGGGCGACGGAGACAGGGTCCGTGCCCGACTCAAGTCCGTCCTCGCAGACCCAAAACATGGGCGAGTCATTGTCCATGACCTCGCTCAGGGCTTTGCGCATTTGCCGACGTGGATGCAGGAGTTCTTGCGCTCGGTTCCGCCTTTTGACCAGGGGGGCGCCGACTCGCCCCTGCTCAGGGTTTCTGACGAACCAGGTAAAAAGACGGTGCTGCCGGATACGGGTGGAGGTCCTCGATGAACGAGGCCTATCGGGAAATCATCGCGGCCAGTGACGCGGATCGTCGCGATTTGTTCATCGGCACAGCGACGCGTCTGGGCACGGCGGTGCAGAACGTCGAGAAAGATTTCTGGGTATGTTGGGTTCTGGATGCACTGTTCAACGGACTGCCTTCAGGCGGCTCGCGTCTCCTGTTCAAGGGCGGTACATCCTTGTCCAAGGGGTTCGGGCTGATCTCCCGTTTTTCGGAAGATATTGACATCACGGTATTTCGGGGCGATCTCGGGCAGCAAGTCGAGCCGGCGGATATTGAAGCCCTGAGCGGGAAGCGGCGCCGCGTTCGACTCGACGCGATACGTGAAGCTTGCCAGGCATTCATCCAGGGGGATTTCAACGCTGGGTTACACGCCTGCGCGACACGGCTTATCCCTCAGGGCTTTACGCTGGAGTCCGACCCGGACGATGCGGACGGGCAGAGCCTGCTTTTCTGGTATCCCGCGGCAACAGCTCGACAAGACGAGTACATCCGTTCTGCGGTCAAGATCGAGTCCGGTGCAAAGTCGGCGCTGGATCCGCATGCAATGGCAACCATCAAACCCTACGTTGCCCGGAACGCGTGTCCGGTCGCGTTCACGCGCTTATGATGCGGGAACGCCACCGACAGGGTTCCCCGATATGGACTCGCCGCTCCCGCCGATGCATGCCCCGATTTCCGAAACGGAACCTGAAACCGAAGCCGCCGCCGAGCCGCGCGCATCGCGCCTGCATCGGCCTGTCGCGCTCGTCACCGGCTCGACGTCGGGGATCGGCGCGGCCGTCGCGCGCCGCCTGACGGCGGACGGCTATGCGGTGATCCTGCACTCCCGCAGTTCAGCCGACACCGGACGCGCGATGGCGCGTGAACTCGGCGCGGCCTACGTGCAGGCCGATCTCGCCGACGATGCCGAGCGCGTGCGGCTGATCCGCGACGCGCTCGCCGTGCATGGGCGGCTCGACGTGCTCGTCAACAATGCGGGGATCAGCCGCGTGATCCCGCATGAGGACCTCGCGGCGGCGACGCCCGACGTGTGGCGCGAGATACACGAGATCAACGTGATCGCGCCGTTCCGGCTCGTCGCCGAAGCGCAGCCCGCGCTGCTCGAAGCGGCGTCGCGCGGGCGGGCCGGCTGCGTCGTGAACGTCAGCTCGCATGCGGGCGTGCGGCCGAAAGGCGCGTCGATTCCTTATGCGGCGGCGAAGGCCGCGCTCAATCACACGACGCGGCTGCTGGCGCGCACGCTCGCACCGGCGATTCGCGTCAATGCGGTGGCGCCGGGGCTGGTCGATACGCCGCTGACCGCCGACTGGACCGAAGCGCAGCAGCTCTGGCGAGAACGCGCGCCGATGCGTCGCGCGGCGACGCCGGACGACATCGCGCAGACGGTCGCGATGCTCGTCGCGTCCGATTACGTGACGGGCGAGATCGTGATGCTCGACGGGGGATTGAACCTGACTTGATGCCGTGCGGGCGGTTACGCGCGCGACGTTGCGCGCCGACGCGACCTTGCAATCGGGCAGCCTCGTGCAGGCGTCGTGCGCAAGCGCCGAAGCGGCCGCCTGGCCAAAGCCGCCGAAGCCGCCGAAGCCGCCGAAGCCGCCGAAGCCGCCGAAGCCGCCGAAGCCGCCGAAGCCGCCGAAGCCGCCGAAGCCGCCGAAGCCGCCGAAGCTGCCGAAGCTGCCGAAGCCGCCGAAGCCGCCGAAGCTGCCAAAGCAGCCAAAGCAGCCAAAGCAGCCAACGCGGCCAATATGGCCAACCCGATCAGCCGAGATTCGACCGCAGCCGCGCGAGCGCGCCGTCGTGCGTGCGCTCGAACTTCAGCGGCGTGACGGCGATATACCCTTCGCCGAGCGCGACCGTTTCCGAATCCGCGTCGTCGTCGCGCGGTGCGCGCGCGAGCTTCAGCCAGTGATAGTCGATCTCGCGCGGGTCGCGGCCCGACACGATCTCGACGCCCTGCAGCGTGCCGGCGCCCTGGTTCGTCACCTTCAGCCCGCGCACGTCCTGCGCGGGGCGGGCGGGGAAATTCACGTTGAGGCACGCGTCGCTGTCCCAGCCGGCGGCGGCGAGCCGGCGAATGACGTCCGGCGCATGCGCGAGCGCGGTGTTCCATGGCACCGCGTTGCGATCGGTGAACGCCTGGCTCAGCGCGATGGCCGGTACGCCGACCAGCATGCTCGTCATCGCGGCGCCGACCGTGCCGGAAAACACCGTTTCGGTGCCGAGATTCGCGCCGCGGTTCACGCCGGACAGCACGACGTCGGGCCGCGCGTCCTTCATCAGGTGGCTGACCGCGATCGCGACGCAATCGCCGGGCGTGCCGCGCACCGCGAAGCGGCGTTCGCCCTTGCGATGCACGCGCAGCGGTTCGTGCAGGCTCAGCGAATGCGACGTGCCGCTCTGGTCCTCCGCCGGCGCGACGATCCACACTTCGCGCGCCAGTTGCATGGCGACCTGTTCGAGTACTTCAAGGCCGGGGGCGTCGAATCCGTCGTCGTTGGTCAGCAGGACGCGGTCGAAAAGCGGGCGGGTTTCTTGCATCGGGACGATCCTCACGGAGATGGGCGATGAGAGGGAAGGGCGGCGTGGCGCAAGCCACAAGGCTAGCATCCCGGCGTGAGAATCGTCGTGTCATGTCGCGTCGTCGGCGCGGACATGAAAACGGGCGCATTGTGCGCCCGTTCGTCGGTTGAGATGCCGCGTAAGCGGCGATCGGCCCTTCCGGCGGCTAGCCCCGCGAATGATTATTTCCCAAACAGGAGAATGTGCGTTGCCGGCCGGAGCGCGAGATCGATCGTCGCTCGTCCCCTTGGGGGAAGGCTGGCAACGCACGTTCTCAAGCCCGCTATCGGCGGGAACGGGCTCTATCCAATCAGATGCCGCAGCAGCCCGCCGACACGACGCCGACGATGACGGTCGGCAGGATCGACAGGCGCGTCGCCGCGAGCAGCGTGATCGCGAGCGCGAGCAGGTCGGCCGGCCGCGTCGACACGAAGGCCGGGGCGATCACCGAGATCAGCACGCAGCCGGGCACGTTCTCCATCACCGATGCCATCCGCGGGCTGAGCGTGCGGTTGCGCAGCAGCACGTAGCCGAGGATGCGCGACAGGTAGGTCGTCGACGCCATCAGCACGATCGTCGCGACGGTGCTGAAATCCGGAAGCTCAGGCATCGCGCGGCTCCCACAGCAGCGCGGCGACGAGCCCCGCGCACGCGCCGGCCGCGACGTACCATGCGCCGGGCACGGCCAGGTGCGTGGCCGCCGCGACGACGAGGCTCACGAACCACGGGCGGCTCGCGCGCATTCCCTTCCACATCCCGCGCAGCAGCACCAGGAATACGGCCGTGAACGCCATGTCGAAGCCGTATTGCTCGACGTTGCCGATCGTCGGGCCGACCGCCGCGCCGAGCGTGGTCATCGAGATCCACGTCAGGTAGAGCCCGATACAGATGCCCGCGTAATAGGGCACGCTGATGTGCGTGGCCGAGCGCGAGCGCGCATCGGCGAGCGACATCGCCCAGCTCTCGTCGCACATGAAGAACAGCGCGACGAACGCGCGGCGGCGCGGCAGGCGCCGGATGTACGGCTCGAACGCCGCGCCCATCAGGATGTGGCGCGAATTCACGAGAAACGACATCGCGACGATCAGCGCGATGTGCGGCGGCGAGGTCCACAGATGGATCGCCGCGAATTCGGAACCGCCGCCGAAGTTCAGGCCCGTCATCATCGGCACCTCGAACAGGCTCAGCCCTTTCTGCGCGGCCTGTGCGCCCAGCACGAGCGCGAACGGCACGAAACCCAGCATGACGGGCAGCGCCGCGCGCAAACCGCGGCCCATCTCGGCGACATAGGCGGGCTTGTCGCGAAGCCCGGACGACGTTGAAACGCTACTGCTCATTACTCCTCCTTCGGGGGGAGGGATTGTCTGCTTTTTTGACTCGAATCGGGTTGCGTTGTGGCCATAACTTTCAGAGAATTTGGCATTGAACGCGCGATTTGCGAAATTTTTGGAATCGGATGCCAAATGAAACTGGATGCCATCGACCGGCGGATCCTGAGCGCGTTGCAGCGCGACGGCCGCATGCAGAACGTGGAGCTCGCGCACGAGGTCGGGCTGTCGCCGTCGCCGTGCCTGCGGCGTGTGCGGCTTCTCGAGGAAGCGGGCGTGATCGAGAAATACGTGGCCGTGCTGAATCCCGCGAAGGTCGGCAAGGGGCTGACGATCTTCACGCGCGTGTGGCTGAAGGGGCAGGACGCGGAATCCGTGAACCGTTTCGCCGATGCCGTCCAGCAGATGCCGGAAGTCGTCGAATGTCACCTGATGGCGGGCGACTGCGATTTCCTGCTGCGCGTCGTCGCGGCCGACATCGACGACTATCGGCGCTTCCAGATGGAAACACTCACGCGCATTCCCGGCGTGCTGAGCGTGAAGACCGACATTCCGATGCAGAAGGTCAAGCTGACGTCGGCGCTGCCGACCTAGCGCCGAACGAGTGCGAGGCGATGACTCGACGAACGGTCAGGTCTCGGTGACAATCGCCGGGTAATCTGGCGAGTCATGCCGCTTCGAACGTATCGCGCGCACCGCCGTGCGATGTTCGATGCGCAAGCAACTAACGGTCAATGTCGATGCGATCGGGCAGGCGGCGCTGCGCGCCGGGTCATGCGCCGGCGCGGATGCGTTTCTTCTTGTCGGGCCATTCATGCAGCCATTCAACAATCCGTGGAATTCGCTGGAAATCGTCAAGCTCGTGCTCGGCGTGCTGACGCCGTTGTCGGTGGCCTGCCTCGGCTGGCTCGTCGCGCGTCGGCTGAAGCGGCTCGAACTCGTACAGTGGACCAACCAGCGGCTGATCGAGAAGCGCCTCGCGCTGTACGACGCGGTCGCGCCACAGCTCAATGCGCTGCTGTGCTTCTACACGTGGATCGGCTACTGGAAGGACATCTCGCCGGACGACGTGATCCGCGCGAAGCGCGAGCTCGACCGCACGTTTCACATCTACCGCTACCTGTTCGACGAGGATGTGTACGACGCGTATCACACGTATATCCACGCGCTGTTCGACATGCACACGGGCCCGGGCCGCGACGCGCGGATCCGTTCGCTGATCCAGTCGCCGGACGGCGACCGGAGCGTACACGGGGCGTATGAATGGAAGCCGGCGTGGTCCGAGCGTTTCGCGACTGCGAATGTCGTGCCGAAGGACGACGTGCTGCGGCATTACACGCAGTTGATGGAACGGCTGCGCGTGGCGCTGGGCGCGACGCGCTGACGGCTCGGCCTCGCACCTCACGCTTCGCGCCTTACGCCGCGCACCTCACGCCGGTATCGAAATCCGCCACCCGGCGGCACGGATTCACGCCCTCGCACAAGAAGCGGATGCGGTGCGCGGTAGCTGCTGACATCCTCGCGCCATGTTCACTCTCGCGAGGTCCATATGATTGTCGACACCGGCTGCCAGCCGCTCATGATCCGCTCGCCCGACGCGGGCCGGCGGCGTCTTTTCTCCACCGGTTCTCCCGAACCTCATGACATGCCGTTGCCGGTCGAACCGGAGATCGGCGACATCGTGTTTATCCGCGTGACCGTGCGGCCGTTTCTCGAAGTGGCGAGCGCGACACGGTCGTGGACGAATCACGTCGGGATCGTCGTCGGCCGGCGCGGTGGCGAGCCGCTGGTCGCCGAGAGCACGTTTCCGCTGTCGCGCGTCACGACGATGTCGCGGTTTCTTGCGCGCTCCGATCGCGGCGCGTGCGTGATCGCGCGACTGAAGCAGCCGCTCGATGCCGCGCAGCGGCGCCGGCTCGTCGACGCGGCGATGCGCCGGGTCGGCGTGATCTACGACACGGGTTTCAATCTCGCGTCGCGCCGGCAGTTCTGTTCGCGTTTCGTTCGGGAAGTCGTGCGTGACGCGACGCGGATTACGCTCGGCGACGTTGAAACCTTCGATACGCTGCTGCGCAGGAACCCCGATCATCCGCTCGGTTTCTGGAAGGTCTGGTACTTCGGCCGGATTCCGTGGCAGCGCCGCACGGTGACGCCGGCGAGCTTGCTGGGCAGTCGTGAACTGCGCGTGGTGCTCGATACGCGCGCTTGCGCCGACGATGCGTGCGCGGGCGGGGATTAGGTGAGATGCGGGGCAGGTGGGCCGTCAGTCGCTCGAGCAACCGACGGCCGATTCAATCATGTCCGGGCCGCGATGCGGCTCAGGCGAACGAGATCACGAGTTTCTTGCCGCACGCGGCCGCATACTTGCGCAGCGTTTCAATCGACGGAGAGTGCTGGCCTGTCGCGAGCGCGCGTTCGAGCCGCGTGACGGCAGGCGCCTTCGTGCCCATGCGCTCTGCCACATCGGCTTGCGAAAGACCGGCGGCTCGCCGGGCGGCCAGCATGGCGTCGAGCAGCGCGAACTCCTCGCGGTTCAATCGTTCGTATTCGGCGCGTACCTTCGGATCGGCCAGCGCGCGCTCGCGCAGTGCCTTATAGGTTGCCATATCGAATCTCCTTCAATCGGCGGCGCGCGGTTTCCAGCTCTTTCTGCGGCGTTTTCTGCGTCTTATTCACGAAGCAGTGAAGCATGACGATCCGCCGGTTGACGACCGCGCAGTAAAACACACGTGCGATACCTTCCAGGCCCTTCAACCGCATTTCGTACAACCCGTCGCCCATCGGCCTGGTGTGAGGTTCGCCCGGATTCGGGCCGTACTGCTCCATGCGGTCAGCGAGTGCGAAGAATCTGGCGGTCAGCGTTTTCGGCAACGCAAATACGCCAGCCTCGACTTGCTCGCTGAAGAAATGGATTTCGTCCGCGACGGTTCGCATAGTAACAAATTTGTTACTTCCTTGCAGGAAGGAGCGCCGTCGTGTCTGTCATGAGGGCGGCTCGTCGAATGCACGGAAGCACCGGAGAAACGTTCAGGCGTTTCTCCGGTGCTTCGTTGCTGATGTGCGAGCCAGATTGTTTGGCTGTGGCCTGAATTCGGCTAGTTATCCGAATGGATATCAGGCCCGCCCGTGTGCTTCGGGAGGGGGCGAGATCAGTTCCGCCCCGCCACCGCGAGCCGCGCCGCAAGCCCGACGAACACCGAACCGAGCAGATATTGCGGCAGTTTCGACGGGCGGCGGCGCGCGCCGATCCGCCGGCTTAGCCGGCTCGCGGAGAGAATCACCGCGCCGTTCACGACGAGCCCGATCAGGTTGAGCACCGTCGCGAGCACGAGAATCTGCACGGCGATCGAGCCATGCTCGGGCCGCACGAACTGCGGGAACAGCGCGAGCACGAACAGCGCCATCTTCGGATTCAGCAGGTTCGTCGTCAGGCCCTGACGGAAGATCGCGGCGGTCGAGTGCCGGCGCTGCGACGCGATGGGCGATAGCGAGGTTGCGTCGGAACGGAACGTCTTCCACGCGAGATAGAGCAGGTACGCGGCGCCGGCGAAACGCACGATGTCGTACGCGATCGGCACCGCGAGAAAGAGCTGCGACAGCCCGAGCGCGGCGGCGAGCGCATGACAGTAAGTGCCGGCCTGAATGCCGGCGAGCGTCGCAAAGCCCGCGCGCCGGCCCTGGCTCACGCTGCGGGACGCGATCAGCAGCATGTCGGGGCCCGGCGTGACGGTCAGCGCGAGACACGCGCCCGAGAACAGCACGAGCGTGGAGAGGTCGATCATGGGAGTCCCTTTGGCGTGAGCGGCGTAAAAGGAATGCCAGTTTAGGAGTGCCGCCGCAGGTGGTCAACCGTGCTCGCGACGGCATTCGGTCGACGGCCGACTGGCTTCCATCCTGCCGATAAAACGGAAGCCGTTTTTGCCGTTCACGCGATTCGTGCAGTTGCTCCGGCAATTAACAATTTCGTCACGAAATTTCGTACCTGATCTAAATACATGGGAAATGTCTGTCTGTAGCATTCGGCGCTTGAGTCACAGCTGGCAAGTGCTTTGTCGGCTAGATCCGGATGTGTTCCATGTGGGAAGTTCATATGCAAGTCGTCGGCCACCGTCGGGTCGACATCGACAGCGTCGAAGCGGCGCAGTCGCGCGAGGCCGGCTCGCAAGCGGTGCCGCGCGATGCCGGCGTCGCGCTGCGCGCCCGCCACGCATTGTGCGTGGCGCTGATCTGCGGCGGTGCCGCGGGCCTGGTCGAGCAGGTCCATGCGCAAGTGCCGGACGCCGGGCGAGCGATGCGCGACATCGAGACGCCGCGTCCGGATCTGCCTCCGGAAACCGCGCCCGAGCTTAAGGTGACGCCGTCGGAAGACACCGCCGAGAGCGCACCCGAGTCGGGGCCCCGCGTGCTCGTTCGCGCATTCGCGCTCGACGGCAATACCGTGTTCGGCAGCGACAAACTGCTGCCGCTCGTCGCCGATCTGGCCGGCAGCACGCTGAGTTTCGCCGACCTGCAACGCGCCGCCGGGCGCATCACCGCCTACTATCGCCGTCATGGCTACGTGCTTGCGCGCGCGTACCTGCCTCGCCAGGACATCGACGACGGCGTCGTGCGTATCGAAATCGCCGAAGGCCGCTACGGCGCAATCACGATCCAGAACCATTCGCGCGTGCTCGATGCCGCGCTGCGCCAGCCGCTCTCGGCGCTGCATCCGGGCGATGTCGTACGCGGGCCCGATCTCGAGCGCAGCCTGTTGCTGCTCGACGATCTCGCCGGCGTCGGTGCGCGCGGCACGTTGCGTCCGGGCGAAACGCCCGGCACCACCGATCTCGTCGTCGACGCCGACAAAGGGCCGCTCGCGTCCGGATCGCTCGAATTCGACAACTTCGGCGACGTCGCGCTCGGGCGCTACCGTCTCGGCGGCAGCATCGACGTCAATTCGCCGCTGCGGCTCGGCGATCGCCTGAGCCTGCGCGGGCTTATCAGCAACGAGCGCCAGCGCTACTACCGTGCCGCCTACCAGGTACCGGTCGGGCCCGCGTCGACGCGGGTCGGCGTCGCGTATTCGTCGCTGCGCTACCGGCTCGGCGGCGCGTTTTCCGATCTCGATTCCCAGGGCCGTGCGAGCGTGCAGACCGCGTACGTCACGCAGCCGCTCGTGCGTGCGCGCGCCCTGAGCGTCACCGCGCAGGTCCAGTACGAAAACAAGAATCTGCGCGACGACTACGGCGTATTCGACATCCGGCGCGACAAGAACGTCGGCCTGTGGACCTTCGGCGTCAGCGGCAACAGTCAGGATGGCTTGCTGGGCGGCGGCCGCAACGGGTTCTCGGTGATGTTCGGCGTCGGGCGGCTGCGCAGCAACGATCCGTTCGAGGCGGATTCGCTGAAGAAGTCGATCGGCAGCTTTGCGAAGCTGAATGTGAGCGCGCTGCGCGTGCAGGCGCTGGGGCGGCGGCTCGAGTTGTACACGCAGTTCAGCGCGCAGCTCGCGTCGCGCAATCTCGACGAATCGGAGAAGTTCAGCCTCGGCGGCCCGTACGGCGTGCGCGCGTATGCGCTCGGCGCCGGCAGCGGCGACCAGGGCTGGCAGGCCAGCGCGGAGCTGCGTTATCTCGTTGCGCCGGGATGGCAGGTCAGCACGTTCGTCGACGCCGGGCGCGTGCAGGGCGACAAGCACCCGTGGACGCGAGAACGAAACATGCAGCACATGCAGGCCGGCGGTGTCGGCGCGAGCTGGTATGGCGCGAAGCGCCAGGTGACGCTGACGGCCGCGTGGCCGCTCGGCGCGGCGACCGGCTCGCCGACCCGCGCGCCGAGCGTATGGGTTCAGGCCGCTCAGTATTTCTGAGCACGCGTGATCGGTCCGTCCGGCAAGACGGGGTTGTAAATATAAATTGAAGAGGATGCCAAAATGAACAAGGCCTATTCATTGGTATGGAATGAAGCGCAGGGCGGCTGGTGCGCAGTAGGGGAAACGGCACGCCGTCGCGGCAAGTCGGGCAGCGGCAAGCGCCTGCTCGCGGCGAGCGTGTCGCTGCTGGGGCTGGCGGCGGCGTCGGGCGCATACGCGCTGCCGACGGGCGGTGAGATCGCGTCGGGTAAGGCGGACATCTCGACGTCCGCGGACAACAAGACGATGTCGATCAACCAGCACACGGACAAGCTGATCACGAACTGGCAGGACTTCAGCGTGGGTGGTGGCGAGCGAGTGTCGTTCCAGCAGCCGACGAATCAGTCGATCGCGCTGAACCGGGTGATCGGGGCGAACGGCAGCCAGATTCACGGTCAGATCGACGCGAACGGTCGCGTGTTCCTGGTGAACCCGAACGGCGTGATGTTCGGCGCGGGCGCACAAGTGAACGTGGGCGGCCTGGTGGCGTCGACGCAGAACCTGACGGACGCTGATTTCCTGGCGGGCCGCTATCGATTTGCGGGAACGTCGGGTCAAGCGGTGGAGAACGCCGGGACGATCACGGCGACGGAAGGCGGCAGCGTGGCGCTGCTGGGCGCACGCGTATCGAACACGGGCGTGATCCGTGCGCAGATGGGCCGTGTGGCGCTGGGCGCGGGCAATGCGTTCAACGTGAACTTCGACGGCAACGGGCTGCTGAACCTGCAGGTCGAAAGCGGCGCGGTGGACGCGCAGGCGAACAACGGCGGGCTGCTGAAGGCGGACGGCGGTGAAGTGCTGATGACGGCACGTGCGGCCGGCGACCTGCTGGGTTCGGTGGTGAAGAACAGCGGCACGATCGAGGCGCAGGGCCTGAGCAGCCGCGACGGGAAGATCACGCTGGACGGCGGCCAGGTGCATGTCGCGGGCAAGCTGGACGCGAGCTCGCAGGATGCATCGACGGCGGGCGGCACGGTGACGACGCGCGGCGAGCAGGTGGTGGTATCGCGCGACGTGCAGGTGGATACGCGTGCGGCATCGGGCAAGGCGGGCCTGTGGACGATCGAGGCGGCCAACGCGGGCGTCGATGCGGCCGGAAATGCCATCACCGGAGAGACGCTGGCGCGCAGCCTGGGCACGACGAACGTGGCGCTGACCAACACGTCGGGCGACCTGACGGTGGGCGATGCGGTGAACTGGGCGAGCGACAACACGCTGGCGCTGACGTCGAAAAAGGGCAGCGTCGACCTGAAGCAGTCGCTGAAGGCGAGCGGCGCGAACGCGGGCGTGACGATGAACGCGGCGCAACAGATCCGCATCGGCAACAACGTGGCGCTGACGGGCGAAAAGGCGAGCCTGGCGCTGAACTCGGGCAGCGGCCATACGCTGACGAACGACGATGCGACGGTCACGCTGTCGGGTCGCAATGCGTCGTTCTCGGCGAACGGCGATGCCTATCAGGTGATCCACGATCTCGCGGGGCTGCGCGGCGTCGAAGGTAACATGAAGGGCCGTTACGTGCTGGGCAATGCGATCGACGGCAAGGGCGCGCAATTCCGCGGTATCGGCGGTGACAGCGCATTCAACGGCGTGTTCGATGGCTTGGGCAACACGATTTCCCGCTTGACGATCAATGGCAACGGTCAGTACGTCGGCCTGTTCGGGTTGAATCGCGGCCGTATCGCGAATCTCGCGCTCGACTCGTTCGCCGTCAACGAAGCATCGACCGGAACGCCTGCGTCGGTCGGTGCGCTTGC
Source organism: Burkholderia pyrrocinia (assembly GCF_022809715.1). NCBI lineage: Bacteria > Pseudomonadati > Pseudomonadota > Betaproteobacteria > Burkholderiales > Burkholderiaceae > Burkholderia > Burkholderia pyrrocinia. The sequence goes on from NZ_CP094460.1 coordinate 2,466,335, forward strand.
CGGCGCCAATCATGGCGGGACCATCTCGAACGTTCGCGTAACGAAGACGACGGTTTCGTCGAACGGGAAGATCAGCAGCCTCGTCGGCGGCCTCGTCGGTGACAACGTCGCCGGCGTCATCGACCGCGCCCGATTCCAGGGCAGCATCACAGCCAACGAGGCGGCCGATTCAATCGGCGGCATTGCCGGCAGGAATTTCAGCGCGCGGATCGCGAATAGCCAGGCCGATGCCGAGATCACGAGCATGCGATCGTCGAACTACATGCGCGCCGTCGGTGGTGTCGTCGGCAGGAATCTCTATGCGACGGTGTCGGATTCGACGAGTGCCGGCAGGATCTCGGTGGGTGACCGCACGCAAGTGGGCGGCCTCGTCGGTCAGTCGGCGAACAGCATGATCGACAACGCGATTTCGACGGTCGACGTGTCGGCCGGGAAGTCGAGCTTCGTCGGCGGCGCGGTCGGCAGCAGCGATGGCGGCACGATCGTCGGTTCGTCGGCACGCGGCATCGTTCGCGCGACGGACGGCAGCAAGGTCGGCGGGTTCGTCGGCCTCAACAGAGGCGCTCGTATCGCGGATGCGCAAGCGTTCGGCGCGGTGAACTCGAAAGGCGCGGCAGCCGTTGGCGGCTTCGCTGGGGAGAACGTCGACGGCGGCGTGCTCGAAAACGTCGCGGCAAACGGTAGCGTGAGCGACATCGCGAGCAGCGTCGTGGGCGGCCTGGTCGGCAGGAACGCCGGCACGATCCGGGCGGGCAACGCGGCAGGCGATGTCGGTGCGGGTCAGGGAGCCAGCGTGGGCGGGCTTGTCGCCGTGAACGACGGCGCAATCGAGCAATCCGCGGCTCGCGGAGCCGTGCGTGCCGGGCAGGCGAGCCGGGTTGGCGGGCTCGTCGGCCTGAACCACGGAACGATTTCGGGGTCGAGCGCGGCCGGATCGGTCACTGCGGCTCGCGACAGCACCGTCGGAGGTCTGGTCGGCGAAAACATCGGCAAACAAGCCAGCATCCGGAACTCGAAGGCATCGGGCAACGTGACGACCGCCATCGGCCAGTTCATCGGCGGGTTCGCCGGGATGAACGGTGACGGCGCGCTGATCGCCGATTCGGAATCGTCGGGGGCGATCGCCGGCTCCGGTACGTTCGCCGGCGGGTTCGTGGGCGTGAATCATGGCGTGATCCGTTCGTCGCATTCGAGTTCGAAGTTTGATTACTCGGGGAATGGCATGCCCTTGGTGAGAGCCGGATTCGTTGCATTCAACTCGGGGCGCATCGAATCGAGCGATACAAGCGGCGCGGCCGCACGTGAACCGTTCGCCAGCGTCAACGTGGGCTGGATCGACAGCAAGCGGTAATTTTTCTCGGTGAAGAGCCGGTCTCGAATGCCCCGGGGCGGCAACCAGGATCGAACGGTTGCCGCCCCGGACATGGCATGCCGGTTCCGGGGCGGGTTGGAGCCGGCGAGCATGGCGCGGATGGTGCAGTAATCCGCGAAACGAGCAACGGACATATTCGTTCCGCGCTCGATAAGCAGTTTGTATAGGTATACGAAATAATTAAAGTATGCCGACCAATCATGAGGAAATGAAGAATGAACAAGGCCTATTCATTGGTATGGAATGAAGCGCAGGGCGGCTGGTGCGCAGTAGGGGAAACGGCGCGCCGTCGCGGCAAGTCGGGCAGCGGCAAGCGCCTGCTCGCGGCGAGCGTGTCGCTGCTGGGGCTGGCGGCGGCGTCGGGCGCATACGCGCTGCCGACGGGCGGCGAGATCGCGTCGGGCAAGGCGGACATCTCGACGTCGGCGGACAACAAGACGATGTCGATCAACCAGCACACGGACAAGCTGATCACGAACTGGCAGGACTTCAGCGTGGGTGGTGGCGAGCGAGTGTCGTTCCAGCAGCCGACGAATCAGTCGATCGCGCTGAACCGGGTGATCGGGGCGAACGGCAGCCAGATTCACGGTCAGATCGACGCGAACGGTCGCGTGTTCCTGGTGAACCCGAACGGCGTGATGTTCGGCGCGGGCGCACAAGTGAACGTGGGCGGCCTGGTGGCGTCGACGCAGAACCTGACGGACGCTGATTTCCTGGCGGGCCGCTATCGATTTGCGGGAACGTCGGGTCAAGCGGTGGAGAACGCGGGGACGATCGCGGCGACGGAAGGCGGCAGCGTGGCGCTGCTGGGCGCACGCGTATCGAACACGGGCGTGATCCGTGCGCAGATGGGTCGCGTGGCGCTGGGCGCGGGCAATGCGTTCAACGTGAACTTCGACGGCAACGGGCTGCTGAACCTGCAGGTCGAAAGCGGCGCGGTGGACGCGCAGGCGAACAACGGCGGGCTGCTGAAGGCGGACGGCGGTGAAGTGCTGATGACGGCACGTGCGGCCGGCGACCTGCTGGGTTCGGTGGTGAAGAACAGCGGCACGATCGAGGCGCAGGGCCTGAGCAGCCGCGACGGGAAGATCACGCTGGACGGCGGTCAGGTGCATGTCGCGGGCAAGCTGGACGCGAGCTCGCAGGATGCATCGACGGCGGGCGGCACGGTGACGACGCGCGGCGAGCAGGTGGTGGTGTCGCGCGACGTGCAGGTGGATACGCGTGCGGCATCGGGCAAGGCGGGCCTGTGGACGATCGAGGCGGCCAACGCCGGGGTCGGCACGGCAGCGCAGCCGGGCAAGCGCGGTCTGGTCATTGGCGGCGGGCTCAACGGTAATACCGGTAGCGGCGGCACCGGCGGTAACGCTGGCGGTGCGATCGACGGGGAGACGCTGGCGCGCAGCCTGGGCACGACGAACGTGGCGCTGACCAACACGTCGGGCGACCTGACGGTGGGCGATGCGGTGAACTGGGCGAGCGACAACACGCTGGCGCTGACGTCGAAAAAGGGCAGCGTCGACCTGAAGCAGTCGCTGAAGGCGAGCGGCGCGAACGCGGGCGTGACGATGAACGCGGCGCAACAGATCCGCATCGGCAACAACGTGGCGCTGACGGGCGAAAAGGCGAGCCTGGCGCTGAACTCGGGCAGCGGCCATACGCTGACGAACGACGATGCGACGGTCACGCTGTCGGGTCGCAATGCGTCGTTCTCGGCGAACGGCGATGCCTATCAGGTGATCCACGATCTCGCGGGGCTGCGCGGCGTCGAAGGTAACATGAAGGGCCGTTACGTGCTGGGTAACGCGATCGACGGCAAGGACGCGCAATTCCGCAGCCTTGGCGGCAAGAGTCAGGGGTTCACCGGTGTGTTCGACGGTCTGGGCAATACCATCGGCAACCTGTCAATCTCGAACCCCGGGGTGGCGATCGTCGGGTTGTTCGCGTCCAATTCGGGTCGTATCGCCAACCTCACGCTGGACAAAATCACTGCGCGAGGGGCGGCCTCTCCCACAGACATCGTCAGCATCGGCACGCTGGCCGGCTACAACCTGGGCGACATCACGAACGTGAAGGCGAAAAACGTCCTGGTAACCGGCACCGGCCGCGTGATCGTCGGTGGTCTGGTCGGCAGCAACTATAGCGGGCGGATCGATCGCGCATCCGTTTCCGGCCGTGTCGAAGGCGGCAAGGAAGCGCTGTACGCCGGCGGTCTGGTTGGCGAAAGCCGCACCGTCCTTTCGCCGAATCTCGGCGACGCGACCATCAGCAACAGCCGCGCCGACGTACAGGTTCGCAGCGAGTCGGCGGGCAGCACTGGCGGTCTGGTCGGGATCAACCGGGGCATCATCTCGGCCTCGACGGCCACGGGCAGTGTCACCGCCCTGGCCAGCGGTGCGCGTGTCGGTGGCCTGGTCGGTTTCAACGAAGGCGGGGAGAAGTCGGGCCGCATCAAGGCCTCTTCGTCGAGCGCGAGCGTGCGAGGCGGTCATGACGCGACGGCGGGCGGCCTGGTTGGCTACAACGCCGCGGCGATCGAAGCCTCCAACGCGACGGGCAGCGTGACCGTGGGCAACAACGGCACGGCGGGCGGTCTGGTCGGCTACAACACCGCGTCGATCGATGCATCCGGCGCGAAGGGCGACGTGACCGTTGGCGACAACGGCAAGGCAGGCGGCCTGGTCGGGGAAAATATCGGCAAGATCGCCGCGTCGACGGCGGGCGGTAACGTCGTTGCCGGTCGATCGGCCATGGTCGGCGGGCTCGCCGGCGTCAACCGTGCGACGATCCTGGCGTCGACGGCGAACGGCAGCGTTCAGGCCGGCAACGCCGCGGTGGCGGGCGGTCTCGTGGGGTTGAACGAGGCCACGATCAACGCATCCACGGCGAACGGCAACGTCACGACGGGCACCGACAGCCAGCTGGGCGGCCTCGTCGGCCGTAACGGGAGCGCGGCCAAGATCATCGCATCGAATGCGCATGGCAAGGTGGACGGGCGCGGCAACGCGAAGGCAGGCGGCCTCGTCGGCTCGAACCTCGGCAAGGTGGACGGTTCGTCGGCCGACGGAGAGGTCAAGGTCGGCGCGCAAGGCCAGGCTGGCGGCCTCGTCGGCGAAAACCACGGCACCGTGACCGCCTCCTCGGCGGCCGGCAACGTATCGGCTGGCGATAACGGCATGGCAGGTGGTCTCGTCGGCACGAACTTCGGCAAGGTGGCGAGCGCCAGCGCAAGCGGGGCCGTGAACGTCGACGGTACGTATGGCAAGGCAGGCGGCCTGGTCGGATACAACATGGGCAGCGTGGCGTCGTCGAGCGCGTCGGGCGACGTCGTTGCGGGCGACAATAGCTACGTCGGTGGTCTGGTCGGCCAAAACTTCATGGGCGCATCGATCGATGCGTCCGACGCTTCCGGTTCGGCGAAGGGCGGTGATGTCAGTCGGGTCGGCGGCCTCGTCGGCGAAAACGACGGCAAGGTCAAGGCGTCGTCGTCGTCGGGTGCGGTGTCCGGCGGGCGCTATGCATGGCTGGGCGGCGTGGCAGGCGGAAACTTCGGCAACGTCGACAATTCGAGCTCCAGCAGCCGTATTGCCTACACGGACGGCTACTCGCAGTTCTACGGCGGGCTGGTCGGCCTCAATTTGGGCTGGATGAGCGGCAATAGCGTGAGCGGAAGCGCGAAGGCGGTGCCGCTCGCCGGCGTCAATTACGGCTCAATCCGGGACTGATCGGTCCCGTTCCGGGAGGCGGGGGCGTTGCAGTGACGCTCGCCTCCCGGGCACGTCGCGCTGTCTCGGCTTCGATCCGACGTCCGTTCGGCACAGGTGCCGGGCGGGTTGGCGACCGGCGATGGCGGTTCGTACGCCATCGCCGGCTCGGTCTTCGTCGAAACGATGCTTTTCAAAGGTTCTTCGCGTTGACCCGCGAAGAACCTTTTCTTTTGGGCGGCGAGTTGGGCATGCCGGAGAATCATTGGAACAGTCGGTATGCGCGCCGCCAGTACGCGTCGAGGTGGCAGCGCGATCGGGGCAAATCTTTAGAAAACTTTAACAAAATGCATTGCCCGAGCTGTTGATCCGCCCAACGCTCAGTCGACGCAATGCGAAAAAAACGACGCGTATTTGTCGCATCAAGATTCGGTCAAGTCCGAAAGTGCGGCGCAGTTCTATCTAATATGTACGAAATGGTTCATGCGACGAGGACGCCCACGCGAGCCTTTGGCATGATCGGAAATCCCTTCATTTTCTAGGTGTTTTCCGAGACGGTCACGGGTGCCGGAACGACGTCGTTCCGGTCGCGTTCGCGATCGTCAACGCGCGCCATGTCGCAGAGCCCGCTTCAATCGATTCGTCGTTATCAGAGCATTTCGGTGTTCGGCGGCGGAATCGTCGTTACCATCCTTGTCCTGATCGCTTGCGGTCTCGGGATGGCATCGATCGTCTCGGGTTATGTCGAGGGGGCGCGGCGCAACTACCTGAACGGGCTGGAGCAGACGCTCAACGAAATCCAGGTAAGCGAAACCTCGTTCCGCAACGGCGTCGCGAACGCGCAGCTGATCTGGCAGGAGGCCAGCGACGTGCCGGCGCCGATCGTCGACGAGTTCCTCCTCAACGACCAGCGCGTCGCGACCCGTCCGTATCCTTCGCTCGTCGTCGGCGTGCCCGCGCGCACCGGCGATCGGGCCGAAGTCGCGCGCTATCTGTCGTTGTCGGTCCTGTTGGCACGTATCTGCGCGGCCAGCTCGATCAATCGCGGGCGCACGCTGGAGGGCTACCACTACAGCACGCGCACGGGTTTGTTCGCGCTGATCCCCCATCGGGACCGCGACGATCCCGCGCTGGTTTCGCCGGAAAGCCGCGCACGCATACTGGACGCGCTGCGCGTCGATTTCGAGCACTCGTATCCGGGCATCATCGATGCACGTCCGCACGTGCGATGGCTGCCGCCGTTCACCGATCCCGTGTCGGGGCAGCCGCGCATCCGGCTCGCGGCCGAGGCGCGCGACAACGGCAAGCCGTTCGCGGTGCTCGTCACCGAATATCCGCCCGATTACCTGCTGTCCTGGCTCGCCGACTATCGCCCCGAAGGCATGTTCTACATCACGACGGCCGATGGCCGGCTCGTCACGATGGATCCGTCGGCAAGCGATGCCGATCGCGTGGAAAGCCTGCTGAAGCTGAACCCGTCGCGGGGCGGTGCGTCGGCGTCGGGCGCGCCCGTATTCCGGAATGGCTTCCTGCTGTTTCACGGCAAGCTCGAGCCGACGGGCTGGACGCTTGCGTATGCGCTGTCGTGGGCCGACATCGCGGCCGGCGTCGCACGTTCGGCCGGTACGCTCGGCGCGGCGACGCTGCTCGCGCTCATCGTCATGTGGGTGCTGCTGCTGCGCTTTCATCGTCGGGAGTTCGTGCCGCTCTACGCGAGCTCGCAGCGCGTGTTCGACAGCGAAGCGCTGTGCCGCAGCGTGATCGAGATGGCGCCGATCGGGCTCGGGCTGATCGCGCGCGACGACGGGCGTTTCATGCTCGTGAGCCCCGCGCTGACGGACGTGGTCGAGCGGATCGGCGGCGACTATCACGCGCTGTCGAGCCAGGTGGCCGACGCATGGCAGGCGCGCGGCGACGCAGGCGGCGTGCTGTACGGCGACCTGCTGCTGGGCGACACGCAAGCCGCGCACCTGAACCTGGAATTCATCGCGTGCGGCGCACGCTATCAGGGCACGGACGTGCTGATCGCCGCGGTCGCCGACATGACCGCGAAGCGGCAACTCGTGCAACAGCTCGAAGAGGCCGTGCGCGCGGCCGATTCGGCCAACGCCGCGAAATCGTCGTTCCTCGCGGCGATGAGCCACGAGATCCGCACGCCGCTGAACGTGATTCTCGGCAACCTGGAATTGCTCGAGCGCTCGGCGCTCGACGCGGTCCAGCATGGCCGCGTGTATACGCTGCGCACGTCGGCGAAGAGCCTGCTCGCGCTCGTCAGCGACATTCTCGATTTTTCGAAGATCGAGGCCGGCGCGATGTCGGTCGAATCGATCGCGTTCGACGTGAGTGCGGTGATCGAGCGCGAGCTGAACGCGTTCGCGACGATCGCGAAGGCGAAGGGATTGCAGCTGTTCTGCGAGATCCATGCGAGCAGCACGCAACAGATGCGCGGCGATCCGACGCGGCTCGCACAGGTGCTCCGCAATCTGCTGAACAACGCACTCAAGTTTACGCATGCGGGCAGCGTGACCGTGCGCGTTGCCGTCGTCGCCGACGGACACGACGCCCCGGAACTGTCGATCGAGGTCGAGGATACGGGCATCGGCATTGCCACCGAACATCGACACAAGTTGTTCAAGGCTTTTTCGCAGGTCGATACGTCGATCACGCGGCGTTACGGTGGCACCGGCCTCGGGCTTGCGCTGTGCAGCCGGCTCGTCGCGGCGATGGGCGGCCGCATCGCGGTGGAGAGCGAGCCGGGCGCCGGCAGCCGTTTCACGGTGCTTCTGCCGCTCGGTACGGAGATCGTCACGCTCGACCGGCCGCGCGCGGCGCACGCACACGCGCTGACGCTGATCGCCGCGCATCCCGCGTGGCGCGATTTCGCGTTACCGCATCTGCAGGCATGGGGATTCGACGTCAGCGTGTACGACAGCCCGTCGAGTCTGCCGGGCGGCGTTGCGCGACGGGGCGCGGTCGTGCTGTTCGGCGATTCCGACACGTGGTCGCACGCGGATCTGGCCAGCCTGAGCGATTGCGAGCGGCTGATACTCGCGATACCCGACGGCCCGCTCGAACCGTATCGTGCCGGCGACACGGTACGCGTGTCGAGTTATTCGCTCGGCGGCTTGCGTGCCGCGTTGGCGCTCGGCGGCCCGCTGCTCGGTGGCCCGATGAGCGACGAAAGCCGGATCGATGCCGAATCGGGCGACGATCCGCGGCGTGACGATTCGCACGCTCGCGATTCGGCGACGGCCGAAATGTCGCGCGCGGCCGCCGAGCGCGGCAGTCGCGCATTGCGCGTGCTCGTCGCGGACGACGAAACCATCAACGGCTCGATTTTCAGCGAGCAACTGTACGCACTCGGTTGTACGGCAGCCGAGGTCGGATCGGGGTGTGCGGCGCTCGAATCGCTGGCCGGCGGGGAATGGGACGTGCTGCTGATCGGCGACGATCTGCCCGACATGCGCGCGCACCAACTGGCGGAAGCGGCGCGCGGCGTCGATCCCGCGTGCGACGTACTGGTCGTGACGTCGCATTTGACGCCAGAAGGCATGCAGCGCTGCACGGCAGCCGGTGTGCGGCGCGTATTGACAAAACCCGTGACGCTCGGTCACCTGCGCGGCGCGCTTGCGCATGCGTGGCAGCGGCGTGCCGCGGCTTCGGCGAAGGAGCCATGCGCGGCCGCTTGCCCATTGGGCTCAACCAATCATGAAACAGCTTTGTATGACAAGTAACCAACAGCAGCGTACGCGTCAGCGCGTATCCAAAACAACAAGGGCAGGGTGCCGGTGCATGTTCACGTCGCGCGGCAGAATTCAAATCAATACTGGAGGGGAACGTCGTGCGTCACGTAGGGAAGGTATTCGCACTGTTGCTCGATTTTGCCGCGCTCTCTGAGAAGTCCCGTCGGGAATTCCTGACGATGATGAACGAGTTTCTGCTCATGTCGCCGGTTCAGCGGCGCCGTACGCTGAACGAGTGGAAAAATCGGGTGGACGGCAACCCGCATGACCTGCCTGGCGATTCGAGCCACCGATAGCGCCGCGTCGCGGCCCGACCGCGCTGCGTGAGAGCGTAGCCGGCATCCCGTAACGGCGCCGAGCCGTCTTGAGCTTCGGCAATCTGCGCGGTGCGTCCGTGCGGACAGGTCGTGCGTATCACGAGCGCCGGCACCTGTCGTCCGCCGCGTGGCCCACGCTAATTGCAGGGCGAACCGGGATTTATCTTAAAATTGAGTCATTATTTGTCCGGTGCGCCTAATATGGCCAGCCATCGACGCGATGGCGCGAGCATGCTCCCCGTCGCGGCGGGGACCGGAAGCGTGACTGAAAGCCTCGGGGAAACAGGAACATGGACGAATTCTTTGTGCGCGTGATGGTGGCCGACGATCATCCGGCGTCCGCGCTCGGCATGTCGCAGTCGCTGCAAGGCAACAGTACGATCAAGCTTGTGGGCACCGTTTCGAACTCGACGGACCTGGTCGCGGCGCTCGACGCGCAGCAGAGCGACGTGCTCGTGCTCGACTACGTGATGCCGGGCGGCAAGTACGGCGACGGGCTCGTGCTGCTGTCGTTCCTGCAGCGCCGCTATCCGGCGCTGCATATCGTGACGATCACGATGATCGACAATCCGAGCGTGCTGCGCGCGATCCACAAGCAGGGCGTGAGTTGCATCCTCAGCAAGTCGGACGCGATCTCGCACCTGATCGGCGCCGTGCATGCCGCGTACGTCGGTGCGAACTACATGTCGCCGTATATCAAGCAGCTCCTGCAGGACATCGAATCCGAGCCCGCTACCCGCGCACTGACGACACGCGAGATCGAGGTTGTCCGATTGTTCGGCGCGGGCTACACGGTGGGAGAGATCGCCGCGCAGCTCCATCGCAGCAAGCAAACCATCAGTTCGCAGAAGTCGAGCGCGATGAAGAAGCTCGGGATCGTTCGCGACGCGGATCTGATCCGTTACAACGACGAGCAAAATCTCGCCGGTGCGTCCGACGACGATGCCGCGTCGACGTGACGCACGAGGCCCGGCTGCCGCTCCGGCCAGCTTCCGGGCACACTCCGCCGAAGTGACGCATCGCGTGTGAGCGCAGGCACGCCACGCGAACGACTACCCTGTTTTCCCGGGGGGCGATGCGCCGGCATCGGCGAATGATGCGGTATGCCCGGCCACGAGCAACGAGATCGATACGACATGCCCGCAAAGCTCAAAAGAATTGTTTCGTACGCCACCGGGGCCGTTCGCAAGCCATTCGAACCGGGGCGCGTCCGGCGGCAGCAGCAGTTTCAGCTGTATGCCAGCGGCGCGGCGATCTCCGGGTTCATTCTGGTGTGCGCGACACTCGTTTTACTGCTCGACGTGCAGGAGTCGCTCGAGCGCTTCCGCGTCGAGTTCACGGGGCGCAGGGCCGAACTCGTTGCCGAGCTGGAGATCATGAGGGCGCTGCGGAATCGCTATGTCGAGGACATGGAGCTGCAGTGGGCCGGCGCCGCTGACAATTCGCGCGGCCTGGGGTTGCTCGCCGGCAAGCGCGGCAAGCAGACGTTCGTCGGGCAAAAAGGGCGAATTGCGATCGCCGCATTCGCCGACATCCCGCCGGCCGCATCGGCGGACAGTCGCTTGCCTTACCTCGCGCGCTATCTCGAGCGGGTCGAGGTGACGGGCGTCCTGCCGCCGCCGCAACCGGCCGATCCGGGCGGTTCTGCCTACCTGATCGATCCGAACGGCGACTTCATCGTTGCGGCGGGGTATCCGCTGGTGAAGCGAGCGCTTGCGCTGCCGGCCGGTGTCGACGTCAGGGCATTGGTCGAGCAGCTGCGGCCGATGACGGACGATGCGGCCGTATCGACGGCGCCCGCCGTTCGTCGAAACGCGATTGCGCTGGACCGCCGATTCGATCCGGTGCTCGGGCGCTCCGTGCTGCGGATGGTGCAATGGGTGCGTGGCGCGGACGGCAGGCCGGTCGTCTGGTTCGTCATCAACAGCCTGCCGTTGATCGAGGGGATACTGCGCTCGCCGGGCGCCGGCAGGGAATACGCGCTCGTCGATTCTGGCGGAAAGCTCCTGCTCGGCGGGCAGCCCGACAGCACGATGGTGACCCACGCGCTCGAGCATGTGCGCCACGACGCCGGCGAGCGGGCGGCCGCACATCGCGTGGGCATGAACTTCGTTATCAGCGACCGGGTGCCGAGAGCGGACGAGGTGGTGATGGCGACCATCTCATGGCGTGCCGTGCTGAGCGACGTAGCCTGGCGCGGGGGCTTGACGGTCGTGCCCGCGCTTTTCGCGATCGCATTGCTGTGGATCGCAATCGTGATGTTCGACAGGCGGGCGCTGCGTCCGGCGAATCGGCGTGCGATTCGCCTGATCGAAAGCGAGGCGCTCAACCGGGCGCTGATCCGCACGGCGCCGGCCGGGCTCGTGCTGCTGTCGTTCGTCGACGGCGAAGCGATCGTGCGCAACGACGCGATGATCGCGTACGAGCGGGGCGTGGCGGGCGAGCCGCTCGGCAAGCGGCTGTGGCGCGCGTACCGGGACGGCGCGCCCGCCGGCAACGCGCGTGCGCGCGTCACGCGGGAGCTGGCCGTCGAGCGTGCGGGAAACGGCACCGTCTATCTCGACGCGCACATCGTGCGCACCAAGTACCGCGGGATCGACGTGCTGCTGTGCACGCTGCTCGACATCACGGCCCGCAAGCAGGCCGAGGAGAAGCTGCGCGAGGCGCGCGAAGCCGCCGAATTCGCGAACAAGGCGAAATCGACGTTCCTCGCGACGATGAGCCACGAGATCCGCACGCCGCTCAACGCGATCATCGGCAACCTGGAGCTGATGGAGCGCGCGCAGATGGCGGCGCCGCTGCGGCGCCGGCTGGGGACGATCATGTCGTCGTCCGATGCGCTGCTGCGCGTGATCAACGACGTGCTCGACCTGTCGAAGGCCGAGTCGAACCAGATGGCGCTCGAAAGCATTCCGTTCGACCTGCGCCGTGTCGTGAACGATGTGGCCGCGATCTTCCGTCCGCTCGCGGATGCGAAAAACCTCACGCTTGCATGCAGGATTGCGCCGGATCTCGCCGATGGTTACGTGGGAGACCCGACGCGGCTGCGGCAACTGGTGTCGAACCTCGTCAGCAATGCGATCAAGTTTACGAAGCGCGGCGGCGTGACGATCGACGTGCGGCTTGCCCAGGCGGGCCCGGCCGGCCGCGGCGTCGAAATCGCCGTCCGCGATACGGGCATCGGCATTCCCGAGGACAGCATGTCGACCCTGTTCGACGTCTATATCCAGACCGATGCCTCGATCTACCGGCGCTTCGGCGGCACGGGGCTCGGGCTGCCGCTGTGCCGGCGCATCGTGACGCTGATGGGCGGCGAGCTGAGCGTCGACAGCCGTCTTGGCGACGGCACGGTTTTCGTGGCTGCGTTGCCGCTGCCCGAAGCGCCGGCTGGCTGGCGGGACGATACGCCGGAGCCCGGGACGTTCGCGGATACCGTGCGCGGGTACGAAGCGGAGGCGGAATCCGAAGTGGGCACGGAGGCTGACGCGCGCGAGGAAGCCGCCGATGACGAACCGCTGCAAGTGCTCGTCGCCGAGGATCATCCGGCAAGCCGGGCGCTGCTGCGCGACCAGCTCGACGCGTTGGGCTACGACGCGACGATCGTTTCCAACGGCATCGAGGCGATGCGCGCGTTCTTCGAGCGGCCGTACGACGTCGTGCTGACCGATCTCGGCATGCCGGAGCTCGACGGCTTTGCGCTCGCGAACTTCCTGCGCGAGCAGGGCGCGCGCGTGCCCGTGATCGCGATGACGGCACATGCGACCGACGAGGATCGGCGGCGCTGCGCGCAGGCCGGCGCGGCGGAGGTCGTGCTCAAGCCGCTGTCGATCGAGACGCTCGACGCGGCGTTGCGGCGGCATGCGGGGCGCGACGCAGCGTCGTCCGCGCCGGCACACGGGCAAGCGCAAGCGCCTGTCGCGCCCGCGATGACCGACGAGGTGCTGCGCACGCTGCACGACGCGACGCTGCATTCGCTCGCGGCGATCGGTGCTGCGCTCGCGAGCGGCGACGCCGATACGCTGCGCATCGAACTGCATTCGATGCGCGGCGGTTTCGCGCTGGCGGGCGACGCCGAAGCGCGCGACGCGTGCGCAAGCGCGGAGCACGCGATGCGGGACGGCGGCCCGGAAGCATTGAAACGCGTGTGGAGTTCGACCGAGGCAGCCGTCCGGCTGGCGCTCGGACGGCTGTCGGCAGGTGACGAGCCGGGTTCGCGCGCCGCGGGAAAATAATCCGGAGTATTGATCGTCGGTTCGCGGATGACGGCCGCCGTGCCGTGCATCGCCGTTGAACATCCCGATACACGCCGCGCGGCCGCAGATGCGCTTCTGCCTGCCCGTGCCGGAACCAGGTGGATGCCACGCTGACTCGCGTTGCGCGAGCCGCGCGCGCTTTTGCCGTCGATGGCGACTGCTTCATCGGCCGGCACCTGACAGAGCACTCGCATCCAGCGAATGAAACAGGCGTCGAACTCCGGCGGATCGCGCGTCGCGAATACCCGACCGAACGTATCGTGCGATGGAATCCCCCGCTCCCGCGGCACGTACCGGTGCATCCAGTCGAGCTTCGATTCGCACCCGATCTGGATCGCGACCCGGCTATCCGCCTCCGACGGCATCCGGCTCCAGTTACATGTCTGCCGTCGTATTCCGAACGTGTGGAGCGGACATACGAATGCCGGCGCGACGTCGGTCGTTTGAAGCAGACATCGCAGGTTCGGGCACAAAAGTGATTGGTGCAAGGCTTGCACAGTTGGCCGGTGAGCGACCGAAGCGAGGGTTTTGCGCATGACTTCGGTCGGGAATTGTCAGATTCATCTAACAATCAACGGTTTAAAAATACAGATTTGGCAATTTCGTACAAGTACGAGTATATATGGCCGGTTGATTAAAATTCGTCCTATATCCCGCCAGGCACGAGTCATCGAAAATAGCGTCAGTGGAATTGATCTTCCACACATCGAATTCCGATTAATTCATCGCAATTCGATTCCTGAAACGCAATTTTTAAATAGAGATCATTCGATGAAACTCAGCAAACTCGTTCTGGCACTGGGCGTAACTGGCGCACTGTTCGGCATCGCACATACGGCACAAGCCGAACCCGTGTCGAAGAAAATCACGCTGACCGCACAGATCAACGACGCCATCTTCGTGTCGAAGCCGGACGGCTCGACCTGGTACAGCACGGAAGAACTCGAAGCCAACGACTACACGCAAACGAAGTTCTCGAAGACGCTGCCGGTTCGCGTGTGGACGAAGAACGCTGACTTCAACATTTCGCTGGCGCAGCCGCTGAAGATGTCGAGCGGCTACTACGAAATGAAGAACGCCAAGGTTCAATTCACCAGCCAGGCGGGCGACTCCGAAGTCAAGTTCGGCGCGCAGCAGAAGATCACGCAAACGACCTCGGGCAACGGCGGCTTCGACGAAATCCACAACCTGAAGATCAACGTCGATGCGCCCACGCAAGTCGGCAACCAGACCACCAACGGCAGCTACAGCGGCGATCTCGTGATGGTGTTCGAGCCGGTCGCATCAGCGGCTCCGTAAGCCAGGTAAGCGGGCTGATGAGAAGCCCCGTCAGGGGCTTCTTTTTTACGCCGTCTCAAGAATAAATCGCGTGTCCATCCTTCCAAACCCGCCATAAGAGATAACGTGTTCGCCGATCAAGTTCCCTTCCGATTCAACAAGCTGTGGCTGGGTGCGTTCCTTTTTGTTTCGTCGCATTCATTTGCAGAGCTTAAGGTCTCGTACGGAGTGCCTGAAGGGTTCAGCGCGGCCGAGATGGATGACAGCGCGAATTATGTAGCGACATTCAAAGGACGGACGCTGCCAGGGTTCATCGGCTATTCGCAGGCGGATGGCGCCCTCTCGTTCGATGCGGGAAAGTATGAGGAAAACGGCGTTTCTGCGGAGGACATCCGCACCTTAACGAACGTCGTTTCGCAACTGGATTACAAGCGTTGCAGCAAGGGCTGCGACGTCGAGGTCGACGGTTACTACGTCACCGTCGACAAGATGAAGCGGTCGATTTCGATTCGCGACAAGCGCGAAGATTATGTCGCGCCGCAGACGAGCCTGGGCATCGTCAACAATCAGTCACTGGACTTGCGCGCCGCGTCAGATGGCTACCGGGCCGCGAACGTCAACGGCAACACCTGGGTCGGCCTGCCGTCGCAGAGCTTCGGCTACGTGAGCTGGTACGCGAACCAGACGTCGTCGCGTTACGGCAGCGGCGGTACGCGTGGCGTATCGTCGTATTACCTGCAAAAGAACTTTGCCAGCACGTATGTGCGGGCGGGCAAGCAGAACAACATCGACTATGCGTCGGGGTCGGTCAGTACGCTGCTTTCGCCGAGTTTCGACCAGTTCGTGACGGTCGGCAGCCAGACAAACCTGCAGGTCAACAACAATTCCGGGGCGCTGATTCTCTATGCGACCGCGGAAGGGAATTACGAGTTTTACCGCAGCGGCCGCCTGATCATGAAGCGGCCGGCCGCGATCGGTCGCAACGAGATCAGCTTCGCCGATCTTCCGGGCGGCTACTACTCGGTGGAAGTGCGTCTCGTCGACCGCAACGGCAACGTGGTCGCCCGCGAAACCCGCGAAATCAACAACCTCAACTTCGGGGCAAGGGGCGACGGCAATTCGTGGCATGTGACGGCCGGCAAGGACATGGACGAAGGCGGGTTTCTGGTCGAGGCCGGCCTGAGCCGAAACCTGAAGCAGTTCTATGTGAACGCGTCGATGCTTGCGGCGCACGACGGGAAATGGGCCGCGGAAGTAAACGTGACGCGCCCGACGCAAATCGCCGGCATCGACGTCGCGCCAACGCTCGGCGTGCTGAGCGGGGAGAGGGGCGTCGGCGGTTACGCGAACATTTCGCTGGCGAGCGAAGCGCTCGGCAGCCTGATGGTGAGCCGTTACCAGAACACCGACGTGTCGCGCTTCTACCAGGGGCAGCCGAGCACGGCCGTGTCTTACAGCCGCACCATCCGCAAGGCGACCGTCGGCTACAACTATCACCAGTCGAATTCCGGTGCGGCCCATCAGGCGGAAGTGCGCTGGAACTATCGGCCGAACGGTCTGTGGGCCACCTTCGCGCTGGGTGTGCAGAAGGGTGGCTTCCAGCGCGGCAACGGCGGTTATGGCGTGTACTTCAATATGACCATGATGCTGGACAAGGTGCAGGCGAGCTTCAGCGCCGCGCATTCCGGCGGGCAGACGCAGTTCAGCGGCGATGTCCGCAAGGATTTCCAGGACAGCTTCGGCACGTCGTCGATCGGGTTGAACGCGAACCGCATCGGCAACGACTACGGCGTCAACGTATACGGCAGCCGTTCCGGCACGCGCGGCGACGCGTCGCTGAACCTCGGCCACAGCAGCGCGGGCAGCAACGTCGACTTCAACTACAGCGGCATGGTGGCAGCGAACAAGGACGGCATCGCGCTCGGGCGCTACAGCTCGAGCGGCAGCGCGATGCTGCTGAAGACACCGAAGCTCGACGGCATGAAATACGGCTTCAACGTCGAGGGTGCCCCGGTTGCGGGCGACAGCACCTATGCGGTGCCGCTGAACGCATACAACGATGTCGCGTTCGCCCGTGTGCAGAGCAGCAGCCAGGATCTCGACATGAACATCGAGGTGCCGGCGAACATCGTCCGCGCGCATCCGGGGCAGGTGTATTCGGCGAAGGCGCGAGTCGACATCAACATGATCTACAGCGGCTTCCTGACGGACGCCGACGGCAAGCCCATCGACGGGAAAGTGGTGGAAACCGGCGATACGGTCCACCGGAACGGACTGTTCTCGATCGTCAGCAAGAAGATGCTGAGCACGGTCACCGTGCAGCGCGACGATCGCCGTTATAGCTGCGACCTGAAGGACGCGAAGGGCAGCAATTACAGCTGCAAGCTCACGACCGATACGAATGCAGGAGAGGAAACGAAATGAACATGAATTTGCGAACCATGCTTCCCGCGCTGTGCGGGCTGCTGCTGGCGACGATCCAACCGGCCCACGCCGAAGGCGAGCTGATGGTGATGCCCGCGACGACCAAGGTGTTCAACGCGCACGAGCAGAAGGTGACGGTGAAGAACATGGGCGATGCGCCGCTCTATCTGAACGTGTCGGTACAGAAGGTCACGAACCCGGGCAAGACGCCGGAAAACAAGGTCGCGCTGGGCGATCTCGAGCACCCCGGCGTGCTGGCGAGCCCGGACAAGCTGACGCTCGGCCCGGGCCAGACGCGCGCGATCGTCCTGAAATCGCTCGCTGAGCCGGAACAGGAAGCGCTGTACCGCTTGTACATCCTGCCGGTACGGTCCCTCAAGGTCGATGACGCGCCGCAGGACAAGATTACGGCGCCAATGTCCGTCGCGATCGGCTACGGCGTGCTCGTGCGGCACATGCCGCCGCCGGGCAAGCAGCAGTCGGGCTGGACGCATCGCTGCGAGGGTGGCGGGATGACGCTGGAGAGCACGGGCAATATTCGCCAGATCTTCAATGACGTGAAGATCGGCCAGTCGGCTTCCCCGCAGACTGTTGCCGTGTTCCCAGGCACGCCGCAGCATTTTGAGACCAAGCGGATGTCGTTGCGCGTCGACGAAAAGCCGATGACGCTGGAATGCCCGTGATGAAACACAAGCGGCGTTGGGCGCTGGGTATGCTCGCTGCGCTGTGTTGTACCAGCAGCATGGCCGCGGGCATTTTGAAGTTGTCCCGCACGGAACTGACGCTGTCGCCGGACAAGCCGGTGCCTGAACTGTGGGCCGAGAACGTTGGGGATACGCCGTTGTACCTCGATGTGACGCAACAACTGGTCACGAATCCGGGAGAAAGCCCGGAACGTCTGTTGCCAGTTTCTGAAGCGCCGAGTCCAACACTGCTGGTATCTCCAAACCGCCTTACTCTGGCGCCAAGGCAGAAATATCGAGTGATGCTGAAAGAACTTGGCACACCGACGCAGGCGCAGGTATGGCGTCTGACGTTCCGGCCGAGAGAGCGGATTGTTGTAGATGCGGTTGACATATCAGGGACACAGGCACCGCTTGTTATCAGCGTCGGATATGGCGTCGTGATTTATCAGATGCCTCGTCAGAGGTAACCGCAGCCGGATTGTCGTGATCTTAGGCAGAGGAGTTCGAGTGAAAACGTCAACGCTATGTTCGGGATTGATCGCGCCGGCCCTCGCACAGTCGCAGGTTGTCAATCTCACCGGCAAGACCAAGAGCAAGACCACCGCCTACTTAACTCCGCGGGATGTGCTGACTGTAGCGGACGACAAGGGCGGTTGGTTCGAAAGCAGGCTGGAAATGCGGCAGACCGGCGGTTGGACGATGCCTTACGAGGGGCAGGCAAGACTGAAGATTTTGTCGACGAGTGAGGATTCGGTCGGATATCACACGGTCGATATTTCGGCTTATCCACCGGAAGAGGATTTCAAGAGCACGGCCGGCATCTATGGCGGCGTGTTGTCGATGAGGTTCGAACCAGTAGTCAAGGCGCCGTGACAGGGATGTATCTGGCGGTCGTGCTTCTATGAAGCTAACGAAAGATCGAATAACACGAGTGATGGTATGAACGGGATGGTTAGAGGCGTAAAGGTCGGTGCGTGGTGCAATCTATCCAGGGTTGGAGTGGTGTTGTGTCTGATGGCTATTTCTAAACTCGCAGTGGCCTTGGAATTGACCGATCTAATTAGTGGTTATAGGAATTGTTCATGGATTGATCAGGGGGACGGGACGAGCAAGATAAAGCTGGATATCGACTTTAAAGATTCTTCTGGTCATACGGGGAAATGGGCGTTCGTCTCGCGATCAATAATGATTTCTACGTATGATAAAAATGGAACTGTCGGTCCGAGTAGCGAAATAGTCCCTAAAAGCGATGTAACTATGGGATCGGCGGCACCCTCTCGTGTTTGGACGCCATCGGACAATTCGTATTCGATGTATTATGGCGGGGGCAGCTGGAACAACGGCAATCAGTTCTCGGGCAACGTTGTGATCCGGATTAATAACGAGAAGGTTGCAGCATGGCCGGGTATTGCCGTTCGGGCTGGAAATTACACGCAGGGGTATGATTATGGCGAAATCACTGGAGCTGCCTATATAGCGCGTGGTGACCTAAACGGAAGCTGCCTAGTCATCAAGGATCCGGGCACACCGCCCCCCCAGCCGATCGCGATGACCATGTCGGCTCCGGACTGGGATCTTGGCGAATTGCAGGAGGGGGATTCGACGAAGACGTTCTCCAATAGTTCGGAGAAACTGTGCGTCAGTTACTCGGGAGCAGCGATACGCGGCAAGAATTTCATTATCAATGCGAGCAACGCTAATGGCGTTGCCAGCAACCGCTATCGCCTCAAAAACCTGAAGGATGCATCGCAACTCGTACCTTACAGCCTGACGCTGGACAGCGGCACGTCGAATGTGTCGCTGCCGAATGCGAGCAAGACGTCGCTGCCTCTCGATAGCTCGGGCAAAACCTGCTTTGTTCCGACCTTCAAGACGACGGTCGATCCGACCGTGAAAAGCGGAGATTACAGTGATGTGCTGACGTTCACTGTCGTCACCAAATCGTAGGAGATCTCGTGAAAACGTCCACACTCTGTAACGCGCTGATTGCGCTGCTGTTCGTGCCCGCCGTCGCGCTGCCGCAGACCGTGAACCTCAAGGGAAAGACCAAGAGCAAGATCACCGCGCACGTGACTCAGCGGGACATGCTGACCGTGACCGACGACAAGGGTGGCTGGTTCGACAAGGGGCTGGAAATGCAGCAGCTCGGTGGCTGGACGACGCCGTATGAAGTGCAGGCGCGGTTGAAAGTCGTATCGACGAGCGGTGTGTTCCAGGTTCGCATGGACGACCCGCTGACGATTCGCAACCAGTCCAACGCCGCCCAGGTGTTCCGGTCGCCGAAGGTGCTCCTCGGTAACGAAGGCGGGAATCCGAAGGCACTGTCGGTCGGCAAGAACGTGCAGTTCCAGAACCCGGCGCCGCCTGTGGCCGGTACGGACTCGGTGGGCTACTACGGTCTGGCCATCTCGGCCTATCCGCCGGAAGGCGACTTCAAGAGCACGGTGGGTACATACTCCGGCGTGTTGTCGATGACATTCGAGCCGGTCATCAAGGCGCCTTGATGACCGATCGTCATGCCCGGCGCGCCCCAATCTTCCACTGATTGACTGATACATGCACATGAAGCAGCTTTCTTCCGTATTCTTCGGCGTTTGCGCGGCGGCCTGCCTGTCCATGTCGGCGCCATCGTTCGCCGCGATCGACCTGATGCCGAAAGAAGTGGAGGTCGACGCGAAGGCGACGAGCGTGCAAGTGATCAACAACAGCGATCGGCCCGAGTACGTGAGCATTTCGCTGTCGCGTCTGCTCAACCCGGGCGTGCCGCTGGACGATGAGCGGCTCGAGCCGGTTGGCGAATCGGCGCATCCGTCCATCTATGCGTATCCGTTCCGCATGACGCTTTCGCCTGGTCAAACGAAGACGATCACGCTCAAGCCAGTGCGAGCGGTCGAGACGGAGACCGTTTACCGGCTCGACGTCAAGCCGGTCGTCAAGGTGCTGGGGACCGAGAAAAAGGCGGCGACCGCCAATATCGTCGTCAATCTCGGATTCAGCGGATTGGTTCGCCAGTTGCCCGCGAAAGAGCGCCGGACGCTTTCCGTCACGTGCGAAGCCGACGGTGCGCGCGTAACCGCGACAGGTACCGTGCGCTACCCCGTAACGGGTGCCGAAGCGGACGGCCAGAAGCTCGACGATTTCAATGTCTATCCGGGCGTGCCGCTGCCCGTGCATGGGCGCGTCGTGAAGATTCCGGGGCATCCGGCGTGTGAAGGCCACGCGGGATAATTCGACGTTTCGATGCGGAATGGGCAACCGCTCCATTCGCATATCGCCTGCATTCTCCGAATGACACGGCGCGTACCCTTGGACGCTGATGTGCGGGCCGACCGACAGGCTCGCAATCGTCCAACCTCGCCTGTCGAGCGCGACCAGCGCGACGATCAGCACGAACGCGGGGCCACCCCACGGTAGACCCGCGCAAACCCTTCCGGCGTGCCGTAGCGCATCTGCAGCAACGGGATCGCCGCGATGGCGGCAACGGCGATGGTGCCCCATACGGGTGACGGGCGAGGCCGTCATCGATGGCATCGAATACGGGCACATGCGTCACGGCATATGCGCGTGGGACAGCGATCCGGCATGCACCGGCGCTCATTGACGCGATGCACGAGCATGCCGCGCATCGAGGCGCGGCATCATTGCCCGCCTGTTGCTCAGCCCTTTGCGACGACGTCGATGCGCAGCGCTTCGCCGCCGGCGACGATCGCGAGCAGTCGATCGACGTTCGGGTGCGCGCCGGGGCGGTTGCGTGCGTCGGCGGTGTGCTCCGCGAACACGGCGAGGCCGTGCTCGGCAGCCTTCGCGTCGAGCGCGCCGAACGCCTGCTTCAGGTAGTGGTACACAGCGAGCGAACCCTGCTTGCCGGGCTGGTTCTCGATGCTGGCGACCACGTCGCCGTTCGCGCCGACGAGATCGATGCGCGCGATGCCGTCGATGGCCGGCAATTGCGCGAGGTTGTCCTTGAATACTGGGGTAGCTTGAATCACTGAAAACACTCCGTCGGTTCGGTCTTGGGCCAATGAGGATGGCCGGCCGTATCTTATCCGATCGGCTGCGGCGCACCGGCCGGCGCGGCCGGCGCGCCTGCGTTGCGCGAGCGCTCGATGTCGGGGCTGCGATATGCGCGCTCGGGAATCTCGGCGAGCCGCGACGCGTGCACTTGCTGCGGCGCGAGGCCGTAGAACTTCTGGAAACTCATTATCAGCGGCGACCATTTGTCCGGATCGATGCGGTCTTGATGGCCGTCCATCAGCAGGTCGGGATGCACGTGCACGCGCTGGATGCGCAGCTCGAACAGCGTGATCTTGCCGCGCAGGTCGGGCGTTTCATCGGCGAGGCCGTGCGCGGCCGCGACGACCGCTTCCAGGTGAACCGGGCATTCGAGCGCGCGCGGCGGCGACACGGTTTGCGAGGCCGCCTCGGTGAGCCCGGCCGTGCCGAACTTGTCGGGTTCGTATACATAACCCCTGGCCCGCTTGCCGTCGGGCACCGGATACGTGCCCGTCGTGCGCGCGATCCGGTCGACCGCGTGCGCCTGTGCCGACGACGGCAGGTTCAGCACGCATTCGCCGGTGCGCAGCAGGTTGCGGGTGGTCTGCGAGCTGGCGGCGATGCCGATCACGCCGCGCCAGCCGAGCCAGAACGCAGACGAGATCGGCGCAAGATTTGCTGTGCCGTCCGGGTTCAGCGTGCTGACCAGCACGACGGGCGTGCCGAAATAGAGGATGTTCGGTTCGGTGACGCGATGCGGAACGTTCATGGTCGGGGCCTTCGTTTCGTTGACGGATCAGTCCGCATGCTGATCCCGTCGCGGCCGCGCGGCGCTCCGATTCTTGTCGTGTCATCCAGCGGGCGGCGGCGCGATGGCGGAACGGAAATTGCGCGTGATGCGCAGACGGCGCGCGGAAGGCGTCGGGCCATTGCGCCGGCCGGCTTCCGTGCCCGCGTGCGCCGGCATCGCGCCGGCTTTTCCGCTACAGTAGGACATCGCCGATCGCACCCGCCGAGCCGGTGCGGTCATGTTCCAGAATTGCACATGAGGGCCCGATGCACACCCCGCAACGCTATTCCGAAGAGGCGCCCACGCGCGCGGAAGTCGACGCACTCGCCGGCACGACCGTCATCGAATTCGGCGCGAACTGGTGCGGCATCTGCGCGGGCGCGCAACCTGCGATCGTGGCGTCGTTCGCCGCACACCCCACCGTGCGCCACCTGAAGATCGAGGACGGCCCGGGCCGTCCGCTCGGCCGTTCGTTCCGCGTGAAGCTGTGGCCGACGCTGGTGTTCCTGCGCGACGGCGTCGAAGTCGCGCGCGTCGTGCGCCCCGCCGATGCGAAGCAGATCGAAGCCGACGGCTTCGCTGCGCTGGCCTGAAGGCATCGCCATGCAACAGGCCATCACGCATATCGCCGTCGACACACGCGGCAGCGGCCTCGTCGAATTCACGTCGCAGGTGCGCGCGTTCGTCGACCAGCAGTCGATCCGCACGGGCCTGCTCACCGTGTTCTGCCGGCATACGTCGGCATCGCTGCTGATCCAGGAGAACGCAGATCCGTCGGTGCAGCGCGATCTCGAACGCTACTTCGCGACGCTCGCGCCCGAGGACGACACGCGCTACGAGCACGACACCGAAGGCGCCGACGACATGCCCGCCCATTTGCGCACGGCGCTCACGCAGGTGCAGCTGTCGATTCCGGTCGAGCACGGGCGCATGGTGCTCGGCACCTGGCAGGGGATCTACCTGTTCGAGCATCGCCGCGCGGCGCACCGGCGCGACATCGTGCTGCATCTGATCGGCGAATAATCGGGAACGTGAGCGGGAACGCGCGACGCAGTGCCGGCGCGCGATGTCGTGCGCGTTTGCACGCGGCATACCGATTCAGCCGAGCAGCTTCTCGATGAGGGCGCCGAGTTCGCGCAGGTGCACGGGCTTCGGCAGGAATTCGTCGAACACCTGTTCGTTCTCGCGCAGCGCTGCCGATTCATAGGCGCTGACGCCGATGATAGTCGGATGGCGGCCGTCGTCGCCCGGTTGAGCGACCGCGCGAATGCGCCGCGCGACCTCGAAGCCGCTCAGGTCCGGCAGTTCGAGATCCAGCACCACGATGTCGTAGCGGCCCGTGCCGAAGCGCGCGACGCCTTCCTGGCCGGTGCCGCACAGATCGGCTTCGATGCCGAGCGCCGACAGCATCGCACCAAGCGTTTCGCGCGCGTTGTCGTTGTCGTCGACGACCAGCGCGCGCAGGTCGCGATGCGCGGCGGCGGCCGACCACGCGGGCGCTTCGCCGGCGGCCTCGACGAAGTCGGGCACTTCGACGGGCAGCGTCACGACGAACTCGCTGCCTTCGCCGACCACGCTGCGCACGTCCACATGCCCGCGCAGCGTCGTGACGATTTCGCGCACGACGGCGAGCCCCATGCCGATCCCGTCCACGTGCAGCCCGACCGCGTCGTTCGCGCGGTAGAACGGCTCGAAGATCTTCGACAGGTGCGGCTTCGCGATGCCGGTGCCCGTGTCGCGCACGGCAAGCTTCAATTGCCGGCCGGCCGGCGCGTCGGCGAGCGTGATCGATACCTTGATCGACCCGCCGAGCGTGTACTTGACGGAATTCTCGATCAGGTTCGACAGCACTTGCCGCAACAGCTTGCGGTCCGAGCGGATCGCGAGATCGTGCGGCTCGACCTGCTGCGTGACGGCGATCCGCTTGGCCGCGATCTTGTCGCGCAGCGGCTCGATCACTTCGGCGAGCAGCGGCGCCATGCCGACCGTTTCCAGTTCGGCGAGGCGCTTCGTCGAGCGCAGCTTGATGTAGTCGGTCAGGTCCTTGACGAGCGCTTCGAGCGATAGCGCGGAATTCTGCAGCCGCCGGATCGTCTTCAGGTTCGCGTCGGACTGCGGGCGTGCGAGCAGGATCTCGATCGACCCGCAGATCGCCTGCAGCGGCGTGCGCAGCTCGTGGCTGACCATGCCGAGGAACGCGTTCTTCGCCTCGATCATCTCGAACGCGCGATCGGACGCCTTGCGTTCCGCGTCGAGCGCCGCGTCCTGCCGTTCGAGCAGGTCGTCGCGCGTGCGCATCGTATAGAACAGCAGCAGGAACAGCGCGCACAGGATCACGCCGAGCACGATGCCGAGGGTCAGGATCGCGCGCTGCTTTTCCTTCAGCTGATGGAACGTGAAATCGCGCTGCGCCATCTCGATCGCGCGGAAGTAGTTCGCGAGGCCGTTGACCTTCGGCCAGTATGCATTGACGTCGTCGATCACCTGCCGCGCATGCTTCGGCGCACCGCGCAGCAACGGCACGTCGCGCTTCAGGCGCGCCATGAATTCACCGAGCGCGGCGATCTCGTTGCGCGCGCGCGGGATGCGCAGCCAGTATTCGGATACCTCGGACGGCCGCTGCAGGAACCCGAACGACACCGACAGGCTGTCGAGCTGCATCTGCACGCGATCGAAATCGTCGTCCTCGTGCGTCGCGTAGAGGATCAGCTGCCGGTCGAACCGCGTATAGACGTTCCGGTATTGCGCGGCCGTCCAGAACACGCCTTCGCGCGGCCCTTCGAGCACGCCCTCGTTGACCGATGTCGCCAGCAGATCCCACAGCAGGAACGCCCACGCGGCGAATCCCGTGATCCACAGCGACCCGAGGACCAGGATGATCTTTCTGTTTTTCCGCCGCGGCCGCGTCATTTCACTTCACGGTCAGGCCGATGATCTGCCACGCGAACTTGGCTTCGCCGAGCGGCGTCTTCAGCTCGTCGGGATACTGGTCGCGCGGATACATGATCCACAGCGGGCCGTAGTTGTCGTTGCCGAGCACCTTGCCGTTCATCGTTCGCGCGAGGATCACGCCGTACCGGTCGGCGTCGGACACGGGGATCGTGAACGTGTATTCGTCGATGCAGTGGAATTCGATCTGCGTGCCGTGCGCGCCGACGGCCTTCAGCACGTCGGACAGGCGCGGGCCGGTGAAGGTCGCCTTCGGCGTCCAGCTCGTCGACGTGACGATCGTATGCTGCGGCAGCGCCATCAGCGCCTGCTCGGAGAACACGTATGCCGTCTTGCCTTGCTGGTTGCTCTTGTCGATGTTGCCGTCGACGGTGAACGTAAACGACGAAGCGGCCCATGCCGCGGCGGCCATGCCGAGCAGGCAGGCCGTCAGCAGGCTCTTGGTCCAGATGGTTGAAATTCGCATGTCTTTCCCTCGGTCGTGCGGTGGTGGGGTGTCGTTCCGGTCTCAGCCCGCGGCGGCCACGGCCGGCAGCGCGATCTTCAGTTCGCGCGCCACTTCGGCGAACAGGATCGGCAGACGCACCGGCTTTTCCTCGCAGCGCGCGTTGTAGTGGGACACGATGTGCGCGATTTCGTCCTCGCTGGCTTCCCCGGTCGAGATCTTGCCGGTCAGCAGGAAGATCGGCGCGCCGCTGTTCTCGCTCGAACGGATGCCGCGCACGAGATCGGCGGCGGTCTGGTCGCCGAGCATCCAGTCGAGTATGTAGCCGTCGAAATCCTCGACTTCCAGCGCCTTGCGGAACGTGGCGCCGTCGAAGTACGGGATCGCGTTCACGCCTTTCTCGATGAAATATTCACATACCGTTTCGGCGACGTCCCGCGAATCGTCGACCACGGCGATCCGCGCCGCGTACACGTTCGGCTGGCTCGAGCGCAGCTCGACGACGTCGACCGCATACGTGCGCCCTTCGCGCGCGTGCTGACGCTCGGTGACGATCCATTCGCCTTGCCACTGCAGCGCGACGAAATCCGTTTCGATCTGGCTGCTGGCCTTCGTCGAGATCGCGGCGCGGCAGCGAAAGCGCCGCGACTCGATCACGAGCGTCGCATCGACCATCTCGGCCGCGGGCGGCTGCGCGCCCTTGTCGTCGAGCAGGATCGCGGGCGGCACGCCGAAGTGCGTCGCGATGTCCTGCAACTGCGACAGGTTCCACGGGATCAGGCCTTTCATCTTGCGCGTGACGACCGAGAAACTGAGGCCGAGCACGTTCGCGATCGTCGTGTTGTGACTGCGCGGCGGAATGCCGTTCCGGTTCAGGAGGTCGCGCACCTTGTTGGCGGTGATCAGATCGACGTTGGCCTGCTCGCTGTTGGGCATCTCGATGGGGTCTCCAGGGGTTTTGGGCGAGGAAGAGGATATCAAAAGTGACGCGTCACGCAAGTTTTGAAAAAGCGAAGGACCTTGACATGCCATTTTTCTCCATTATTATTGCTCACCACGTCACTATTGTTTGCCGCGTCATGTTTGGGATCGATGCCGGCGACAGCCGATACAGCGAAGAGCGGCGGCAATGAAGTAGTGACGGAACGATTCAAAGAGAGAACCTGAGAGAGCCTTGGGCAGCGTGTCGGCGTTGGCGGATTGTATCCGCTGCGCCGCGCGCGACCAGGTTGCGAGCCAAGCTCGCGGAGGTGAAAAGCTCGAAGAATTGCTGCGCGCGTCGTCGCGCTGAAGCAGGCCGCGAAGGCCCGGCCGAAAGCGGCCTACGATCCCGGCCTGCGTTGTTTCCGCGGCGACAAGGAATCGAAGGAGCTGCTCGAGTTCGCGCGCAAGGCGAAGAAGGAAGACGAAGAAGACTGGAAATGGCGCACGCAATGGCGTGACGTCCATTACGGCTACTGGTACTCGGGCTAGGCGTACTGCGGCGTCTGAAATCGGACGTACTGGTACGACTGACCGGGCCGAAAGCAACGGGGGCGGCAGCGGGGAGACCACCATCGCGCCACGCCGGGGGTTTATCGAAGTTCGCACGGACGCATAAGCCGAACAACGACTCTATCGAACGATAACGACATGAAGACCAACCTTTCCCGTCGTCACACTCAAGGTGTGCTGGTCGCGATGCTTTGCGCGTCCGTCGCGGCAGCGTCGCACGGGTCATTCACAGCTCAATGACCCGCGCTCGCTGAATCGAGTGCCTCAGGTGCGCCACGTCATCCGTGGCGCATCTTTTGCCGCCGGCTTGCCGGCGGTATTTCGTTTACGTCCGGGCCGCGCCCCTCAAGCGATCTCGCTGAAAAATTTCAATCACGTCCCAAGCGGACTTTCCTGTTCTCGTACGCGAAGCGAACGCTGACGCTGCCGTGACAGCTGCGCACGAGCGGCAGCGTGACGAGCGCACGGCACACGCTCGCCGTTTTGCTGCAGTCGAGATCCCCGAATTCGCCGCCGAGCCGGCACGTCATGTCGGAACAGGCGACGCCGATGCGCGTCGATACCGAGCCGGCTGTCACCTGAAACAACACGCGTAAGTAGCGCTGGCGGGCGTTGCTCGGGACGCGCGGCGAAACCTGCCGCCCATGCGCAGCGGCGCGTTGACGCCGCCTCTGGTCGCAACACCGACACGCGTCGCAGTCGTCGGCCATCGCGTTCGCGGGATGGCAGTGTTTTCACACCGGCTCGCGAAATGATCCGGCACACATCACGAGGCTTGCTCGGTCACTTGACATCAATAGACACGCCTTGTAGGCAGGGGCCTCATTGTCAAATGGGACAAGTAATGGCTCTATGCCAATTAGTTTAGGACATGAACGATTTAAAACACCAGATCGTAGTGGCAGTATCAAGTCTTACATCGTTTCGATAAGCGATGGGCTTGCGGTAAGCAGAGGGCGTCGGTCTCGTTGAAGTTGTTGGGCCACGTCAGCCAGGTGCGAAATTTAACGATCCGTGACGTTTGATTGAAGGTCCATGTCAATCGATTCAGATTCGCATTACTAAACAACACATGAAATCGATCATCGATCCGGGATTCGATTCGTGCCGGCGTGGCGTGCATTGCGTGTAGATGCACCGCCGTTCCGTCGCCAATCGATCGCGACGGATGATCGCCCAGGGTTATGCCTTCGTTCAACCAAACTAGATATACCCCCGCCGTTCGCGGAACAGCTTCACGGTTCAGGTTGCTGGACGCCGTATTGCTCGTCGTCACCGCATGGGCAGCGAGAAGCTGGCTGGGCGGCTCGCCGTCTGCCGGATCTGATGCCGTGCTGATCGCCGTTTCGATCGCGTGCGCGCTGGTCCTGTTTCCGTTGGTCGGTGTGTACGGCGATCCCGAGCGCCGCCTGTCGTGGCGTCGCGTGTGGCTTGCGCCGGCCTGCCTGGCCGTCGCGTTGTGCGTCGGCGCGATTTCCGTCATGGCGCACGACCGGCAATTTCCGGTCGCGCTCGGCTGGCTAGCCGGCTGGTTCGCGCTGTCGGCGGTCGCGCTCGTCGTGTCGCAGGCCGCGCGGTGGTGTCTCGGTGTTTTCGCGGCGGCGCGGCATGCCCGGCGCAAACCGGTTGCGCTCGTCGGGCATCGCGAACGTTGCCGGACGCTCGTCGGGCGCGATGCGCGGCAAACGGGGCGGTCGTTCCAGATCGCCGCGATCTTCGACATGTCCGGTTCGTCGCCGATCGGGCCGGAAGAGCCGGCCGTGCATCGTGACCTCGCCGAATTCGTCGAGTACGTGCGTCGCGCACACGTCGGGGAGATCTGGATCGTGCTGCCGCTGTCGGAGGCCGATCGCGTCGGCGAGATCGTCCACGCGTTCGCCGAGGATCTGGTCGACATCCGCTTCATGCCCGACCTCACCGGCATGACGCCGCTTCATCCGAACGGGGCGCTTCGTGGTCACGCGCTCGATCTCGTCTCGTCGCCGCTTTCAGCGCGGGCGCTGGTGGGCAAGGCGGTGTTCGACCGCGTGTTCGCGGGCCTGGCATTGATCGGAATCGCACCGCTGATGGCCGTCGTTGCGCTGGCGGTGAAGTTGTCGTCGCCGGGGCCGGTGCTGTTCCGGCAGCAACGCAGGGGCGCTTACGGGCGCATCTTCACGATCTACAAGTTCCGGACGATGCGCGTGCCCGACCCGCGCGAGCCGGGCGAAGTCCGGCAGGCGACGCAAGGCGACCCGCGCGTCACGCGTGTCGGCGCGCTGCTGCGACGCACGAGCCTCGACGAACTGCCGCAGTTCTTCAACGTGCTGAAGGGCGACATGTCGGTGGTCGGGCCGCGCCCGCATGCGGTGGAGCACGACCGCTTCTACCAGCCCCTTGTCGACGGCTATATCCAGCGCTACCGGATCAAGCCGGGCATCACCGGCTGGGCCCAGGTCAACGGGCATCGCGGCGAGACGGATCGCGTCGAGAAGATGCAGAAGCGGGTCGAACACGATCTTTATTACCTGAACAACTGGTCGTTTGCGATGGACGTAAGGATCGTGGCGGCGACCGTCCTGTATGGATTCACGCATCGCAATGCCTATTGAATGACGCGTCGATGCACACGCTCTGGATAACGGAAATGGAAACTGGAAAACGGCCCGGGTCACGGGCGCAACGCTTGCGATCGGCAATGACGGTCTTGCCTGTCGTGCTGCTGTCCGCTTGCACGATCGAACCGGGCATGCATATGAACCTCGCGCACGATGCGGCGCGGGATGGCGGGATCGCGACGCAGGCATACGAAGGCGGCCTGGCGGTGTCGATGCATCGCATCGTCGCGGCACCGTCCGGCCAGCCGCGAAACGCACCCGCTTCGCGTGAAGCGGCGGCATCGGTACCGATCGGGCCGATCGACGGCGAGCTGATCGCGGCCCAGCGGCGCGAGGCGAGCGCACAGGAGGAACGCACGCGCGCGGCGCTCTTTGCGGTGCCGGCGCCGTACGCGATCGACGCGGGCGACGTGCTGCAGATCACCGTGTGGGATCACCCCGAACTGGCCGCGGCGCAGGGCAACCCGGGCACGCAGCAGGTGCGCGCTGCCGATCCGCCGGCGGGCTTCGTCGTCGATCAGGCCGGCAACCTGGCCTTTCCGTACGTGGGCGAACTGCATGTCGCCGGCATGAGCACGAGCGAGATTCAGTCCGCGCTGCGCGCGCGGCTGTCGAAGTGGTTCGTCGCGCCGCAGTTGACGGTGCGCGTCGCGTCGTATCGCGCGAATCGCGTCTACATCGACGGCGAAGTTCGCGCGCCGGGCGCGCACCCGCTCAACGACACGCCGATGACGCTGCTCGAAGCCGTCACGCGCGCGGGCGGCTTCACGGCCGACGCCGATCAGAGCCGCATGACGCTCGTGCGCGACGGTGCCGCCTATCCGGTCGACCTGCCGGGCCTGATTCGCGAGCGCGTCGATCCGTCGCGCATCGTGCTGCGCAACGGCGACCTGCTGCAGGTCGGCGCGCGCGACCAGTTCGGCGTGTACGTGATGGGCGAAGTCAACAAGCCGACGACGGCGCTGCCGCTGCGCAACGGCCGGCTCACGCTGGCCGACGCGCTGTCGCAGGCCGGCAGCGTGAACCAGGGTACGGCCGATCCCAGGCAGACCTACGTGATTCGCGCCGGCGCGGACCGGCAGGCGCAGGTGTTTCATCTGGACGGCAGCTCGCCGGTGTCGATGGTGCTCGCCAATGAGTTCGAGCTGCAGCCGCGCGACGTCGTGTACGTCGACAGCACGAAGCTTGCGCGCTTCGGCCGCGTGCTCGCGCAACTGCTGCCGGCCATCAACGCGGGCCTGACGGCCGCGATCGTCACGAAATGATGAAACGGATCCTGGTGGTGTGTACCGGCAACGTATGCCGCAGCCCGGCCGCGCAGGCGCTGTTGTCGCGCGCGCTGCCCGGTCGCACGGTGGAGTCGGCCGGCGTCGCGGCGATCGGCGGGACGGCGGTCGACCCGGTGATGAATGCGCTGTTGATCGAGCGCGGCTTCGACCTGTCCGCGCATCGGGCCCGACGCGTCGATGAACGAACCTGCCGGTGGGCCGACCTGATTCTGGTGATGGAGGTCGCGCAGCGCCATCTGATCGAGCGGATTTGCCCGATGACGCGCGGCCGTGTGTATTGCCTGACCGAGCGCTACCAGACCGACGTTCCCGATCCGTACCGCCGAAGCCGCTACGTCTACGACTACGCGATGAGGCTGATCGAGCACGGCGTGGCCGATTGGGCCGCGCGGATCGCCACCTTCGAACCGAACCCGCAGCCGCATCCGGATACCGGCGCGGATGCGCCGGAACACTTGCAGTGAGCCTCAAATGAACGCATCGAACCCACGCCAACCTCATTTACACGACGCCGACGAACTCGACGTGCGCGGCATCCTCGACGTGCTGATCCGGCACGCAGGCCGCATCGTCGCGGTCACGGCGGCGTGTGCCGCGCTTGGAGCCGGCTATGCCTTCGTCGTGAAGCCGGTCTACAAGGCAGACATTGCCGTGCAGGTGGAAAGCGGCGGCTCGGACCTGCGCAGCATGGCGGACGGCGGGCTCGTCGGCGGCCTCGGCGCGCTGTTCGACGTGAAGTCGACCGACGACGGCGAGATGGAAATCCTGCGCTCGCGGCTCGTGACCGAACCGGTCGTCGACGGTCAGCGCCTGCACATCGAAGCGCATCCGCGCCGCGTGCCCGTGATCGGCTCCGCCGTCGCGCGCTTCAATCGCAGGCTGTCGACGCCCGGCTTGTTCGGGATCGGCGGGTTCGTCTGGGGCAACGAGCGCATCGACGTTCCGGCATTCGACGTGCCGCGCGACTTCCAGAAACATACGTTCATCGTCACGTCGCTGGGCGACGGGCGCTATCGCCTGTCTGGCAGCGATCTCGATCGCGATGCGGAAGGCGCGATCGGCGAGCCGCTGCGCGTGAAGACGGCCGCCGGCGACGTGACGCTGCAGGTGGCCGGCATCGAAGCCGAAGCGGGCGCGCAGTTCGTCGTGAAGGCGGATTCGAGGCAGGTCGTGCTCGCCGAACTGCAGAAGAAACTGACGATAGCGAACCGCGGCAAGGATCAGTCCGGCGTGATCGGCGTGTCGTACGAAAGCCATGATCCGGTGCGCGCGGCGGCCGTGCTGAACGCGATCGCCGACAACTACGTGCAGCAGAACGCAAGCCGCAAGGCGGCCACCGCCGAGAAGTCGCTGGCGTTCCTGAGCGACCAGGTCCCGGCCGTGGAGCGTCAGTTGCGTGCGGCCGAAGATCGCCTCAATGAATACCAGGCCCGCCATGAAATCGTGGACCTGACCGAGCAGGCGAAGGCGATGCTGACGCAATCGACCGCCGCGCAGATGTCGCTGTTCGAGCTCGAACAGAAGCGGCGGGCGTTGGCGTCGACGCTGACGCCGGCTCACCCGGAGCTCGCTGCGGTCGACCGGCAGATCGCCGCCGCCAACGCACAGATCGGGACCATCAACGACACGATCCGGCGCTTGCCCGATGCGCAGCAGAACGTCGTACGCCTGCGCCGCGACGTGACCGTGCAAACGGAGATCTACGTCGGCTTGCTGAACAGCGTCCAGCAGCTTCGCCTGGCGACCGCGAGCAAGATCGGCAACGTGCGCGTGATCGATCGCGCGATCGTGCCGGACAAGCCCGTGCGGCCAAGGCCGGCGCTGGTCACGGTGATGGCCGCGCTGATAGGGCTCGTGCTCGGCACGTGCGCCGTGATCGGCCGCGCGGTGCTGTTCGGCGGCGTGACCGATCCCGCGGAGATCGAGCGCGACACGAACCTGAACGTGATGGCGACGATTCCGCACAGCGTTGCGCAACACCGGCTCGCGCAGCGTGACGCGGCGGCAGGCGGGGCGACGGTCCTGGCGCTGGCGCGACCGAACGAACCCGCGGTCGAGGCGCTGCGAAGCCTGTGCACGGCGCTGCGATTCCAGTTGATGGACCAGCCCGACGGCAACCGTGTGCTGATCACGGGGCCGTCCGCGGGTGTCGGGAAATCGTTCGTGTCGGCCAACGTGGCCGCGCTGCTCGGACAGTCGAACAAGCGGGTGCTGCTGATCGACGGCGACCTGCGTCGCGGCAAGCTGGCCAAGCGCTTCGGCCTGCGGCCGGAGATCGGCCTGTCGACCGTCCTTCGCGGCGGCGCGACCGCCGCCGACGCCATCGTGCGCGACGTCGCGCCGAACGTCGACCTGCTGCCGGCCGGCCCGTATGCCGATCGGCCCGTCGAACTGCTGTCGTCCGATCGTCTGTCGGCGTTGCTGATGCACGTTGCACGCGATTACGACGTCGTGCTGCTCGACGCGCCGCCGCTGTTGCCGGTGACGGACGCCGTCGTCCTGGCTGCGCAGGCGGACACGATCCTGCTTGCGGCACGTGCCGGCGTGACGACCTCGGGCGAACTGCTCGAAGCGTCGAAGCGGATCGAACGCGTCGGCGCGCGCGCGACCGCGGTCGTGTTCAACGGCTTCTGGCCGGGGCTGCGTTCCGCCCGGTATGGCAACTACGGCGCGTACGGGTATGACAACGCCGATTCGCAAACCGCTGCGGATCGCACGTGATCCGCCGACGGAGATTCCAATGACCCATCACCACGAAAACATCCTCGTCACGTTCGGCACCCGCCCGGAAGCCATCAAGATGGCGCCGCTCGT
The DNA here is from genome assembly GCF_022809715.1 of Burkholderia pyrrocinia. Classification (NCBI taxonomy): domain Bacteria; kingdom Pseudomonadati; phylum Pseudomonadota; class Betaproteobacteria; order Burkholderiales; family Burkholderiaceae; genus Burkholderia; species Burkholderia pyrrocinia. Next base: position 2,500,483 of record NZ_CP094460.1, read on the forward strand.
TCATGCGCTGCGGGCCCGCGAAGGCGTGCGCTGCGGCGTCTGCGTGACGGCCCAGCATCGCCAGATGCTCGACCAGGTGCTCGACCTGTTCGGCATCGTGCCGGATTTCGATCTCGACCTGATGCGCGCCGGGCAGACGCTCGGCAGCCTGACCGGGCACATCCTCAATGCGCTCGATCCGGTGCTGGAATCGTTCCGGCCCGATCTCGTGCTCGTGCACGGCGATACGACCACGACGCTCGGCGCGACGCTCGCCGCGTACTACCGACGCATTCCGGTCGGTCACGTGGAAGCCGGGTTGCGCACCGGCAACCTGTATTCGCCGTGGCCGGAAGAGGCGAACCGGAAGGTGACGGGCGCGCTCGCGCTGCATCACTTCGCGCCCACCGAAACCTCACGGGCGAACCTGCTGGCCGAAGGCGTCGACGCCGCTCGCGTGCACGTGACCGGCAACACCGTGATCGATGCATTGCTGACGATCACCGGGCGCCTCAAGCACGACCGGGCGCTGGTGCGGCAGATGCGCGAGCGGTTTCCGTTCGTCGACGACGAGCGACGCATGATCCTCGTGACCGGCCACCGCCGCGAGAACTTCGGCCGCGGTTTCGAGCAGATCTGCGAAGCGATCGCGATCATCGCGAAGCGCTATCCGGAGTGCCGCATCGTCTACCCGATGCACCTGAATCCGAACGTGCGCGAACCCGTCACGCGGCTGCTCGGCGACATCGGCAACGTCGTGCTGATCGAACCGCAGGAGTACTTGCCGTTCGTGTACCTGATGAGCCGCGCATGGCTGATCCTGACCGATTCCGGCGGGATCCAGGAAGAAGCGCCGTCGCTCGGCAAGCCGGTGCTCGTGATGCGCGACACCACCGAACGGCCGGAAGCCGTCGCGGCCGGCACGGTGAGGCTGGTCGGCACCGAAGTCGAGCGGCTGGTCGGCGCGGTGGTCGAGCTGTGGGACGACGGCGCTGCCTATCGCGCGATGAGCCGCGCGCACAACCCGTACGGCGATGGCCGTGCAAGCGAGCGGATTGCGGATCTGCTGGTCTCGCCGCCGATCCTGACGCAGGGGCCGGCATACCTGGCCGGCTCGCCCTGCTGAATCCCCCGACGTCTGGAGAACCTCATTCATGTCATTCGAAACCATTTCCGTCATCGGGCTGGGCTATATCGGCCTGCCCACCGCGGCAGCCTTTGCCGCGCGCCGTAAAAGCGTCGTCGGCGTCGACGTGTCGCAGCATGCGGTCGACACGATCAATCGCGGCGAGATCCATATCGTCGAACCCGAACTGGACATGCTCGTGCATGCCGCCGTGACGCAAGGCTACCTGCGCGCGACGGCGACGCCCGAGCCGGCCGATGCGTTCCTGATCGCGGTGCCGACACCGTTTGCCGATGGCAACAAGCCGGACCTGACCTATATCGAGGCCGCATGCCGGTCGATCGCGCCGGTGCTGAAGAAGGGCGACCTGGTGGTGCTGGAGTCGACTTCGCCGGTCGGCGCGACCGAAAAAATTGCCGCGTGGCTCGCGGCGCACCGCCCGGACCTGAGCTTTCCGCAACAGGCCGGCGAGCGCTCCGACATCCGTATCGCGCATTGCCCCGAGCGCGTGCTGCCGGGCCATGTCGTGCGCGAACTCGTGGAGAACGACCGCGTGATCGGCGGCATGACGCGCAAGTGCGGCACGCGTGCGCAGGAGCTGTACGAGGTGTTCGTGCGCGGCGAGTGCATCCTGACCGATGTACGCACCGCCGAAATGTGCAAGCTGACCGAGAACGCGTTTCGCGACGTGAACATCGCGTTCGCGAACGAGCTGTCGGTGATTTGCGACCAGCTGGACATCAACGTATGGGAGCTGATCCGGCTGGCGAATCGCCATCCGCGCGTCAGCGTGCTGCAGCCGGGGCCGGGCGTGGGCGGTCATTGCATCGCGGTCGATCCGTGGTTCATCGTCGATTCCGCGCCGGAGCATGCGCGTTTGATCCGCACCGCGCGCAACGTGAACGACGACAAGCCGCATTTCGTCTACGAGCGCGTGCGGCAGGCGGCGAGCCGGTTCCGCGAGCCGGTGATCGCGTGTCTCGGGCTTGCGTTCAAGGCGGATATCGACGATCTGCGCGAGAGCCCTGCGATGGAGATCGTGGAAGCGCTGGCGGCGAACGCCGGCGCGACGCTGCTGGTCGTCGAGCCCAACATCGCCGCGTTGCCGGCAGCGCTGGAAGCAACGACCCGGCTGTGCGAGCTGAACACCGCGCTGGCCGAAGCCGACGTGATCGTGATCCTCGTCGATCACGCGCCGTTCCGGCGCATGGACCCGGTGCGGCTGCAGACCAAGGTCGTGATCGACACGCGCGGCGTGCTGGCGCGCGGGTAACGGACGGGCGCACAACAATCATGCTGCGGAATGCCGACGCCAAAAAGCTGCTGGGCCGTGTCGAGGCGCTTGTCTGTACCGGCGCGCCCGGCCTCTATCGCGTGCTGACGTTCTGGGTCGTCCAGCGGATCTATTCGCTGGACGAGCTTGGGGCGGCGGCATCCAACCTGTCGATCGCGCAGATGATCGGCTTCTTCACGGCCATCGGCTGGGCGACGCTGATTCTGGTCCGCGTACCGGCGAGCGACGGGAAGCAGGCGGCGCGCGGCGCGTTCTACTCGCTGGTGTCGATGGCGGGATGGACCGCCGTGGCCGCCACGATCGCATGCGTGCTGGTGTCCGCGACCGGCCTCGTCGCGTTCGATCTCGGCGGCGTGGTCGCGCTGATGTGGGGCTGGACCGTGTATCAGCTCGCGCGGCATTTCTTCGTGTCGTACCGCCGCTACCGGATCACGATCGCGTTCGACTGCCTGCTGATCGCGGGATCGTGCGCGATGCTGTGGATCGGCACGCGCCACGGCTATTCCGCGTCGCTGTGCCTGGCCGTTGCGCTGGTCGTGGTGGCCGTCGCGATGTTCGCCGCGATCGGCATGCCAGATCGTCGCGCGTTTTCGATGCGCATCGACGTGAAGGGGCTGCAGTTCGGGCTGACCAATTTCCTGTCCGGCGGCATCGCGCTGGTGACCGTGCCGGCGGCGAACGCGATGTGCGGCGCGTCGTTCGCGGGGATGCTGTCGTTGTTTTCCTCGGTGACCGCGATCGGCAACCTGCTGCCGCGCGCCATTTCGATCGCGCAGTTGCCGGACCTCGTGAAGCGGAAGAAGGACAAGGCGCCGCTCGACGCGACGCTGGGCGCGATGCGGCGCAATATCGACCTGTCGAACCTGGTCGTGCTGGTCGCGAACCTGGCAATGGTGGCGGGGCTGACCTACCGCTACGGGCTCGACGGCAACGGCGCGTACGTGGCGCTCGCGGGCGGCGTGCTGCTGGCGATCCAGTGCGCGGCCGGCGTGCTTGGCGTCGTCGGCAGCAACGTGATGATGGCGTTCGAGCAGAGCGCGGCCACCGCGCGGATCAACATCGGCACCTCGGCGCTGTTCGTCGTTTTGCTCGGCGGCTGCGTCGCCATCGGCGGCGAAACCGGGTTCTTCTGCATGCTGGCGTCCGCGGTGGTCGTGACGCTGATCCGGAACGCGATCGTCGTGATGCATGCACGGCGGGTATGCGCGGCCTATGCGGAATCGATCAGGGCGTCGGGCGTCGCCGATATGCAAGCGATGCCGGCGTCGTCGGGAGCGCGGCCATGAATGCAGCCGCCCGATTCCCGGCGATCGTGCCGCATCGTCGATCGCGCGTGGCCGACCTGGGCGCCGGCCTGCTGGCGCTCGCCTACTTCGTCTTCTGCGTCAGCGACACGCTGCTCACGCTCGACGACGATCGTTCGCAGGCCGTAAAGATGGGTGCGTTCGGCCTCGTGTTCGCGGCGATCCTGCTGCGTCCGCGCTTTCACCGGCTGGCCGTTCTCGCGCTGCCCATCGCCGTGTCGCTCTGCATCGGGATGCTGCTGTCGTTCAACGTCCATGCCGGGATCGAGGAATTCGTCCGCTTCCTTTTTCCGGTCGCGATCACGGTGGCTATCTACCCGTATCGCGACCGGCTCGACGTGCTGGTCAAGACGTTCATCGGCGTGGTCGTGAGCAACGACCTGTTCCAGCTGTATTTCTACGTGTCGTATGCGACCGGGCTGCCGCTGTTCATGCCGGTGCGGATCGATTCGGGATTGTTCCTGCGTGCGCAGGGGTGGATGGGGTTCTTTTCGGAGTTCAGCTTCATCAACTTTTGTGCATTCCTGCTGTGCCGCTGGTACTGGTCCGGCCGTCGCGCGGCGATCGCGTCGTGGGGGTTCCTGTTGTTCGCGTTGCTCGGCTTCTCGTTCAAGCTGTTCGCGGTGCTGGCGCTCTATCCGTTCGTGAGGAACGTCAGGGATGTGCGCGCGTGGCTGGCTGCCGCCGGCATCGCGGGCACGATGCTCGTGCTGATGGCGATGGGCGTGCTCGATTCGCTGTTGAAGGTCGGCATGGCGAAGATCCTGTTCTACGTCGTCGCAGGCAATTCGGCGCGCGCCGAATCCTATCGCGTGATGTTCGAGTCGATCGGCAACGGCAATCTGCTCGGCGAAGGGTTGGGCAGCTTCGGCGGCCCGGCGTCGGTGAAGTTCTCGTCGCCGCTCTACCAGCTCTATCACTTCGACTGGTACGGGCTCGGCGGGCTGTTGAAGACCACCGACACGTTCTACCCGCACCTGTTCGTCGAGATGGGCGTGTTCGGCGCGCTCGCGTGGCTGGTGTTCGTGCTGGGGTACGGGCAAGGGCGGCGCAAGCCGGCCGTCTGGTTCTACGTCGTCGGTGCGTTCTGCTTCGACAACATCTTTTCGATGGCGTTTGTGTCGCCGTCTTACGTATTTTCCGCGCTGCTGGCGATGTATGCGTTCTCGTGGGGGCGGCCGTGCGTCGCCCCGGCGCATCGCGGCGGGGTGGTGGGAGTTCGCTCATGAAAATTCTGGTCGTTACGAACATGTATCTCGGCAGCAACCGCGCGAGCCCCTGGCAAGGCGTGTTCGTGACCGAGCAGGTCGACGCGCTGCGGCGTTCCGGCGGCTGCACGGTCGACGTGCTCGTCATCGAAGGGTATCGCGGCAAGCGCGAATACCTGCGCTCGATCTTGCAGGTCTGGAAGGCCGCTCGTGCGGGCCGGTACGACGTCGTGCATTACCACTTCGGCCTGAGCGCGTGTTCCGCACCGCTGGTCCGGCTGTTTACGAAAGCGCGGGTTGTCATCACGTTCCACGGCACGGACATCCTGGGCCCGCTGTGGATGCGCGCGGTGTCGAAATCGATGGCCTGCTTCGCACATGCGTGCATCGGCGTGAGTGCGGAAATTTCATCGCGCCTGATCCGGCTGCGCCGCCGCTGCGTGACGATTCCGTGTGCGGTCAATGAAACGGTCTTTGCCGGGAATCGCGACGATGCGCTGATGAAAGCCGCCGTGCCGATCGTTGTCTTCCCGTCGTCGCCGAAGCGTCCGGAGAAGAACTATCCGCTGTTTTCGCTGGTGCTGCGGCAGCTTGAGGAACAGCACGGCATCCAGGTGCAGGAGCGGCATATCGACGGTCTCGATCGCGGCGAGGTGCGCGACCTGCTGGCGCATGCCGCGTGCCTGCTGATGACGTCGACCCGGGAAGGGTCGCCGCAATCGGTCAAGGAAGCGATGGCGCTCGATCTGCCGGTCGTATCGGTCGATGTCGGCAACGTGCGGCAACTGCTCGACGGCGTGTCGCCGGGGATGGTGGTGTTCGACCACGACGCGGGCCGTCTCACGAACGAGCTTGCCGATGTGTTGAAGGCCGGCGCGCGATCCAACGGGCGCGAGAAGCTTGCGGCGCTCGGTTACTTCTCCGCCGATGTGTCGGCGAAGCTGAAGGCGTTGTACGCGTCGCTGCGCCGATCGTCGCGATTTGCCGACGATATTCCGGAAGTCAAAAAAAATGATGGCGAGGCCTTGTTATGAACCGAGCTGAAATCTTTTCATGCCCGATCCATCTGATGTCGATGAACGATACGGTGGACTGGATCGGCGCGAGAGTCGAGAAACGGCAATTCACGCAGCACGTCGTCGTCAACGTCGCGAAGCTCGTCAACCTGCAGCGCGATGCGGAACTCGCCGCGTCGGTCCGCGAATGCGACATCGTCAACGTCGACGGCATGGGCGTCGTCTGGGGCGCGCGGCTGCTCGGCATCCCGGTGCCGGAGCGCGTCGCGGGCGTGGATCTGTTCGAGCGGCTGCTGGCGCTGGCCGAAGCGAAAGGGCTGCCGGTCTATCTGCTCGGCGCGACGCCGGAGGTCGTCGAGCGGGTCGTCGCGGTGACGGCGGCACGCTATCCGCGGCTGCCGGTCGCCGGATATCACCACGGCTATTTCTGGGACGACGAACAGGCGGTCGTGGACGATATCCGCCGCTCGGGTGCGCGGCTGCTGTTCGTCGCGATCACGTCGCCGCGCAAGGAAAACTTCATCAATCGCTGGAAATCGCAGTTGGGCGTCGATTTCGTGATGGGTGTGGGCGGGACGTTCGACGTGGTGGCGGGGAAGGTCAAGCGGGCGCCGCCGTGGATGCAGCGCAGTGGGCTGGAGTGGGCGTTTCGCGTGATCCAGGAGCCGGGGCGGATGTGGAAACGCTATCTGTCGACCAACAGCCGCTTCCTGGCGATGCTGGCGCGCGCGTATGTGTCGCGGTTGTTTCGGCGAAAAGGCGAGCGGGATGCGCGGTAGCTTCGTCGTTGCCGCATGCGTGCTCGTCGCGTCGGTTTGCCACGCGGGCCCGGATGGTGGCAAGCATGACGATGCGCATTTTTACCGGTCGGACTGGGCGAGCGGCATCGATGCGCGGCTTCGTCTGCAGGAGCCGGTGGTGGAGAACATCACCACCGCCGGGATTTCCGGTATTCACGGCACGCTGTTGAGGGTGACGATGAACCGCTCGCAGGACTTCAGCAGCGTGGCGAGCGGCACGCCGCGTTCCGAGGTCAGCTTCTCGCCGGTGTTTCGCTTCGTCAACGGTCGCGACTACGAGGTGCGCTGGTCGACGGTCATTCCCGCCGACTACCGGTTCGATTCCAGACAGCCGGAACTGATCGCGCAATTGCATCAGGGCGGCAGCGACGGATCTCCGCCGTTTGCGTTGCTGCTGAATGCCGGGAAGTACGAAGTCGATGTGCGCGGCGCGCCGGGCATGCAGAGCCGATCCATTGCGTTCGGCGACCCGTCGGCGGATCGCGGGAAACGGGTCTGGTGGGGGCTGCGGTATCGACCGGACGATTCAGGCGCCGATGCCCTGACCGAGGTGTTCCGGAACGGCGAACGCGTCGTGCATGTTACGGGCGTACCGAACGCGTTTCCGAACGATCGCGACGCCTACTTCAAGCTCGGCCTCTACAAATGGTGGTGGAAGACCCGCCCGTCCGATGTGACCGAGCGGACGATCTATTACGGCGACATCGAGATGAAGGCACTGCGTGACACGGCCCGATGAGCGGAGCTGAACCGGGCGGATGCCGTGCCGGTTCGACGGAGGCGTGACGCCGGTGCGCGCCGCGCCTCCGCCCGGCCCCGTCACCCGTTGCGGAAAATCTCCGCATACGCGCTCAACGCCGGCACGCCACCGAGGTGCGCATACAGCACCTTCGAGCCCGGCTCGAATTCGCCGCGCCGCACCTTGTCGATCATCCCGTGCATCGACTTGCCTTCATAGACGGGATCGGTCAGCACGCCTTCGAGCCGCGCGCACAGCCGGATCGCCTCGAGCGTGCCGTCGTTCGGCAGCCCGTATTCGGGGCCTGCGTAGCGCGTGTCGAGCACGACGTCCTGCTCGTCGATGCGACGCCCGAGCTCGACGATTTCAGCCGTATGCCGCGCGATGCGTGTGATCTGCGCATGCGTTTTCTCCGGCGTCGCCGACGCGTCGATGCCGATCACGCGATCCGCGCGGCCGTCGGCCGCGAAGCCGACGACCATCCCGGCCTGCGTGCTGCCCGTCACCGAGCACACGACGATGTAGTCGAACTTGAAGCCGAGCTCGGCTTCCTGCTGACGCACTTCTTCCGCGAAGCCGACGAAGCCGAGCCCGCCGAGCGGATGCTCGGAGCAGCCGGCCGGAACCGGATACGGCTTGCCGCCCGCCTGCCGCACGCTCTCCATCGCTTCTTCCCAGCTACGGCGGATGCCGATGTCGAAGCCGTCGGCGACGAGCCGCACGTCGGCGCCCATCATGCGCGACAGCTGGATGTTGCCGACCCGGTCGTACACGGGGTCTTCATAGTTGACCCAGTGCTCCTGCACGAGCACGCATTTCATGCCGAGATGCGCGGCAACGGCCGCGACCTGGCGCGTCTGGTTCGACTGGACGCCGCCGATCGATACGAGCGTGTCCGCGCCCTGCGCGAGTGCGTCGGGGATCAGGTATTCGAGCTTGCGGGTCTTGTTGCCGCCGAACGCGAGACCGCTGTTGCAGTCCTCGCGCTTCGCATACAGCTCGACCTTGCCGCCGAGGTGCGCGCTCAGGCGCTTGAGAGGCTGGATGGGCGTGGGGCCGAACGTCAGCGGATAACGGGGGAAGCGTTGCAGGTTCATCGATTTTTGTCTCCGGAAAGGCGGGGTTGGCGCGGGCATCGGTGCGTTCGGGAGGGGCCGGCACGCCGTGTCCCGATGGAAAAATGATAGGCAAGCGCGCGCGAAATGAGCTTGCGAAATAAATATCGTCGGCCTACGTTGATAACGAATCGAGTGCTGATCAAGCAATTCGAGTTCGAAAAAATCGAGGAAGACGCAATGAAATTAACTGGAAGACCGGCGGTGCCGGGCGATGCCGCGCCCGCGCTCGATCGCATCGATCGCGCGATCCTCAGGCAGCTTCAGCAGGACGCGTCGATCTCGAACGTGAGCCTCGCCGCGAAGGTGAAGCTGAGCGCGCCGGCGTGCCTGCGGCGCGTCGAGCGGCTCAAGGAAATGGGGATGATTCGCGGGATCGTCGCGCTGCTCGACCCGAAGCCGCTCGGGGCCGGCATGCTGGTCGTGATCGGCTTCGTGCTCGACCGCTCGACGCCGGAAGCGTTCGCCGCGTTCGAGAAGGCCGCGCAGAAGGTGTCGGGGTGTGTCGAATGTCACGTCGTGACGGGCGAGTTCGACTATTTCATGCTGGTGCGCACACGCGACAACGAGAGCTTCAACCGGCTGCATGCGGAGCAATTGCTCTATCTGCCGGGCGTGCGGCAGGTGCGCTCGTTCATGGTGTTGAAGGAGATTCTGTCGACGCACGCGCTGCCGGTGTAGCGCAGCCTGCATGACGAGTGGTTGGCCGGGCACGCTGCGTCAGCGGCGCGCCGGCGGAAACGGTGTGTGTCGGTGGCACTGCCTGTCAGGGCAGTGCATCGTGGCGGAAATGACTTGCGTGCCTAGCGCTGCCAAGGCGCCGTGCCGGGCTGCTGCACAGTCTTGCCGAGCCGCGCTCGCGCATCGCGCACGATAGTCGCATCGAGTTCTCCGTCATCCGCCAGCGCCTTCAGCGCCGCGAGCACGATGCTCGCGCGATCGACCTCGAAGAACGCGCGCAGCGCGTCGCGCGTGTCGCTGCGGCCGAACCCGTCGGTGCCGAGCGTCACGTAGCGGCGCGGCACGTATGCGCGGATCAGTTCGGGTATCGCGCGCACGTAGTCGGTCGCCGCGATCACGGGCCCGCGCGTCGTGGCGAGCACGGCGGTGACGTACGGCGTCGAGTGCGCGTCGTCGTCGAGCCGCGCGCGACGCTCGGCTTCCATCCCGTCACGCTGCAGCTCACTGAAGCTCGTGACGCTCCACACGGCGGAATCGATGCCCCAGTCGTCCTTCAGCATCCGCTGCGCGGCGAGCACTTCGCCGAGGATCGCGCCCGAGCCGAGCAACTGCATGCGTGCCGTCGCGTTCGAACCGGACGGCAGCCGGTGCATGCCCTTCAGGATGCCTTCGCGCCGCACGGCCGGATCGTCGTCGGGCATCGACGGCTGCGCGTAGTTCTCGTTCATCACGGTCACGTAATAGAACACGTCGCGCTGCTGCTCGACCATCTCGCGCATGCCCGCATCGACGATCGTCGCGACTTCGTACGCGAACGCCGGATCGTACGCGCGGCAGTTCGGGATCGTCGACGCGGCGAGGTGGCTGCTGCCGTCCTGGTGTTGCAGCCCCTCGCCGCCGAGCGTCGTGCGGCCCGACGTCGCGCCGATGAGGAAGCCGCGCGAGCGCTGGTCGGCGGCGGCCCAGATCAGGTCGCCGATGCGCTGGAAGCCGAACATCGAGTAGTAGATGTAGAACGGCAGCATCGGCAGGTCGTGCACGCTGTACGACGTCGCGGCGGCGATCCACGACGAGATCGCGCCCGCTTCCGAAATGCCTTCCTCGAGGATCTGGCCGCGCGTGTCCTCGCGGTAGTAGAGCATCGAGCCGAGGTCTTCCGGCTCGTAGCGCTGGCCGAGCGGCGAGTAGATGCCGACCTGCCGGAACAGGCTGGCCATGCCGAACGTGCGCGCTTCGTCGGCCACGATCGGCACGACGCGCGAACCGATGTCGCGATCCTTGATCAACGCGGCGAGCATGCGCACGAGCGCCATCGTCGTCGACATCTCGCGGCCCGCCGCATCCAGCGCGAACGCTCCCCAGGCCGGCATCGAAGGGACGGTCAGCCCCTTCGATGCCGCCATCCGCCTTCTGGGCAGATAGCCTCCCAGGGCAGCCCGGCGAGCATGCAGGTAACGCATTTCCGGGCTGTCTTCCGCTGGCTTGTAAAACTTCAACTGCTCGACGTCGCTGTCCGACAGCGGCAACCGGAAGCGGTCGCGGAACGCCTTCAGATCGTCGACGTCGAGCTTCTTCTGCTGATGGGTCGTCATCCGGCCCTGGCCGGCCGCGCCCATCCCGTAACCCTTCATCGTCTTCGCGAGGATCACGGTCGGCTGGCCGCGGTGCGCGAGCGCGCGTGCATATGCGGCGTGCAGCTTGCGCGCGTCGTGGCCGCCGCGGCGCAGGCGGTCGATCTCCGCATCGGTGAGCTGTGCGGCGAGCGCTTCGAGCGCGGGGTCCTGGCTGAAGAAGCGCGCGCGGTTGTAGGCGCCGTCGTTCGCGGAGAAGGTCTGGAACTGCCCGTCGACGGTATTGGCGAACGCACGCGCGAGCGCGCCCGCGTGATCGCGTGCGAACAGCGGATCCCAGTCGGAGCCCCACAGCACCTTGATCGTGTTCCAGCCGGCGCCCGCGAACTGCGCTTCGAGTTCGTCGATCACGCGGCCGTTGCCGCGCACCGGGCCGTCGAGCCGCTGCAGGTTGCAGTTGATCACGAACACGAGATTGTCGAGCCCCTCGCGCGCGGCGAGCGACAGCGCGCCGAGCGATTCGGGTTCGTCCATCTCGCCGTCGCCGAAGAAGCCCCACACGGTGCGGCCCGCGGTGTTCGCGAGGCCGCGATGCTGCAGGTAGCGCATGAAGCGCGCCTGGTAGATCGCGTTGATCGGGCCGATGCCCATCGAGCCGGTCGGGAACTGCCAGAAATCGGGCATCAGCCACGGGTGCGGATACGAGCACAGGCCCGGGCCGGCGATTTCGCGGCGGTAATGCTTCAGGTGATCCTCGGTGAGGAAGCCTTCGAGATACGCGCGCGCATAGACGCCCGGCGACGAATGCGGCTGGAAGTACACGAGATCGCCGCCGGCCGTGTCGGGTGCGTCGCCGGTCGCGGCCGCCGCCGCGCGGAAGAAATGGTTGAAGCCGGTCTCGAACAGGTCGGACGCCGATGCATAGCTCGCGATGTGGCCGCCGAGTTCGCCGTACGCGCGGTTCGCGCGCACGACCATCGCGAGCGCGTTCCAGCGCAGCGCGGCCGACAGCCGTTCCTCCAGGTCGAGGTCGCCCGGATACGGCGGCTGCTCGGCGAGCTCAATCGTGTTCAGGTAGCGCGTGACGGGCGTGCGCGGCGACGCGAGGCCGGTTGCGCGCGCATGCTCGGCGAGCCGGTCGAACAGGTATTGCGCGCGGTCGCGGCCGACGTGCGCGACCACCGCGTCGAGCGCGTCGAGCCATTCGGCGGTTTCTTCCGGGTCCGCATCGGCGCGCGCGAGGGCCGCGCGCTGCGCGTGTTCGATACCGTTCGACAGATCCGTCATATGAGTCTCCCGCGCGCCGGCGGCGGCACGCACCAATGGGACTCATGCTACGCGTCGATCCACAAAATATGCGTCTGAATTCATTGGGAATTTGCCGCCAGATAGTGTAAATATTCCGAAATTGTCGTGATAGAAGGAATATTCAGACCATGAGCGCCTCCCCCAAGCGGCTCGACCGCATCGACATCGGCATCCTGAACCAGCTTCAGCAGAACGCGCGGATCACGAACGCGGAACTCGCGCGCGCGGTGAACCTGTCGACCACGCCGTGCTTCAACCGCGTGCGCGCGCTGGAGAAGCTCGGGCTGTTCCGGCAGCAGGTCACGCTGCTCGATCCCGAGCCGCTCGGGCTGCGGATCAACGTGTTCATCCAGGTCAGCCTCGAGAAGCAGGTCGAGGACGCGCTGCAGCGCTTCGAGGAAGCGATCTCGCAGCGGCCCGAGGTGATGGAGTGCTATTTGATGTCGGGCGACGCCGACTATCTGTTGCGCGTCGTGATGCCCGACATGCGCACGCTCGAGCGTTTCATCATCGAGCGGCTGACGACGATTCCCGGCGTGTCGAACATCCGGTCGAGCTTCGCGCTGAAGCAGGTGCGCTACAAGACCGCGCTGCCGCTGCCGCCGGCAGGGCTCACGCTCGTCGATCCGGACGAGTCGGCATCCGACTGGGGTTGAGCGCGGCGGCTGCCAGCCGGTCCGTTCGCCTGCGCGACGCTGACGAAACGATGACACCGGCCGCGCGGCGCTGCGCCGGATCGAACCAATCGTGTGCGTGCGCCTCATACGGCAGTCGGCCCGGTTGCACCGTCGCGACGCGGCGCGGGCCAGTCGCGTATGCTCGTCCGGTCGGCGATGCGTGCGAGCGCACGGCCGGTTCATGCATGTCTCGATCAACCAACGAGTGAGGGCGTGATGGCAAGACAGACGATGGCGGAATATCTGGCGAAGACGCTGGCGGCGGCGGGCGTCGAGCGCATCTGGGGCGTGACGGGCGACAGCCTGAACGGCCTGTCGTTCAGCCTCGCCCAGATCGGGGCGATCCGCTGGATGCACACGCGGCACGAGGAAAGCGCCGCGTTCGCGGCCGGCGCGGATGCCGCGTCGACCGGGCGGCTCGCGGTGTGCGCGGGCAGCTGCGGCCCCGGCAACCTGCACCTGATCAACGGGCTGTACGACTGCCACCGCAATCACCAGCCGGTGCTCGCGATCGCCGCGCACATCCCGTCGACCGAAATCGGGCTCGGCTACTTCCAGGAAACCCATCCGCAGGAACTGTTCCGCGAGTGCAGCCACTTCGCGGAGCTCGTGACCAACGCGTCGCAGTTCCCGCGCGTGCTCGCGCGCGCGATGCGCACCGCGATCGAGGAGCGCGGCGTCGCGGTGATCGTGCTGCCGGGCGACATCGCGCTCGGCGACGGCCCGGAAGAGGCGCCGGCGTGGAGCGCATCGGCGCCGCCGTCGATCCTGCCGGCCGAGGCCGATCTCGACCGGCTCGCGGCATTGCTGAACGGCTCCGACGCGGTCACGCTGCTGTGCGGCAGCGGCACGCAGGGCGCGCACGACGAAGTGGTCGCGCTGGCCGACACGCTCGGCGCGCCGGTCGTGCATGCGCTGCGCGGCAAGCAGTTCGTCGAATGGGACAACCCGTTCGACGTCGGGATGACCGGGCTGATCGGCTTCAGCTCCGGTTATCACGCGATGGAATCGTGCGACACGCTGCTGATGCTCGGCACGGATTTCCCGTACCGGCCGTTCTATCCGTCGAACGCGAAGATCGCGCAGATCGACTGGAAGGGCTCGCAGCTCGGCCATCGTGCGCCGCTCGCGCTCGGCCTCGTCGGCACCGTGAAGGAGACGATCGCGGCGCTGCTGCCGCGGCTGACGCGCAAGACCCAGCGGCGCTTCCTCGAGAATGCGCTGAAGCATTACGCGGCCGCGCGCAAGGGGCTCGACGATCTCGCGGTGGCCGAGCCGCCGGGCCGCGCGATCCATCCGCAATACCTGACGAAGATCGTCGACGAAGTCGCGGCCGACGACGCGATCTTCACGGCCGACGTCGGCACGCCGACGCTGTGGGCCGCGCGCTACCTGACGATGAACGGCAAGCGGCAACTGCACGGCTCGTTCAACCACGGGTCGATGGCGAACGCGATGCCGCAGGCGCTCGGCGCGCAGGGTGCGTATCCGGGGCGGCAGGTGGTGTCGCTGTCCGGCGACGGCGGGCTGTCGATGCTGCTCGGCGATCTGCTGAGCGCGCGCCAGCTCAACCTGCCGATCAAGATCGTCGTGTACAACAACAGCCTGCTCGGCTTCGTGTCGATGGAGCTGAAGGCGGCCGGCTATCTCGACACCAACGTCGACCTGAGCCCGACCGATTTCGCGGCGATCGCGAAGGGCGCGGGTATCTTCAGCGTACGCGTCGAGCATTCGGAGAACGTCGAGCAGGCATTGCGCACGGCGTTCGCGCATGACGGGCCGGCGGTGGTCGACGTCGTCACGTCGAAATACGAGCTCGCGATGCCGCCTAAGATCGAGATCGCGCATGCGAAGGGCTTCAGCCTGTTCATGCTGCGCGCGATCCTGAGCGGGCGCGGCGACGAGATCGTCGAGCTGGCGAGAACCAACCTGCGGTGAGGCGGTGCCGCGCGCGATGCGGCGTGCCGTTCGTTCCCGATCGGTCACGCTGCTTCGCTCCCGTCGGCGGCCCACTCACGGATGCGGCGGCGCGGGCAATTAGGGACAATCTTCACGTCGCCTTAAGTTTGCGTTTCCTAGAATCGATTGGATCGTCGCTCTTCCTGCGGCGGACCGCTTCGTCCAGGAGGATGCCAGTGAACAAGCCCCGTGACGCCGTAGCCCCGTTCCACGCAGTCGTCGGCACGTCGAAGCCGAAGGCGCAACCGCTCAAGGCCGGCCAATGATCTGGCCGAACGCGTGGCGTGTCTCCGCACTGTTCGTGCGCGAGTGGGTCGGCCGCCCGGCCGCGGTGGGCGCGTTGTGCCCGAGTTCGCGGCATCTGGCGCGCGGGATGGCCGACGCGGTGCCGGACGGCGACGGGCTGGTCGTCGAACTCGGCGGCGGCACCGGCGCGATCACCGCGGCGTTGCTCGAACGCGGCGTCGCGCCACGGCGCCTCGTCGTGGTCGAGCGTTCGCCGGCGTTCGTGCAGCACCTGCGGCGACGCTTTCCGGACGTGTCGATCGTGTGGGGCGATGCGCGGCAGCTCGAACGGCTGCTGCCGCCCGCCGCGCGGGTCGATGCGATCGTGTCGTGCCTGCCGCTGCGCACGCTGCCGCGCGAGGACGTGACGGCCATCGTCGAGCAATGCCATCACGTGCTGTCGGCCGACGGCGTGATGATTCAATTTACATACGACTTGCGCTCGCCCGGCCGTCATCCGCTGGGCGATTCGGCATTCGTTGCCTGCGGCAGTCGAATCGTCTGGGCAAATATTCCGCCTGCGCGCATCGTGACCGTGCGCGGCGTTGCCGCCGAACACGCCGGTTGACGCGGCCGCGCCGGTTTCTTTCATAAGTCATACTGATCCTTCCAATTTCCATTCTTCGCAAGTGGGGCTTGCGGTCAGGCCGGCTGGTTTTTCCTTTTCCAGCCGTGTCCGACAGGGATCGCCGACGAAGCGCTAGAAGCGCGCGCCGTCCGGCACGCGCACCGCGGGCCGCGACGCGACCCGTTTGATGAAACGATCGAGCGGTATCGCATAGCCGCGCGCGATGACCGCGCTTAACCCGGCCGACAGCACCAGATACGCGACGAGCAACGCCAGCTTGCCGTCGCCATGCGTGGCAGACGGCGGCCAGAACGTGCGCAGCGTGCCGAGCACGATCAGGTGGAACAGATACAGCTCGTAGCTGAGCCGGCCGCTCCAGCACAGCGGCGCGAGCGCGCGGCCGTGCGCGCGTTCGCGTTCCGCCTGCGCGCCGATCAGCAGCACGGCCGTGCCGAGCGCCATCGCGGATACCCCGATCACATGGCTTTGCGCGATCGGCCACGCGAGATAGAGCGCCGTCATCGCCGCTGCCGCGAGCCATTGCACGGGCGCTGCCGCGAGCGCCTGCCAGCGCGCGCGTTCGGCGAGCAATGCAGTGCAGCAGCCGATCGCGATGCCGTCGAAGCACGCGAAGTACGCATAGAGGAAGCCCCCTTCGTCGCCCGGATGCGTGAAGCGGTACACGGGGCCGATCGCGGCAATCAGCAGCCAGAACGCGAACAGCCGCGCGTCGCGGCGCAGCGCGATGCACAGCAGCGGAAACGACAGGTAGAACACCTCTTCGACCGACAGCGACCACAGCACGCCGAGCGCGTAGTTGACCCATCCGTATGCGCCGATCAGCACGTTCATCCAGAACGTGAGCGACGCGAGATTCACGAGCCAGAACGACACGGCGACGCCCTGCGGCGCATGGTTCGTGAAAATCGGCACGCCGGCCGCCGCGAGGCCGTTGACGAGCGCGAGCAGCAGGAGCAGGCACGGGACGATGCGCGCGATGCGCGACACGTAGAACGCGCGCACGTCGAGCGCGCCGAGGCTGCCCCAGCGGCGGCGCGCATTCGACGTGATCAGGTAGCCCGAGATCGCGAAGAACATCGTCACGCCGTAGTTGCCGTTGCGCACGATCGCATGGACCGTGTCCCAGCCGAGCACGCGCGCGAGCGCCGTGTCGCGCAGCGGATACGCGATGTTGAAGTGATGCAGCAGGACGAGCACGATCGACACGCCGCGCAGCAGGTCGATCCGCGCGTTGCGCGGGCCGGCGCTCATTGCGGCCGGGCTGGTTCGGCGAGCGCCGGCAGCGCGGCCAGGAACGTATCGCGCGAGCGCAAGCCCGCATTCGGCGTCTGCCGCTTGTCGTCCTGGATCAGGTTCGCGAACACGAGCGTGCGCGGCCCCTTCGTCGCCCAGCCGACGAACCAGCCGTACGCGTGCGCGGCGTCGTACTTGAGGCCCGGCGAGCCCGTGCCCGTCTTGCCGTGCACGGTCCAGCCGTCCGGCTGCGCGTCGATCAGCGTGATGCGCTCGGTCATGTCGTACGCGTGCGTGCTGACGGGCAGCGTCCGGTGCACGATCTTGCGCATGAACGCGACCTGTTCGAGCGGCGAAATCTGCAGCGATGAATTGACCCATGCGCCCATCGCGCCGCTGAGTTCGCCCTGCTTGCCGGTCACGTCCGTATTGCCGTAACCGAATGCGTTCGTGTACTGCTGGAAGCGTGCCGGCCCGAGCGCTTGTGCGACCTGTTCCGAGTACCAGAAGATCGACAGCTTGATCCAGCGCGCCGGGTCGGTCGGCTCGCGCCACGGGGCGCCGCCCCAATCGGGATAGCCTGCGTGGAAGTCGAGGGTCGGCGTGTGTTCGTCCTTCAGGAAGCCGGCGTCGAAGCCCATCAGGCTGATCGCCACCTTGAAGGTCGACGCCGGTGTGACGCGGGTCGCGCAATCGCCTTGCTGGACGAGCATCCGGCCGGTGGCGGCATCGGCGACGACGGTGCAGACAGGACGGGCGGATGTGGAGGCGGCGGCGAGGAGGCCGGCGGCAAGGACAAGCAGCGTGCGGCGCCAGGTTTTCAAGCGAGACTCCATCGGATCGTGATCGGGAGGTGCGCCGTGCGGGCCGGCCGGCGGATCGTGTCGCCGGGGGCGCGTTCAATGGGGCAGGTGCCGGGGCGGCGGCGATTGCCGGAGCCGACTGTCTAGGCCGCGCACAGTGTATCGGAGGCGGGGCGGTTGTGACGGGACGTGGTCGTCGGCGGTAGCGGTGAGGATGGGCAGAGCGAAGGTGACGATGACGCGGCCTGCACCCCGCATGCCGTTTTTTGCACTACCGCGCCGTTTTTTTGCACGGCGTTTATGCGCGGTCTTCTAAGCTGGGTATGTGTCGAACAGCCGAGACGGCTTCCGTCCGCTCCATGACCTTCATCCATCCCGTTCCCGCCTTCGATGTCGCCGGCCGCCAGGTGCGCGCCGGCGCACGCAACACCGTCCTTCCGTTCCCGCCGCCGCGCCTGCGCCTGCAGTTGCCCGTCACGCTGACGGCCGACTCCGGCGAACTCGCGCGCGCCCGCCTCGCGGCGCTGCTGCATTCGCCGCTCGGCGTGTATGTCGTCAGCGCGCGCACCGTGCGCGACGTGATCCATGTGCACTTCGAGATCGCGCCGGAGGATCTGGATTTCACGCTGCACATGCTGATCGCGCAGCAGGCCGATGCGGTGATCGGGCCCGTCGCGCGCCGGCTGCGCGTCGGGCCGCAGCCCCGGTGAATCGGGGAACGATTATTGCGCGTCGGTTGCTTGTTGATCGTTTGATTCGCCGCCGGATCGTCGGTCGCGGTGCTGTCCGCCCGCCGGGCGGCGGATGTTCGTGCGCCGCGTCGCGTGCGGCGCCGATCCTGAATATGGAGTGTCCATGTACCTCACGGAAGAAGTGCATAGCGCGCGGCCGGCAAGCCGCCGCGCGCGGACGGCGTCGCTGCCGTCGGGCCGGCAGCTCGCGCGGCAGCTCGTGACGACGGTGCGCGTGGCCGAAATGTTGCTGCATCAGGCGATCGTCGTGCCCGACGGGCATCAGTGGTCGGTCGACACCGAGCGCGTCGACGCGGCCGGCGGGCCGCTCGCGGCGTGGGAAACCTGCGTGACGTTGCGGATCGGCAAGGTGTTCGCGCCGGCGGTCAACCCGGCCGCACGGGTCAACGACTCCGATCAGGTCGCAGTCGAGATCGGCCTTTGTCTGCCCGAGCAGGCGTATCTGGACGAGCGGCGCGTGAGCATCTTCGGCCGCCGTCACGGCAACCGGTTCGGCGCGACGCTGTCGGTCGCGTCGGGTGCGCAGTGGGGCTGGCGACGCATCGAGCATGTCGCGCCGGAACACGCGCAGGTGCGCGGCGATACGCTCGAGGCACTCGTCGATGCGGTCGCGGCGAACGTCAACGCGGCGCTGGCCGCGGCCGGGTTTCGCGCGACGCGCTGATCACGCGTCGCCGGTTTGCCCGGTCTGCCGCTGAAGGTCTTCCATCAACTGTTCCGCGAGAAAGTCGCACGGCGGCCGCTTCGATTTCGTGCTGCGCGCGAGAATCAGTTCGAGCGGCGGCAGGTCGGGCAGCCCGTGCGAGCGGCCGAGCATCGACAGTTGCGCGGGAATCGCGCAGCGCGCGAGCGGCGCGACCGCGAGGCCGGCCTCGACCATGCTGAGCAGCCCGAGCAGGCTCGGGCTTTCATACGAGGTGCGATACGGCACCTTCGCGCGTTCGAGGCTGCGGATCGCGTTCTCGCGCGCGACGCTGCCCGGCATGAACACCGCGATCGGCAGCGGCCGCTCTTCCCACACGCGCGGCCCGTTCGTCATCGCGGCCCACGCCATTGGCTCGTGGCGGATGAAGTCGCCGGTCAGCCCCTTGATGCGTGTGCCGCACACGAGATCGACGGTGCCGTCCTTGATCAGCGGCGCGAGCGCGCTGCTCGGCAGCCCCATCACCTGGATCTCGACCTTCGGGTAGGTCGCCGAGAATTTCTTCAGAACCGACGGCAGCAGCGACGACGCATAGTCGTCCGGCACGCCGATCACCACTTTACCGGTCACTTCCGGCCGCACCACGGCCGCCCACGCCTCGTCGCGCAGCGCCAGCATTCGTCTGGCGAATCCCAGCAGCACCTCGCCCTCGCGCGTCAGCACGATGCTGCGCGGCTTGCGCACGAACAGCGGCCGGCCGATCGCGTCTTCCAGGCTCTTGATCTGCATGCTCACGGCCGACTGCGAGCGGTTCACGGCTTCGGCGGCGCGGGTCATGTTGCCGGTTTCCGCGACGGCGACGACGGTGGCCAGCACGTCGTGATCGAGCATCTTCATGGGTATCAGGAAAACTGAACGTAACGATCAGCATTATGCGTTTTTATTGTTGCTGTGTGTCTGCCATAGTGCAATCACGCTGGCGTTTTGCCCGGCACGCAGGCTTGAACAGGAAGAGTGGTGTATCGATGATGGACCATCCGTTGCGCGCCGCACTGGCCGCGGAATTGCATGCGCGGCCGTTCCTGCGGCTTGCCGAAGCCGTGTCGCTCACGCATTACGCGATCTATGCGGACGGCGAGCCCGACATCCACGAAACGCTGCTGCACGCACTGTGCCGCGACACCGGCATTGCCGCGCCGCACGAAGGCGCGACGCACTATGCGGTGCAGTCGCCGTGCGGCTGGCACCTGAAGTGGGAACGTCACACTGAATTCTCGACCTTTACGTTCGTCGCGCCGCGTCGCGACACCGGCTATTTCGACGATCTCGCGATCGAAGGCATTCCGGCCGCATGGTTCGCGCGGCTGGCCGGCATCCGCTTCGTCGCGGTGCGGATGGAACTGCTGTCGGGCGATGCCGCGCGGCTCGTCTGCGGCGACCTGCGTCGCTGGATCGACGGGCCCGCGCTCGTCGGCAGCAACGTGCTCGGCGGCGGCAAGGTGTTCTGCGACTGGCATGTGCGCGACGACGGCTTCATGCGTTTTCTCGTCGTCGACGAGGATTTCCGCGAGGAGCAGGGCGGCCGCCTGCTGCAGCGTCTGTACGAAATCGAAACGTACCGGATGATGGCGCTGCTCGCGCTGCCGGTCGCGCGCCGGATGAGCCGCGAACTCGACGAGATCCACGCGGCACTGCATGCGCTGATGCAGCGGATGGACGCGAGCGGCGCCGACGGCGACGACGCGGCGCTGCTCGTCAAGCTCACGCATCTCGCGGTGCGGGTCGAATCGCTGTCGGGATCGGGCGCGCGTTTCAGTGCGTCGCGAGCGTACGAAAAACTCGTGCTGGCGCGCATCCAGGAATTGCGCGAGGAGCGTATCGAAGGGATGCCGACGATCGCCGAATTCATGGAGCGGCGTTTTGCGCCGGCGATGGAGACGTGCCGCAGCGTATGGGCGCGCCACGAGCAGATCGCCGCGCGGATCGCGCGCGCGGTCGACCTGTTGCGCACGCGCGTGAACCTCGCGCAGGAAAAGGACGTGACGCGCCTGCTGGCGGGCATGGAGCGCACCGCGCGCAATCAGCTTCATCTGCAGCACGCGGTCGAAGGGCTGTCGGTGGCAGCCATTTCGTACTACGTGCTGTCGCTCGCGACGGCGGCGTTCAAGGCGTTGCACGTGATGAACCTGCCGGTCGATCCGGAGCTGGCGGAAGGCCTGCTGATCGCGCCGGTGGTATTCGCGGTGATTCACATCACGCGGCGCACGCGCGCGCAGCTTGCGCGATCGGAGGCCGTGCATGACGGCGCGCCTGTGCAGGCGGCGGCGTTGAAGCAGGTCGGCTAGAACATCAACGACATATCAAAGGAGTGGAGATGACTTTTTCGCAGAAGCAATCGGGGTTCTTCAGCGGTTTCGACGCGTTCGACGAACCGGCACCGGACGAAGCGGGCGTAGCGGAAGAGGCGCGCGTGACGTCGTATCAGGCCGTGTTGCAGGAGCCGATGACATCGCTCGTCGGGAATACGCACGATCGGCCGGACGTCGCGGCGGTGGCGATTCTCGGCTACAACTGACGCGTTTCTTCGCGTCGATTCGATTCGACGCAGGCGTTCATTTTCCGGCCGCCTTTTGGCGCGCCGGGCGTGAATTGCCTTTTCCCTTCGCTTTCCCCGCCCCCTGCGCGAGCGCCAGCTCGACGAACGCACGCGCGGCCGCGCTCCGGTACGCGCCCTTGCGCTGCAGCAGCACCGCCGTGCGCCGCAGCACGGCCGGATCGAGCGCGACGGCAACGAGATCGTCGTGCCCGGTCGCGATCGTCGCGGGCAGCAGCGTCGCGAGATTCGTGCGGCGCACGATCTCGATCACCGCACCAAGCGAATTCGCTTCCATCAGCACACGCGGCCGCACGTCGTGCTCGCGGAAATAACGGTCGATCTGCACGCGCGTCGCGAACTCGGCCGTGAGCAGCACCAGCGGCGCGTCGTGCAGCGCGCGCAGGCCGGCCCTGCGTTTCCCGGCGAGCGCGTGCCGACGGTTCACGACGAGCGCGAGCGTCTCGACCAGCAGCGTTTCCGCTTCGATATCCGCCGTATTCACCTCTTCGAACGCGATGCCGACATCGAGTTCGTCATCGACGAGCAGCGCCTCGATGCGTTCCTGCGACATCTCGCGTACCGACAGCGACACTTCCGGATAACGGCCGTGAAACGCCTCGACGAGCGGCCCGACGAGATAGCTCGTGAAGGTCGGCGTGACCGCGATCCGCAGCGAGCCGCGGCTGAGATCCTGCACGTCGTGAATGGCGCGCCGGCCTTCCGCGAGATCGTGCAGCGCCTGCCGCGCATAGCGGAAATACACGTTGCCGGCGTCAGTCAATCGCGTGACACGCCCGGTGCGGTCGAACAGTTGCGCGCCGAGTGTCTCCTCGAGCTGACGGATCTGCTGCGACAGCGCGGGCTGCGATACGTGCAGCGCGGCGGCCGCGCGCGTGAAGCTGCGGTGTTCGGCGACGGCCAGGAAGTAGTTGATATGGCGCAGCAGCATCGCGATTCCTATAAGTTTTGCTTATCCGATGGATCATAAATCAGTCTTTTACGTTATTGGAAGTCCGGCGTAACCTGCCCTTCATCGATTTCACCCACACCGGAGGACACGCGATGAAGGACATCATTGAAGGCTTTCTGAAGTTCCAGCGCGACGCCTATCCGGAGCGTGCCGCGCTGTTCCGCGATCTCGCGCGCAGCCAGAACCCGCGTGCGCTGTTCATCTCGTGCTCGGACAGTCGGCTGGTACCAGAGCTCGTCACGCAGCGCGAGCCGGGCGATCTGTTCGTGATCCGAAACGCCGGCAACATCGTGCCGTCGTACGGCCCCGAGCCGGGCGGCGTGTCGGCCTCGGTCGAATACGCGGTGGCCGCGCTGCGCGTGACCGACGTCGTGATCTGCGGGCATTCCGATTGCGGCGCGATGACCGCGATCGCGACCTGCCAGTGCATGGACCACATGCCTGCCGTCGGCCACTGGCTGCGCTACGCCGATTCGGCGCGCGTCGTGAACGAGGCGCGCACGCATCGCAGCGAACGCGAGCGGATCGACTCGATGGTGCGCGAGAACGTCGTCGCGCAACTCGCGAACCTGAAGACGCACCCTGCCGTGCGGCTCGCGCTCGAAGAAGGGCGTCTCGTGCTGCACGGCTGGGTCTACGACATCGAATCCGGCTGCATCGACGCCCATGACGGCGCGACCGGCCGGTTCGTCTCCCTGGCGGACCATCCCGACGTCCGCGCCACGCCCGCGACGCTTCCCGTCGCGGCCTGAATCGCTCCCACCCAACCACGAGGTATTGCCATGATCCAGTCCCAGCACAGCCAGACCGCCCGCCACGCGCTTGCGGAGACCGTCGTTCTCGCGAAGGCGCGCAAGAACCTGTCGTTCGCGCAGCTCACCGAAGGCACGGGCCTGAGCGAAGCGTTCGTCACGGCCGCGCTGCTCGGCCAGCACGCGCTGCCGGCCGGCGCCGCGCGCGTCGTTGCCGACAAGCTCGGCCTCGACGACGACGCGGTGCTGCTGCTGCAGACGATCCCGCTGCGCGGCAGCATCGACGATCGCGTGCCGACCGATCCGACCATTTACCGCTTCTACGAAATGCTGCAGGTGTACGGCACGACGCTGAAGGCGCTGGTTCACGAGAAGTTCGGTGACGGCATCATCAGCGCGATCAATTTCCGGCTCGACGTGAAGAAGGTCGACGATCCCGAAGGCGGTTCGCGCGCGGTGATTACGCTCGACGGCAAGTACCTGCCGACCAAGCCGTTCTGACCGAACCGACGCAGGCGCGGCGCCGCAACGGCGCCGCCGCACAGGTTCGCTCGACGTGCGTCGGCCGCAGGCCGGTGCACGTTCCGGCCATTCCGTTTCTACGAGGACACAGCCATGGATTTTGTGAAACGCACGATCGATCTCGCGATGAAGAACGTGGAAGAGGGCGGACGCCCGTTCGCGACGGTGATCGTCCGCGACGGCGAGATCGTTGCGGAGAGCCCGAACCTCGTCGCGCAGACCAGCGACCCGACCGCGCATGCGGAGATCCTCGCGGTGCGCGATGCATGCCGCAAGCTCGGCACCGAACACCTGACCGATTGCGAGATCTACATCCTCGCGAGCCCGTGCCCGATGTGCCTCGGATCGCTGTACTACTGCAGCCCGAAGCGCGTGATCTACATCACGACGCGCGAGGACTACGCGCCGTTCTACCGCGACGACCGCAAGTACTTCGAGCTCGACACGTTTTATGCAGAATATGCGAAGCCGATCGGCGAGCGGCGGCTGCCGATGGTGCAGCAGAAGCACGGCGACGCGATCGGTGTCTACCGGCGCTGGCAGGAACTGAACGCGAAGTGACGTGATCCGCGCGGCGCGCAGGTTGCGCGATGCAGCGGCCCCGGCTGCTCGTTTTCTCCATTCTTTGCTCCGCCCGGCGGCTTTCGTGCAGCCGGGTGTCCGCGTTGCCGCTCGGGGTCGTGTCGTGCTCCCGTTTTCCCGCGTGCACAAACACCGATCCCGTTCAATGTCCGGACCGGAAATCCGTGATCCATACAGTTTTTGACGGGTTTAAAAATTCGCACCGGAGACGGCACTGTCACGTTGTCGGTCCGGCCGACGAATCGGGGTCCGATGAGACAATCGATCAGCAGGCGGTGAACGGATTTTGGGCCACCTCGGTGAGCCAGCGCCAGGCTAACCGTGCCGTGAGTTGATCCGTACCTCCTCCTTGTCAGAATAGTCCGTGTCCACGAAAGCGGGTCGTCTCCATTACGTACGCGGCGGAGGCGGTGAGATCACGCTGGAGTGCATCGACGAGTCGAGCGACGACGCTGTACCGAAGGACACCGGAGATGTGTGTCGCGCGAGTCATAGAAAAACCGACCGGCAAGCCGGTCGGAAAAGGTTGTGGTTCCGAGGGCGATCAAGCATTGTTAAAACAGGCCCCAAGGGGAAACCAACAACCGAGGCACCGGGGAAAATTGATGCAATACATCGAAACGAAGCGGGAGGGAAGCCTGATTTCACTAAGATGATGCAGTGTTTTAAAAAATATTGTGAGTAAGTTGTTTGTAGAAAATGATAATCAGTCTATGAAAAAGCCGTTCGGTTTCAATCAGAAAGCGAACTCAGAGATCTCTTTTTTAGCTTTCGTAATTGCGGCATTCTTCGCTTCATCGCCGAGCGCCAATCCTTCCGCACGGACGATCGTGACATCGGTCAGTCCGATAAATGACAGAATGCCGGTGAGATAGCTTTCCTGGTGATCCAGTACGCGTGACGGGCTGTTGCCGGTATATTGCCCACCGCGGGAAGATGCGATGAAGACTTTCTTCCCCTCCGGAAGAAGGCTTTCCGGTCCGTTCGGACCATAACGGAACGTCTTCCCGGCCACGACGATACGGTCGATCCATGCCTTGAGCTGGGACGAAATGGAGAAGTTGTACATCGGCGATCCGATCACGATGAAATCCGCCGAGAAGAGATCGTCCAGATACTGAGCGCCAAGCGCGATGTCTTTAGCCAAAGCTTCGTCGCTGTTGGCGTTCCCCTGGGATGCGGATATATGCGTCGAGGACAGGTGAAGCGCGGGGTCCTTTTCAAGATCGCGATACGTGACACGAATTCGGGGATGCAGGACGATCAGGCGGTCGACGATGTCGGCGGAAAGGATGCGGCTAACCGAATGGCCGCCGAGGATGCTTGAATCAATGTGCAGTAGATTCACGATAGATAGCCCGGAACAAGGTTGACAGGGTTCAATCGACCGGAATCGATCGATCAACGGTGATACTTATCTCACATGCCAGCTTGCTGAGGTATCCACAATATATCGATGCAGCCTATCTCGGAATACGATGGATGAGCCCGATTAATCGGGACGGATCGTTGTTTGTGACCAGACCGTCAACATTTTTGGGGGCATCTGATTTCTCGATGGAAACCATCGAGAAATCAGAGTTGCTCATGATCCATGCGTCTGCATAGACTGAGATGTCCATCGACGGGTGGCGCAAACGCATCGACGAAGACCTCGTCGAATGATTGGCGACGCGCCGACGACGAAATTAACCTCTGTAAATAGTGATGTAAGGAATAGAGAATCCTGATGAATAAGATTGGAATAATCGGTGCCGGTGCAATCGGATCCGCGATTGCCGAAGCGCTCTCGCGAAAAGGAATACACGCCGTCGTCGCCAATAGCCGCGGACCGGCATCACTCCAGAAACTGGTCGACAGGTTTGGTCCGACCATCCAAGCCGGTACTCGTGAAGAAGCTGCTGCTCAGGAAATTGTTTTCGTGGCGGTAAATTGGTCAAAGCTATCCACGGCGTTGGCGGGATTGCCCAATTTTGCCGGCCGCACTGTGATCGACACCAACAACCCACTGGAGGGGATGCCGCTCAACGTAGCTGATTTGGGTGGGCGCACATCGAGCGAGGTGTTTCGGGAATGGGTTCCCGGCGCCAAAGTGGTGAAAGCCTTCAATCACTTGAAGCCGATATTACTGTCCAGCGATCCTCGTGCGGAGGGCGGGCAGCGCGTTTTGTTCTATGCAGGCGACGACGTGGCCGCGAAGGCCACCGTCGCTCAGTTGATCGAGCGGTTGGACTTTTTCGGGATCGATCTCGGCACGCTTGTCACCGGTGGACGGCTCTTCCAATTTCCAGGAGGGCCGCTTCCTTCGCGCAATCTCGTTCGATATCCCTAGCTTCATGGGCGGGATATGCCAAGGAAGGCCGCAACGAAGATCACGCACACGCCGTATCGCGTTCGATTCGCGACGCGCCGGGCCTGCTAGCAGGGAACTTTGAGCTGTTCGAGCAGCCATCGACCCGCTGGCCCCGGTGGCGTGTCTTTGCGGTATATCCCCAGCATCGGCATTGCATGGATGCGAGGAAACAGGATGCCGAGGCTTAATCTGACGAGACGTCCGGCGTCGATATCGTCCCGCACCATCGCTTCCGGCATGTGCCCCCAGCCGAACCCCGCCTTCAGGAATGCGTGCTTGGCACCCAGATCGGCCAGCCGCCACGTGAGCGATGAATAGACACCAAACAATTTCCCGTCGGTCAGAGCACTGCGATCGGTCAAGACGAGTTGAACATGCTCGTCCAGCTCGTCGGACTGGATCACGTGTTCATGCCGCGAGAGCGGATGAGTCGGGGCAGCGACCGTGACCATGGGTACTTCGAGCAGGTGTTCGGCGCCGACGGTCTCGGGTACGTCGGGCATCGAGCCGCTGATGCCGAGTCTGCACGTGCCGTCGAGCACGGGTTGCACCACCGCGCCCAATGCTTCCACGTAGAGGCGCAGCGGCGTGTCGGGAAATGCGATGCGAAATCCGCCGACGGCATGAGTCAGCTTCTCCATCGGAAACATCACGTCCATGACGACCGAGAGTTCGGGCTCCAGCCCTTCCGCGATCGCGCGTGCCTGCGATTTGAACGAATCCATGCTGCCGACCACGAGACGCGCCTGCGCGAGCAACGCTCTGCCTTCTTCCGTCAGCCGTGGATAGCGGCTGCTGCGGTCGAATAACTGAATGTCGAGCTGCGCTTCGAGGTTCGCGAGCGTTTGGCTCACGACCGACTGGGCGCGCCGCAGCTTTCGGCCCGCAGCCGAAAAGCTGCCTTCGTCAGCCGCGGCAATAAAGGTCCTCAACTGGTCGAGCGAGAGGGCTTCGAGCATGTATCTGGGAATCGGATGGGTTTCATCGAAAAATATCGACTATCCGTTCCGAGGTCAACGACTTAATCTGACCGTATCGCAATTGCGGGAGGACATGATGAGTTCACTCGTCGACAGTATCGAGCAGCCGGTCGCCGCCCCTCGGGTGCGCAGGATCACGCTGCGCACTGCTGGCTACCAGCTGGGTTCCATCCTGAGGCTGGTCAGCCCGACGGATATCGGGCGGCGAATCAAGCCGTTCGTCTTCGTCGATTACTTCGATTTCGCGCCGACACGCGACGAACTGTTCAGGATTCATCCTCACTCGGGCATCGCGACCGCCAGCATAGTGTTGAACGGCGAGGCACGATACCAGGATACGACCGGTGCATCGGGAATCATGCGGAAAGGCGACGTGGAATGGTTGCAGGCCGGGAATGGCGTCTGGCATGACGGAAGCGCCGTCGGAAACGAACGCCTCCGAGGCTATCAAGTCTGGATTGCATTGCCGCCCGATCAGGAGAACGGTTCCGCGTTCAGTCAACAAGTGCCCGCTGGATCGATTCCCGGTGTCGGCCCAGCGCGCGTGCTTTTTGGCGATCTCGCCGGCGTTCGGAGTCCCGTTGCATCGACGGAAGGCATCACCTTGCTGCATGTCCGGTTGCGGGCCGGCAAAACCTGGCGATTTCAGCCGCCGTCTGGGCAGACGGTCGCGTGGGCACATGCGGGATCCGGTTCGGTGGCGGCCAACGGCATGTCGATCGGTAGCGATCTGGTCGTGTTCGATGAATCCGACGGCACGATCGTATTCACGGCCGGAAGCGACGCGGACATTCTCGTGGGCTCCGCTGTTCCTCATCCGTACGATCTCGTGGTCGGCAATTACTCTGTTCACACGTCGGTCGACGCACTCCGAAAGGGCGAGGCCGAAATCGATCGAATCGGCAGCGCGTCGGATTGGCGAGCGCGCTGAGATAAGGGAAGTTCGAGCAGTTCATATTTTTTAAATTTGATTGGGATTGCATTTCATGGAAACGAAGAACTCGAATCTCACGCTGGCCCTTCCGCTGGTAGGGCGTGTCTTGATCGCACTCCTCTTCCTGATCAGCGGACTGGGCAAGCTCGCGGCCCCCGGGGCGACGATCGGCTATATCTCGTCGCTCGGCCTGCCGGCGCCTACGCTCGGCTTTTTGGGGGCACTGATTCTCGAGCTGGCCGGAGGCGGTCTTCTCGTCGCCGGCTATCGAGTCCGCCTTGTGGCTGCGTTACTCGCCGTTTATTCGGTGGTCACCGCGCTGATCTTCCACCATGCGCTAGGCGATCAGAATCAGCTTTTCCATTTCTTCAAGGATGTGGCCATTGCTGGCGGGCTGCTGCAGATCGTTGCAAATGGTGCGGGCGTGTTCAGTATCGATCAGCGTATTGCCAGGGGGAGCGGAAAGCTTGGGGTGTCTCGATAACGCGGCCCAATGAAATGACGTCGAGATCGCATCGATATCCCGGTCAGGTGTTGCGGCTTGAAATTCGAAGATGATGACAAGGCAAAAACGATGAGCTCCGAAGCATATGAAAACCAGACCTCCGAGAGTGTGAGGATTGTCGTCGCGATGGCTTACGGCGGCCCCGAGGTTCTTGCCCTGCGTGAGGTTCCGGTACCGAAAGTTGGCCATGGTCAGGTGAGTGTCGCGATTCGCGCGTCAGGGGTGAATCCGATCGATTACAAACTCTATGGCGGTGGATTCGGCACCAATCCGGCAAATCTACCGCTCCGAATCGGCTTCGAAGCGGCCGGTGTCGTGACGGCCACGGGGGAAGAGGCCGTGGGGCCAACCGGCCCGATATCAGTGGGCGACGAGGTGCTGGTGTATCGTGCGCCGGGCGCATATGCAACGCAGTTAGTCGTTCCCGCGTCGTCGGTGCTGGCCAAGCCCGCGAATCTACCGTGGGATCAGGCCGGCGGGTCGCTTGCCGCGGGTACTACCGCGGTTCATGCGTTGGAGGCCGTCGCGCTTGAGGAGGGCGAGACCGTGTTGATTCACGGCGCGGCTGGCGGCGTAGGTCATCTCGCAGTGCAATTGGCCGTGACGCGGGGCGCGACGGTGATTGGGACCGCGAGTCCCGGCAAGCACGACGTGTTGCGCGAACTCGGCGCGATCCCGGTCGCATATGGACCAGGCTTGGCGGATCGAGTCAGGGCTGCAGCCCCTCAAGGTGTCAATGCGGCTGCGGATATGGTGGGATCCGACGAAGCAATCGACACGTCGCTGGAGGTAGTTTCCGATCGCTCACGCATTGCGACGATCGCCGGGTTTGCCCGGGGAAGCCGTGCGGGCGTGAAGCTGCTTGGCGGCGTTCCTGGCGCCGATCCCGGGCAGGATATCCGTTACGCGGCGCGCCTGAGGCTGATCATCGCAGCAGCGACCGGCACACTGCGCGTCATCGTTAGCGAAACGTTTCCGCTGAATCGCGCCGCAGATGCCCATCGCTCGATCATGAGCGGGCGGACGATCGGAAAAATCGTTCTGCTTTCCTGAATTTGCCGTGAACGGTACGCGCAAGCGCATAAGGCGCCCCTCTCGCGGAATATCTTAAGGATGGAAGCGGCAATCACCGACGATGACTTGCGGACGTTGATTGAGTCTTACGGCCGCGATCGAAACGACGGAAAACTCGCTCTATACCTGGTCCGGGAAACCTAAGTGGATCAGATGCAAGATGGACAAAATTCAATCCGTACGTTTCTTCTTGCAGGTCGTGGAAGACGAGAGTTTTGTGCGGGTTGCCAACCGATTAGGCATCTCTGATGTGGCGATCAGCCGCAATGTGGTTTGGCTCGAAAAGCAAATAGGAGCACAACTTCTTGTTCGCAAGGCGCGAAGTGTGTCGGTTACGGAATTCGGGCGGACCTACTATGCGAGAATGCGGAACATTCTGGTGAAGCTAGACGAACTTGAGCGCTCCATATCGGAGCCTTCACTGAAACCGATTGGGACATTGCGCGTTGCGGTTTCGTCTTTCTTCTCGCTTCGATACCTTGCCTCGTGTTTGTGCAGCTATCACAACACATACCCCGACGTATCGATTTCTCCAATCCTTCTAGATCGCCCGTTCGACCTTGTCCGCGACGGATACGATGTCGGTATTATCGATCTGTCGACGTTGTCGAATATGAGCTTCATCGCGCGCCCTATCTGTCATGACCCATTAATCGCTTGCGCATCGCCCGCATACCTAGAGCGATGTGGTGAGCCGCTGCATCCTGAGCAACTGATAGGCCATTCGTATATCAAGGCTTCTGGTTTGCATTCCAGTGGGCCTGGACTGAAAATCACCGGCCATGGCGGTACAGTAAGGTTGGATTGCAAACCAGTGCTGGTAGTCAATAACGTGGATTTTCTTGTGCAGATGATCCTGGCTGGAACTGGGGTCGGTTTTGTTCCGCCGGCATTGATTGAGTCGGAGCTTAAAAATGGGGAGTTGAAGTCAGTGTTGACTGGATATTCGTCTCCTGCTCCCGTTATCGGCATTGTATACCCGAGCCGTCGTCACTTGCCGGCCAAGGTGAGGACATTCGTTGAGCACCTTCTGGCTACTTTCGATACATCGTCGGGTATGTGAGACAAGTATCATCGTTGATCGATCGATTCTGGTCGATTTAAACCCGCAAACCATGTTCCGGACGCATCTATCGTGCGTTCACCAGTCGAAATGACTGCTTGCCACGTCGTCGCTCGTCCGCTGGTGCAACAGGCGGATTTGTGATTCCAGAATGCGATGCTCAGAGAGCGGAGGCAAGGCGTTCGGCGGGAGGTAGCCGGACGCGATGGCCTCGTCCGTCCCCCGTAATAACGCGCTGCCTCGATTCGAGCAATAAAAAAGGCCTTTAGCGCGTTGGGCATCCGAGGGGATGCGGATGTTTTTTTCGGTTCATCAGCGCGAGAAGTCCGGAAGGTGAGAACTTGAGTCCCGTTTTCTCCGCGACGTCGCGAACGATTGCGTCGGCGGGTGATTCATTGATGTCGCACCAGTTGCCGGGAAGCGTCTGTCGGCCGTTCGTGCTTTCTTGGGCCAGCAGCACATGGCGATCGTCATCGAGAATCAGCGCGCGAACGTCGAGCTTTGGCGTCGGGTAGTCTCGATCAAGATTGATCCAGTCCGAAATGTGTTCGACCGACAGGTCGAATGATCGGCAATGAGATCGGCGGTGGCTTGCCGAAGTTTGTGGAAACGTTCGATGTCGAATCGATCTTTCGAGAAGGCGAGTCCTGCCTGGGCTGTGGATAGGGCGAGCTCCAGATATTGGAGTAGAGCGGTTGTCGCCATGGGTACGAATTCTTGATCAAAGTGGACGTTAGCTAAGGTGGTCGCGCTACGCCTCCGGTTGCCTCAGAGGGGCATACGATGGCTCGACAAGGACGTCATGGCACTTCGTGGCCGCGTGTATGGCTTGGAGTACTTCGAACCAAGCTTCAGGCTCTGGGTGGCGGCAAGCGCAATGCCCATCGCGCTCGCGAATCACCGCCCCGGCGTCGCGCGCTCGACGATCATGTCGTAGAGCGCCCGCGCCGCGGGCGACAGTTGCGCGCTCTTGCGCGTGACGAGCACGAGCGTGCGCGACACCGACGGCTCGACGAGCTCGATCGTGCGGATCATCGGATACGCGTTCTTCTGGATCGCGAGCTTCGGCACCACGGCCGCACCGAGCCCTTCGGCGACGAGCCCGAGCGCGGTCGAGCTGCGCTGCACTTCGTAGAACGAGTGCAGCGACACGCCGCTGGTTTTCAGCGCGCCTTCGAGCAGCCCGCGATTGCCGCTCACTTCGCCGGCGAAGATCAGCGGATGCGGCTGCAGTGCCGCCCAGCGGATGCGCCGCCGCTTCGCGAGCGGATGATCGTCGCGGCAGACAAGCACATACGGGTCGTGCGTGAGCGGCACGCTGACAAGTTCGGGGTGCTGGTCGCCGGCGATGCTGATGCCGAATTCGGCTTCGCGGCGCAGCACGGCCTGCAGCACCGATGCCGATGCGTGATCGAGGATCTTCACGCGATCGTGCGGCCGGTGCCCGGAGAACGCGCGCAGGATGCGCGGCAGGTATTGCACGCCGACCGTCGGCACGCACGCGATCGTGACGTCGCCGCGCTGGCTCAGGCCCGTCTCGCGGATTTCGGTCAGCGCATCGGATAGTTCGTTCAGCAGCCGCCGCGCTTGCGGCAGGAAACGCCGGCCGATCTCGGTCAGCGTGGTGCGGCGCGTCGTGCGTTCGACCAGCGCGACGCCGAGAAACGACTCGAGCTTGCGCAGCCGCTGCGTGATCGCCGTTTGCGTCACGTGCAGCGTGTCGGCCGCCTGCCTGAAGCTGCCGCCGTCGGCGATCGCGACGAAAGCCTGTACACCGAGCGTATCGATTTTCATCAGAAATTTGAATCAATAACGATATTAAATTCATTTTACTGAAGTGCGGCGTCAGTCGCAGAATGCGCTGCATCGGCGGCCGCATGCATCCCGCGCCCGGATGCAGCGGCGCCGCCCATGCCGACAAGGAGAACCATCGTGACGACCCCACTCGATCAATACGCGAGCCAGTACGTGCAATTCGAGGACGAGCGCACGCGGCCGGTGCGCGACCTGCTGGCCGCCGTGCCGCGCACGCCGATCCGCACCGCGATCGACATCGGCTGCGGGCCCGGCAATTCGACGGAAGCGCTGATCGCACGCGCACCCGACGCGACGATCCACGGAATCGACGCATCGGCGGACATGATCGCGGCCGCGCGCAAGCGCCTGCCGGCACTGCGCTTCGATATCGCCGATGTGGCCGCGTGGGACGATCCGGGCGGCTACGACCTGATCCTGTCGAACGCGGTGCTGCAATGGGTGCCCGCGCACGACACGCTGTTTCCGATGCTCGTCGGCCGGCTTGCGCCGGGCGGCCATCTCGCGGTGCAGATGCCCGACAACCTCGACGAACCCGCGCACCGGCTGATGCGCGAAGTCGCCGCGGCCGGGCCGTGGGCGGACAAGCTGAAAGGCGCGGCGCGCACCGAACGGTTCGACGCGCGCTACTACTACGCGCTGCTGTCGCCGCTGTGTTCGCGCGTGGACGTATGGCGCACGACCTACTACCACCCGCTGCGCGGCGGCGCGGACGCAGTCGTCGAATGGTTCAAGGGTAGTGCGTTGCGGCCGTTCCTCGCGGCGCTCGACGACGGCGAACAGCGTGCGTTCCTCGCGCGTTATCGCGAGGCGCTCGCCGGTCCGAACGGTTATCCGGCACTCGGCGACGGCACCGTGCTGCTGCCGTTTCCGCGCCTGTTCGTCGTGGCGACGCGGAAGTGACGCGGCAATGCCGCCGGCGACGGGCCGGTGGCCGGCAAGATGCTGACGCATGTCATCGTAGCGGCGGGATAGTGGCGCCCCGGATTGCTCATATCAAATCGGCGCCGCTCGATTGCTCGCCAACCCTAAGTGTGTCGCGCTGCGGTTCGACTATGCTGAAATGACTGCAGCCCGGGCATCGCGCCGCAACGCTGCAACCGGCGATGACGGGAGGTCACGATGACCGAGCAAAGCAACGTTCAACTGGTGCAGCAGGCGTACGCGGCGTTCGGCAGGGCCGATATCGACGGCATCCTGCAGACGTTATCCGAAAGCGTCGACTGGTTCATACCAGGGCCGACCGGCATCATTCCGTTCGCAGGCAGACGACATGGGCCTCAAGAGGTCGCGGCGTTCTTCGGGGCGCTTGCGTCGACGCAGACCGTGGAACGGTTCGAGCCGCTCGAGTTCATCGCCAGCGGCAACCGGGTCGTCGTGCTCGGCGCACAACGCTGGTATGTCCACTCGACCGGGCGCACGTACGAGGACGAGTGGGTGCATCTGATCACGATCGAAAACGGCAAGATCACGGCGTTTACCGAGTATCACGATACCGAGGCGGAAGCGGCGGCACATCGACAGTGACGGCGCTGCGCGCGTGGCAATGTTGTACGGGCGCAGCAGCACGGATTCGGTGCGGATCTGGCGCGGGCCGAAGCGCGAACCCGAG
The DNA here is from genome assembly GCF_022809715.1 of Burkholderia pyrrocinia. Taxonomy (NCBI): domain Bacteria; kingdom Pseudomonadati; phylum Pseudomonadota; class Betaproteobacteria; order Burkholderiales; family Burkholderiaceae; genus Burkholderia; species Burkholderia pyrrocinia. The sequence continues at coordinate 2,535,323 of NZ_CP094460.1, forward strand.
CGGTTCGACGTGCCGAGGTCGAGCGGCACGCCGACGAAGCACACGTCGAGGCCGTCGGTCGTCGCGGCCTGCGGCAACCGCATACCGTGGCGATGCCGCCAAAGCGCGGCATCTCGTTGCCGCCCATCGGCTGGTTCAGTTCGTGGGGCTTGGGGCCGTATCTTCTTTCTGGTGTGAAGCGATCGGCTGCTGGTAGAGGAGAACGCCTGCGCGAAGATCTTGAAGTCGCAACGCTTACATCGACGGGTCTCGATGCGAGTGGCGCCGCCGCATCGACACGGCGCAACCATAGGCGGTCGCGCGGCCTGGCCAGGTCAGCGCGCGATCGCGGGGCGGCGCGGCGCCGTCTTGCGATCCGGCGGAAGGGAACGCGGTGGTGGCCGAACCCCACGCAGCGAGTTCGCGTTTCGTGCGCACGCCGAGCTTCGCGAACGCGCGTTTCACGTACGACTCGGCCGACGCGACGCGCACGCCGAGGATCCCGGCGGTTTCCGGCACCGTCTTGCCGGAGATCAGGTGCTTGCAGGTTTCGTATTCGCGCTTCGACAGCTTCACGCCGTCGGCCGCGATCCGCGCATCGAACTGCGCGAGCGGATGGACTTCGGGCGTCGGGTGCGCGACGCGCCGCACGGCGGTGGTCGACGCATGCAGTTCGAGCAGCGGGAACAGCACGTCGCTGATGCTGCGAAAGCGATTCATCTCGGCCAGCGTGAACGGCGGCCGGTCGCGGCCGCGCTCCAGCGCGATCGAATGCTGCGAGTAGCGTGTGCCGCGCGCGAGCACGCATTCGTGGCCGATATGCACGTCGTCGAACAGCCGCTGGCGGAATTCGCCGGGCGGGATCGCCGCGATGTCGCGCACGACGAGCATCGTGCCCGTCTTGCCGCGCAGCCCCGCGAACAGCGGGTCGCTGTCGAGAAAGCGCTCGTAGTAGAGCGTCATCACGTCCGAGATGTCCGACGTCGCGGTGCCGATGCCGCTGCTGCCGATCCATTCGCATCGATAGCCTGTGGGCATCGTGCCGTCGACGCGCGAGCGTTCGACGTGCGCGACGTCGAGCGGCACCACGTCGTTCAGCAGTTGCGTGAGGCGCGGCACGAAGTGCGGCGTGCCGACCGTCTCGATCAGCTCGCCCAGCGCCTTGAACGACACGTTGAAGCGGTCGTTGTCGCGGTGGGAGGGGTTCACGTTCAGCGGCATGCGGTTCCCCGGTGAGAAGCGGCGGGATTGTAGCGATTGCGGTGAAAAACGTCATTAAGGGGAAACACCGGCGGGTGTCCTTGCGACTTCATGCTCCGCAAGACATCGCTTGTCCCCCGGAAGGGGGCATACCGGGGCAGTGTAAATGAGTAACTTTGTCTCTGCTTTTTTCGATCAATAGACGAAAGATTCAGATGACCAAACTGATCAAGGACATCCTGCCGCCCGGCGCAGGCATCGGCGAATTCACGAAGCTCGACTTCGGGATGGACGAAATCCGAACGACCCGGCGCGACGTTTTTTTGCGGTTCTGACGCGCAGGGCGGCACGCCCGTGCCGTCCGCGTAACGGTCAAGCGTCGATGCGCTCGACCTTGCCGACCAGCAGCCCGTACGACAGGCTGCCCGCGAGCGCCATCGCGGCGATGTAGGTGATCGCCCGCGAGAAGTCCGCGCCGTTCACGAGCAGCCCGATCACGATCGGCGTCGCGATCGCGGACAGGTTGCCGATCAGGTTGAATACGCCGTTAGAGCCTTGGAGCGAATCGCGTCGACATTTGAACAGGCATTCCTGTTAATGGGAAGTTGCGCGCTCAATATGTGGGAAAGCTGCGAGAGGCGCGCGGCCCAGATGCGGCGCGTGTCAGCCGCCTGCGGGCGTGGTGTCCTTCGCGCTGATCCAGCCCGTCACGGCGCCTGTGCGCGGATTGCGATAGACGACTTTCAGCCACTGGAAGTCGGCAGCCGCGTCGACCAGTTCGAGCGTGTCGCCCGCGACGACGTAGCGCCGCGTCGGCGCATCGTTCATGGTCTCGTGCAGCGGCACGCGCGTCGCGCGCACCTTGAAAGTGACCTTGCCGCCGCCGTAGGCCTGCGGGCGGCGCGACACGCGTTTGCCGTGCTCGTCGTAGGTCAGCAGCATCGACGACGGACCCGCATCGTCGTCGAGCAAGTCGCGCAGGTCGTCCGGTATCGCTTCGCTCGACTGATACAGATACATCCTGCCGTTGGCGTCGAAGCGATACGCATCGGTGTACCAGATCGGGCCGCCGCGGCACGAGCTGTAAAGCGTGTGCTCCTTCGGCTTCGCCTCGACATTGATCAGGTCGTCGCAACTGCCGTGCGGCATGTCGTTCGCCGGCATTTGCAGTGGCTCGAACTGCTGGCGCGCGGCGTTGTACAGATAGATGCCGTAGTTTTCGTTAACCATGCCGAGCAGCGCGTGCGCCGCGAGATCGCGGTGGCCGTCGAAGTTGTAGTCGTCCGATGCGAGGTGGTAGTGGCCTTCCTCGTCGGCGGCGGTGACGCCGAGCGTCTGCGTTTTCCCGCTTGGCAGGAAGCGGACCGTGATGTGCGCGCTGTCGGCGCGCTCGATGCGCGCTGTGACGGTGTCGTCGACCTTGAACGTGAGCAGCGGTTTGGCCGCGTGCGCGGCGAAGGGCATCGATGCGCACGCAGCGAGCAGCAGCGCGGCGACGCGCGGAAACGGTCGGAATTGCAGGGAGTGCGTCATGAGCGGGCGTTGGCGCGAAGGGGATGAGCGTGCAGGTGATCGGTCAGCCACCCGCGCTGTCGTCGCGATACCCGCTCTTGCCGACGAAGATCTCCTTCAGTGCGGCGCGCAGCGCGACCGGATCGTACTGGCCGGGTGCGAGATGGATCACGTAACGCGTCTGGCCGTCGAGACGCGCAGCGATGCCCGGTTCGATCTCGACGTCGATCGTGTTGTCTGTCAGGCGCACCGACAGATCCTTGACGCGCCAGTTGATCTGGTCGCGCACCATCACTTCGATCAGCGTGTCGTCCGGAAAGCGCGACAGCGCGAAGCAATAGTCCTGCTCCGCGTCGTGACAGTAGATGTTGGCGAAGCTTTCGTCGTCGTCGAGGTCGGACGTTGCCGCGCCGACGGTAGCGTGAAGGTCCATGAACGTAGGTTCCTGCGTAATAGGTTGTCGAGGTTATCGGGGTGAGCGGCTTGCCGTTTCGATCGCCTCCGCCGCTTCGGGCGCCATGCCGGTATCGCACGACGCATCGGCATCGCGCGCCTTCAGCCACAGCCCGAATTCGCGCATCACGTCGACCACCGGCCGCAGCCGGTCGCCGTCCGTGGTCAGATCGTACTCGACGCGCACCGGCACTTCCGGATAGATGGTCCGCCGCACGAGCCCCGCGTCTTCGAGCGCGCGCAGGTCGAGCGTCAGCATGCGCTGCGAGATGCCCGGCATGTCGCGGCGCAGGTCGCTGAAGCGCCGCGGCCCGTCGAGCAGATACGACACCAGCAACAGCCGCCAGCGGCCGCCGAGCATGCGCATCGCTTCTTCAACGGAACATCCTGTCGCACTCGTTTTCATCCTGCTGAACCCTGGTCGGTAAATTTTTTGTGACTACGGCACAAATGACTGCCGTCTTCCCACCCATGCGCCGATGCGAGATATTAGCGCCCGCGTCGCGGCAAATCGATACACGGACAACCAACGAAGGAAACGCATGAAGCTCTATCACGCTCCCGGCAGCTGTTCGCAGGCGATCCGCATCGTGCTGCACGAAGGCGACATCGACGCGCAGATCGTCAACGTCGACGCGCGCAAGCATGTCGTCGAAGGCGGACGCAACTACTACGACGTGACCGAACTCGGCTACGTGCCGCTGCTCGAACTCGACGACGGCACGATGCTGCGCGAAGGGCCGGTGATCGCGCAGTATCTCGCGGATCTGCGCCCGGAAGCCGCGCTCGCGCCCGCCTACGGCACACTCGCGCGCTACCGGCTGATGGAATGGCTCAACTTCCTCGGCACCGAGATCCACAAGGGTTTCATCCCGCTGCTGTATGCGGTGCAGGCGGGGAAGTACGTGGAGCCGGCGCGGCAGAAGCTCGACAGCCGCTTTGCATGGATCGACCGTCAGCTCGACGGCAAGACGTTCGTCACGGGCGACACGTTCACGGTTGCGGATGCGTACCTGTTCGCGCTGACCGGCTGGGGCAAGGCCGACTGGATGCGCTCCGTGTACAACGCGGATATCGACCTGAGCCGGTATGCGCATCTGAGGGCGTGGTACGAGCGCGTGCGGGAACGGCCGGCGGTGCAGGCCGTGCTGGCGGCGGACGGCCTGTCGCGGTAGCGCGCGGCGACGGCGACGGCGACGGCGATGGCGATGGCGACTGCGACTGCGACTGCGACTGCGACGGTCGCGGATACGGCGCGTCATCCCGTCGCACCGCGGCCGTTTCGCGCTATCGCGGCGCCTCCACGCAGCAAAATGCCGCGCTATAATCGCCGCCATGAAACTGCTTCGGACCTTCATCCTGCTGCTGCTTTGCGCGGTGCTGCCCATCAGCGGGCTGGCAGCCAGCGGCCTGACCGGTGAATGTCCGATGCAGCACACGATGTCGATGGAAGCGGATACGGGCATGAGCATGACCATGTCCGCCGACATGAGCGATTGCGATTCGATGAAGTCGCCCTCCGCCAGCAGCGCGAAAGCGAAGGCCAAAGCCAAGGCCATGGCCTGCAAGGTGACGGCCCAATGCCAGTTCGGCAGTCTCTATCACCCGGCCGCCCGCGTCGACGTCACCCGTCCCGCTGCATTCGCCAGCACGATCGTCTTCCACTACACGCAGTCCGTCCCGGTCCGCGACCCGAGCGGGTTGTGGCGCCCTCCACGCATTAGCTGATCCCGATCCGACCGGTTCACCGCCCAGGCGGTGAGGTTCGTCCTGTGCTCAGGACGTGGAATCCCTATGGATTCCGACGTTGGGGTTAAACCATGTCATTCGATTTCGGCACGCCGCGCACGCGGCGTGCGTGTCGGCGCGCGCCCGTGCTGTGGGCCGCGCTGCTGGTGACGGGCGCCGTTCACGCGCAGCAGTCGCCATTCACGCTGGACGCCGCGCTGCAGTCCGCTACCGATCATTCCGCTTCGATGCAGGCCGCGCAGGCTTCGGTGCACGCGAGTTCGGAAGCGGCCGTCAAGGCCGGCCAGTTGCCGGACCCGATGCTCAAGGCCGGCATCGACAACCTGCCGGTCAACGGCGGGCAACGCTTCACCGTCGGCCAGGACTTCATGACGATGCGCCGCATCGGCATCGAGCAGGAATGGGTGTCCGGCGACAAGCGGAGGTTGCGCACCGCGCTGGCCGGCGAGCAGGTCGGCCGCGAACGCGCGGGGTATCTCGTGCAGCTCGCCGCCGTGCGCCGGCAGACCGCGACGGCCTGGCTCGACGCCGTCTATGCGAAGCAGGCGCTCGCGCTTCAGCAGGCGCTGCTCGCGCACATGAACCATGAACTCGACGCGACGCAGGCGTCGTATCGCGGCGCGAAGGCGAGCGCGGGCGACGTCGTGCAGGCCCGCGCGATGCTCGCGCAAACGCAGGATCAGGTGCTCAAGGCGCAGCAGACGTATCGTTCCGCACTCATCGCGCTTGCCCGCTGGACGGCCACGCCGGTCGCGGATGTGACAGGCACGCCGCCCGCGCCCGAATCCTTCGTGTCGTCGCTGCCGCCGGACGAACTGCGTCTGTCGCAACCGGCGCTCGTCGCCGCTGCAGGCGACATCGCGGTCGCCGAAGCCGACACCGCGGTCGCGAACAGCGAGCGCAGCCCGAACTGGACGTGGGAAATCGCGTACCAGCAGCGCGGCGGCGCGTATTCGAACATGGTGTCGGTCGGCGTCTCGATCCCGCTGCCGATCAACCGCAAGAACCGCCAGAACCGCGACGTCGCCGAGAAGGCCGCACTCGCGACGAAGGCGCGGCTGATGTACGAGGACACGCTGCGTCAGGTGCAGGCCGATATCCGCACGCAGTCCGAAACGCTGGCGAGCGGCCGCGAACGCATCGCGAACCTGAGCGCGGCGCTGCTGCCTGCCGCCGATCAGCGCGTGCAGCTCGCCAATGCCGCCTACCGGGCCGGTACGGGTTCGCTTGCCGACACGTTCGCCGCGCGGCGTGCGCAACTGGAAGCGCAGTTGCAGGTGCTCGATCTCAGGCGCGACGTGTCGCAGACCTGGGCGCAGCTCGAATATCAGGTCGTGCCGGCGACGCTGGCCGCCGCGCAGTGAAGGAGAACCTCATGACGAAGCAATCACTGGCGCGCGCGGCGCTGTTGACGTTCGCCGCCGCGGCGCTGCTCGGCGCCGGCTATTTCGCTGGCGTCCGCCATGCGGCGGGCGGCGCGGGGATGGACGCAGCGGCTGCAGCATCCCCTGCCGCACCTGCAGGCGCGACCGATCCGAAGACGGGACGCAAGGTGCTGTACTGGCACGACCCGATGGTGCCGAACCAGCACTTCGACAAACCGGGCAAATCGCCGTTCATGGACATGCAGTTGCAACCTGTCTATGCGGACGAAGGTGGCGGTTCGTCAGGCATCCGGATCGATCCGGGCCTGCAGCAGAACCTCGGTATCCGCTACGCGACCGTACGCCGGCAGCAGACGGCAGCGGGATTCGATGCGGTGGGCACCACGCAGTTCGACGAATCGCGCGCGGACGTCGTTCAGTCGCGCGTCACCGGCTATATCGACCGTCTGTATGCGCGCGCGCCGATGCAGCGCATCGCGAAGGGCGCGCCGGTCGCGTCACTGTTCGTGCCGGACTGGCTCGCGCCGCAGGAGGAATATCTCGCGCTCAAGCGCGGCGGGATGGACGGCAGCCTGCTCGATGCGTCACGTGCACGGATGCGGGCGCTGTCGATTCCCGACGGCATGATCGCGAATCTCGATCGCACCGGCCGTGCGCAGACGCACGTCGTGCTGAGCGCGCCGGAAACCGGCGTCGTCAGCGAGCTGAACGTACGCGACGGCGCGATGGTCGCGCCCGGGCAGACGCTTGCGAAGATCGCCGGGCTGTCGACGCTGTGGCTCATCGTCGAGGTACCCGAAGCGCTCGCGCTGAACGTGCAGCCGGGGATGTCGGTCGACGCGACGTTCGCGGGCGATCCGGCGCGGCACTTCACCGGGCGCATCCGCGAAGTGCTGCCCGGCATCAGCACGGGCAGCCGCACGCTGCAGGCGCGCGTGGAGATCGACAACGCAGCGCTGAAGCTCACGCCCGGCATGCTGATGCGCGTGCGCGTCGAAGCGAAACAGACGGTGTCGCGCCTGCTCGTGCCGTCCGAAACGGTGATCGCGACCGGCAAGCGCACGATCGTCATCGTGAAGAACGGCGACGGCCGGCTTCAGCCGGTGTCGGTGACGGTCGGCAACGACGTCGGCGGCGACACGGAAGTGCTCGACGGGTTGAACGAAGGCGATACGGTCGTCGCATCGGGGCAGTTCCTGATCGATTCCGAGGCCAGCCTGAAAAGCGTGCTGCCGAAGCTGGAGCGGGCCGCGGGAGCAAGCACGCCGGCATCGTCCGCAGCAGCGGCGGCACCGATCTACGAAACCACCGGCAAGGTCGAGAAGGTCACGGCCGACGACATCACGTTCTCGCATCAGCCCGTTCCGGCGCTCGGCTGGGGCGCGATGACGATGGCGTTCGGCAAGCCGTCGGCGAAGGCGTTCCCGGATGTGAAGCCGGGCCAGACGGTGCGCTTCGCGTTTACGCAGACTGACGACGGCTACCGGCTGACGAAGGTCGAGCCGCAGGGAGGCGAACGATGATCGCGCGCATCATTCGCTGGTCCGTCCACAATCGCTTCCTGGTGCTCCTCGCTACGGTGCTGATCGCCGCATGGGGCGTTCATTCGCTGCGGCAGACGCCGCTCGATGCGTTGCCCGACCTGTCGGACACGCAGGTGATCGTGAAGGCGTCGTATCCGGGCAAGGCGCCGCAGGTCGTCGAGGATCAGGTCACCTATCCGCTGACGACGACGCTGCTCGGCGTGCCCGGCGCGAAAACCGTCCGCGCGTACTCGTCGTTCGGCGATGCGTTCGTCTATGTGCTGTTCGACGATCGCACCGATCCGTACTGGGCGCGTTCGCGCGTGCTCGAATACCTGAGCCAGGTGCAGAGCCGGCTGCCGGCAGGCGCGACGGTGTCGCTCGGGCCGGATGCAACCGGCGTCGGCTGGGTGTACGAGTACGCGCTGGTCGACCGCACCGGCCATCACGATCTCGGGCAACTGCGCGCGCTCAACGACTGGTTCCTGAAGTTCGAGCTGAAGGCCGTGCCGGACGTATCCGAAGTCGCGAGCATCGGCGGCATGGTGCGCCAGTACCAGGTCGTTCTCGATCCCGACAAGCTGCGCGCGTACGGGATCACGCAGGCGGCGGTTGCGGACGCGCTTCGCCAGGCCAATCAGGAGTCCGGCGGATCGGTCGTCGAGCTGGCCGAGTCGGAGTACATGGTGCGTTCGTCCGGCTACCTGCGCACGCTCGACGATTTCCGGCACGTCGTGCTGCGCACCGACGACGCGGGCACGCCGGTGTTGCTCGGCGACGTCGCGCGGATCCAGGTCGGCCCGGCGATGCGGCGCGGGATCGCGGAGCTGAACGGGCAGGGCGAGGTGACGGGCGGCGTGATCGTGATGCGCTCGGGCAAGAACGCGCTGACGACGATCGACGCGGTGAAGGCGAAGCTCGCCGACCTGAAGCGCTCGCTGCCGCCCGGCGTCGAAATCGTCACGACCTACGATCGTTCGCAACTGATCGAGCGCGCGGTGGATAACCTGACGGACAAGCTGATCGAGGAATTCGTGATCGTCGGCATCGTCTGCGCGGTGTTCCTGTTCCATCTTCGCAGCGCGTTCGTCGCGATCCTGTCGCTGCCGCTCGGTGTGCTGGCCGCGTTCATCGTGATGCGCTACCAGGGCGTGAACGCGAACCTGATGTCGCTCGGCGGGATCGCGATCGCGATCGGCGCGATGATCGACGCGGCGATCGTGATGATCGAGAACGCGCACAAGCATCTGGAAGCATACGACCACGCGCATCCCGGCGAGCCGATCACGGCCGCGCGCCGCTGGGAACTCGTCGCGGCGTCGGCCGCGGAAGTCGGGCCGGCGCTGTTCTTCTCGCTGCTGATCATCACGCTGTCGTTCATTCCGGTGTTTTCGCTGGAAGGGCAGGAGGGCAAGCTGTTCGCGCCGCTGGCGTTCACGAAGACCTACACGATCGCCGCCGCCGCAGGGTTGTCGGTCACGCTGGTGCCGGTGCTGATGGGCTATCTCGTGCGCGGCCGCATTCCGCACGAGCACGCGAATCCGATCAACCGCGTGCTGATCCGCGTGTACCGGCCGCTGCTCGAAGCGACGCTGCGGCGCCCGTGGTTCGCGATCGGCGTCGCGGTTGCCGCGCTCGTGCTGACGGCCGTGCCGTTGTCGCGGCTCGGCGGCGAATTCATGCCGCCGCTCGACGAAGGCGACCTGCTGTACATGCCGACCGCGCTGCCGGGCATCTCGGCCGACAAGGCGAGCGAGCTGCTGCAGCAGACCGACCGGCTGATCAAGACCGTGCCCGAGGTCGATACCGTGTTCGGCAAATCTGGCCGCGCCGATACCGCGACCGATCCTGCGCCGCTCGAGATGTTCGAGACGACGATCCGCTTCAAGCCGCGCAGCGCATGGCGGCCCGGCATGACGCCGGAGAAGCTCGTCGACGAACTCGATCGCACGGTGAAGGTGCCGGGCCTGTCGAACGTGTGGGTGCCGCCGATCCGCAACCGGCTCGACATGCTGTCCACCGGCATCAAGACGCCGGTCGGCGTGAAGATATCCGGGCCGGACCTGAAGGGGATCGACGCGATCGCGACGCAGGTCGAGGCGGCCGTGAAGCACGTGCCGGGCGTCACGTCCGCACTCGCGGAACGGCTGAACGGCGGCCGCTACATCGACGTCGACATCGACCGGCTCGCCGCCGCGCGCTACGGGCTGTCGGTCGCCGATATCCAGTCGGTCGTGTCGTCGGCGGTCGGCGGCGACGATATCGGCGAAGTGATCGCGGGGCGCGAGCGCTTTCCGATCAACATCCGTTATCCGCGCGAGATTCGCGATTCGCTCGAGAACCTGCGGCAACTGCCGATCGTCACGGCGCGCGGCGCGCAGATCCGCCTCGGCGACGTCGCGCGCATCGCGATCGCCGACGGCCCGCCGATGATCCGAAGCGAGAACGCGCGGCTGTCCGGCTACGTGTATGTCGACCTTCGCGGTACGGATCTGAGCACGGCGGTTCGCGCGATGCAGTGGGCGGTCGCGCAACAGGTCGCGTTGCCGCCCGGCTATTCGATCGCGTGGTCCGGGCAGTTCGAGTATCTCGAACGCGCGGCGGCGACGCTGCGCACCGTCGTGCCGGTGACGCTCGTCGTGATCTTCGTGCTGCTGTTTCTCACGTTCGGCTCGGCGGCCGACGCGCTGCTGCTGATGTCGACGGTGCCGTTCGCGCTGGTCGGCGGCTTCTGGCTCGTGTGGGGGCTCGGCCATGCAGTGTCCGTTGCGACGTCGGTGGGTTTCATCGCGCTCGCGGGCGTGGCCGCCGAATTCGGCGTCGTGATGCTGCTGTACCTGAAGGGCGCACTGACGCGCCGGCTCGACGCCGGCGAACCGCTGACCGAAGCGCTGCTGCTCGACGCGATTCGCGAAGGCGCGGTGCTGCGCGTGCGGCCGAAGGCGATGACGGTCGCCGTCGTACTCGCCGGCCTCGTGCCGATCATGGTCGGGCACGGCGCCGGCTCCGAAGTCATGCAGCGCATCGCCGCGCCGATGGTCGGCGGCATGGTCACCGCGCCGCTGCTGTCGATGTTCGTCATTCCCGCCGCGTGGCTTCTGCTTCAGCGCCGTCGTGTGCGAAGCGCGAGCGATGCGCGGCATTCCGATGCAGTTCCTCACGGCATGAACGTGCCATCCACCCAAACCGGAGAATCACGATGAAGAAATTGATTGCTACCACCGCTGCCGTTCTCGCGATCGGCGCTCTTGCAACGCCGGCCTTTGCCGCCGGCGACATGTCGGGCATGGAGATGTCCGGCATGAAGATGTCGTCCGACGGTTCGGCCGCATCGCACGCCGCGCTGACCGATGCGGAAGTGAAGAAGGTCGATGGCGCGACCGGCAAGGTCACGCTGAAGCACGGCGCGCTCGACAACGTCGGGATGCCGCCGATGACGATGGCGTTCAAGGCGAAGGATGCGGCCATGCTCGAGCAGGTGCATGTGGGCGACAAGGTCAAGGTCCGGATCGAGAACGTCAACGGCACGATGACGATCGTCAAGCTCGTCAAGGCATCCTGATCGTCTAGACGCGGGTGTCGTTTTCGCCCGCGTCAATGCAGTGAACCGCATCGCGCGGACGCGGCGGACGTTGCCGCGTCCGCGCGCGTGCGCGTGTCGGGCAATGCGCCCGATCCCGACTTCAGCGCGCCAGCGTCAGGAACAGATACACCACATAACCCGCGCCGTTCGCCAGCAACGCCCAGATCGCGAGCCCGCGCTTGCGCGCATTGACGCGCAGCCAGGCCGCCGCCGCGAGCGTGACGATCACGCCGGTCAGCACTTCGGGGCGCGGCTCCCACGGCGTCAGCATGATGCCGATCGCCGGCAGCAGCGTGCCCTGGAACACCATCGCGCCGGTGATGTTGCCGAACGCGAGCGTGTCCTTCTTGCGGCGGATCCACAGCACGCTGTTGACCTTCTCCGGCAATTCCGTGGCAATCGGCACGATGATCAGCGACAGCAGCAGCGCCGATATGCCGAGCACGTGCGACACGCCTTCCACGCCGTGAATGAAGCCCTTCGCACCGCCGACCAGCAGCGCGACGCCGAGCAGCAACTGCAGCGCGATGGTCGCCAGGTTGGTCGGCAGGCCCGTGCGCGCCAGGAACATCGTATGCGGCGCCTCGGTGCCGTGCCCGGCATCGACGAGCTGGCTCGACGCGCGGAACGTCATCACGACGTACATCGCGTAGATGCCGACCAGCATCGCGGAAAGCAGCGCGCGCACGGCCCAGTTGTGATGCGGGACGAACATCGCCACGGTCGCCAGCGAGAACGCGGCCAGGAAGTAGTTCATGTCGCGCACGAAGCCCGTGCGCTCGGGCGCGATCGTGCCGCGCAGCCCGCGCGAGCGGATCACGGCGAGCGTCATCAGGAAGGTGGTCAGCGTCGCGAGCATCAGCGGCGCGCCGAGAATCGCGCCGACGCCGATTTCCTCGTTCACGGCCTGGTTCGCCGTGCCGCCGGCCAGCGCGAGCAGCGGCACCATCGTTTCGGGCAGCGCGGTGCCGACGGCCGCGAACAGCGAACCGGTCACGCCTTCGGAAATCTTCAGACGTTCGCCGAGATGTTCGAGCGCATTGGTGAAGACTTCGGCGGCCACGAGGATCACGAGCAGCATGAACGCCAGTTCGACGAACATGAAAGTCATGCGGCACCTCCGCAGGCTGGTGCGTAGAGGTCGATGGGGCGCGGGGGAACGGCTGGGAGGAACATGGGGACTCCGTGGTCGGACGCTGACGAACCATGGCACAACCGCCGACGTCCGACCAGGAACGACGCGATGTGCCCATGGTCTCGCCAGACCGAATCGGCCGAACGCGCCACGGCCGAAAGCCGAGTGTGTTGACGCGTTCGCTTTCCGCGGGGCGGAAAGCAGGCTACTCCCCAAAGACGAAGGGCAGTCTAGCGGAGCGGATTTCTTTCGACAAGCCTTCGCCTCGAAAAGTGTTTCTTCGCGGATTTCCGTGGATGCCGCTGTCCGACCATGAGCCGCCCTTCATGCCAACTATCGTGTATGACCGTTACCTGATCGTAAGCGGCCGTTGACACGTCTCTTGGTCCTTGGCGCCCGCGCCTGCTCCTATCACATATCGGCAGCCATCATTTTGGCAATTTCCGTAAGGGACTGCTCCAGAATCGACTGCTAATCGCGATCGATCTCGGGCCGTTATCTGCTGCAAGTATTCCGTCGAAGCTCACTCTGCAGAGTGAGCTTCGTATCTTCTCCTCCCCGCTGGTCAATCTGCAAGGTCGGTAAGCACATGAAGCTGTCATTTGCGCAGAAACTCTGGTTGCCACTCATCCTGAGCCTGCTGTGTCTCGCCGGCATATCGGTCTACAACGCTTACCAGACTCGAGAAATGCGGCTGGAGGAGCGCAAGGCGGACCTGAAACATGCAGCGGAGATCGCGCTGAGTGCGGTCAAGACCCTTGGCGATCAGGCTGCCGCCGGTGCCATGCCGGTAGCGGACGCCCAGAAGCGGGCCTTGGACAGCGTCCGGAACATGCGGTACGGCGAAGACGGTTATTTCGTGATCCTCAATTCGCAGCCGATGGCGCTGATGAACCCTGCAAGACCGGAACTGGAAGGCAAGGACGTCGGCGATTTCAAGGATCCGAACGGCGTCTACTTCTTCAGGGACACGGTCGCCGTCATCAAGCATGCCGGTCGGGGTTTTACCGCATATTCCTTTCCGAAACTGGGGAGAACCGAAGCCTCTCCGAAAGTCGTCTACAACGTGACATATCAGCCGTGGGACTGGATTCTCATGACGGGGCTTTATGTCGACGACCTCGATGCTGCATTCCGCTCGACGCTGTACCAGAGCCTCGGGATTCTGGTGGTACTGGCCGGCGCGCTGTCGGTTGTCGTGTTGCTGCTCAACCGCGGCATCTTGCGCTCGCTGGGCGGTGAGCCGTCCTATGCCGCCGAGATTGCAAACCGGATCGCCGGCAACGATCTGACCGCCGTGGTGAAGACCGCACCGGAGGACCGCTCGAGCCTGCTTTTTTCGATGAAGCGCATGCAGGAGCAGCTCACGCAGACGATCGGTACGATCAAGGTTTCGGCCGACTCGATCGCTACCGCCACGCACCAGATTGCGGCGGGCAACCAGGACCTGTCGCAGCGCACCGAAGAGCAGGCCGCCTCGCTCGAGGAAACGGCGGCCAGCATGGAGCAATTGACCTCTACCGTCACCCAGAATGCCGACAATGCCAGCCAGGCCAGCCAACTCGCCGCGCAGGCTGCCCAGGTGGCGGAGCAGGGCGGCGCCGTCGTGTCACGCGTGGTGGAAACCATGGATGGCATCAACGCCAGCTCGGACAAGATCGCCAACATTGTCGGTATCATCGAGAGCATCGCGTTCCAGACCAATATCCTCGCGCTGAATGCGGCTGTCGAAGCGGCGCGGGCGGGCGAGCAGGGACGGGGTTTCGCGGTGGTCGCGTCGGAAGTACGTTCGCTGGCACAGCGCTCTTCGGCGGCGTCCAAGGAAATCAAGGAGCTGATCCACGATTCCGTGGAGCGCGTGCAGGCAGGCGCCGGCCATGTACGGGAAGCGGGTGCGAAGATGCGGGAGATTACGTACGAGATCAGGCGCGTGACGGACATCATGGGGGAAATCACCGCCGCATCGCAGGAACAGAGCAAGGGTATCGGCCAGGTCAACCAGGCCGTCACGCAGATGGACGAAGTCACGCAGCAGAACGCGGCGCTGGTCGAACAGGCGGCGGCCGCCGCCAGCTCGCTCGAGTCGCAGGCGGACGATCTGAAAGCGTCCGTTTCGATGTTCAGACTGAACGCCTCACGCGACGCCGAAGCCAGCCGCCCTGTCACGCAAAAGCAAACGCAAACGCACACGACTGCGGCTCCGACGCGCGCCCGGACCCCGGCCAGGTCAGCCCCGGATCGGCCCGCACCGCAGCCCGTTCTGGCGGCGCAAACCGCCGCGGCGGGAGAATGGGACAGCTTTTAGGCGGCCATCCGCGTCACGAGTGACCAACAGGCGGAGCAAACCGCGCGGGTCGACGCCGGCACGGAGGGTTATCATGCGTCTACGTGAGCGTTGAAGAAGCCGGAGACGACGCCAGTCATCAGCGCAACGAACTCCCCGGATGCGACGGATACCCGCTTGGCATCCGCGAGACCTCAACTCTAAGGGGATCGTTCAAGATTGAATACAAGAGCACCGATGCCCGGCCCCGCCGACGATCAACCGACGTCGGACAGCAAAGCCGCCACACCGGAATACGTCTACCTCGGGCGGCAGCCGATTCTGGACCGCAGCGGAGTATTGAACGCATTCGAACTGCTGTTCCGCTCCGGGACAGCCAATCTTGCCCGAATCACGGATGACGCTGCTGCCACTGCGCAGGTCATCGAGAGACTCATCGGCGATATTGGCCTCGACGCTGCACTGGGCGATCGCACCGGCTATGTGAACGTCGACCGGACGGTGCTGATGTCCGACATCGTCCGGTTGTTGCCGCGTGAACGCGTCGTACTCGAAATCCTCGAAACCGTGACGTTCGACGAGGCGCTCTGCAGACGCTGTAACGAACTGCGGCGCGCGGGCTACCGGCTCGCGCTGGATGACGTTTCTCGGGTTTCCCCGCGCCTGCTCGAGTTTCTGCCTTACGTCGATATCGTCAAGATCGATTTTCTCGAATGCCCGCGCGAACACCTTGGCGAACTGATCGACGCCGTCAGGCAGCACGGCAAGGTGTCGATCGCCGAGAAAGTCGAAACACCGGAGGACCATGCTGCGGCCATGCGCGCCGGCTTCGACCTGTTTCAGGGCTACTACTTTGCGAAGCCGCAGGTGCTGACATCGCGGCGCATCAAGCCATCGCGCGACGCGCTGCTGCGCCTGCTCGTGCTTCTGGGCGGCGAACCGGAGATTGTCGAACTCGAAGCCGAACTCGAGCGGATTCCGAACCTCGTCATTCAACTTCTGATGCTGCTCAATTCGAGCGCGGTCGGGCTTAGCCAGGCAGTTTCATCGCTGCGTGAGGCGATCATGCTGGTCGGCACGCGGCAAATCACGCGCTGGGCACAGTTGCTCCTGTTTGCAGATGAACGTCTGGACGCGCTGCGCTCCGATCCGCTGGCGCAGCTGTGTGGCACGCGTGCGCGATTCATGGAACTTGCCGCCAGCCGGCTGCGGCCCGATGACGATCGGATTGCCGAGACCGCGTTCATTGCGGGCGTGTTCTCGCTGGTTCATGTGCTGTTCGGCAACACGATCGAGGACGTCGTGACTACGCTGCCGATCCACGCCGATATCCGGCGGGCACTGCTCGAACGGCGTGGCGAGCTGGGTCTGCTATTGAACGCCAGTGAGGCAGCCGAATCGGGGGAGTTCAACGCAATCCGCGCAGCGTGCAATGAATTGACGATCTTCACCCCCAACGACCTGACCATGCTCTGGCTTGCCGCCGCCGCGTGGTACGACGATCAGGTGCGTGGGCTACCCGCACACCGCCCGCAGCGAGCCTCGCAATAAGGGAGCGACGGCCGCGCCGTCGACCTCACCCTGCCCGCAGCCGCTCGACTTGCCGCCGCGCAACCCGGATGTCGTCGTGGCACTCAACTCTTGCCCGAATCTGCCGTTAACTCAGGGCGGCTGCCCCTGAGAGGGCGGTGAGGGCGGTGAGGGCGGTGCTCCGGCATGTGGATCCGCCGGACAAGGGGGCGTCGACCGTGGTCACGGGGCCAAAGTGCCGCGCTCGTCGCCACGACGCCTCGAGCGATGGGTCAATTCCCCGTTTGCGAGTTCGATGAGTACGCAACCATTCGAGGCAAGTGAGATCGCATCTTGCCTGCCGCCGCGGGCGAGCCCGAAGGTTGCCGGATCGACGTGCGCCGGCGAGGATTTTTCGTCTTGGTTAGAGAATGTATCCGAACAGCTACGATGTTCCGATTGCGCGCCTCGTCGCGCGTCAGATTCTGTCCTGCGCGCCCGCCACGCCGGTGCGGGAAGTCGCGCGACGCATGTTCGCCGAACGTTGCAGCTCGATCGTCGTGATGCAGGATGAACAGGTCGTCGGGATCTGGACCGAGCATGATGCACTGTCGGCCGGCGACAGTTCGCGCGAACTCGATCGGCCGGTCAGCGAGGTGATGAGCCATCCGGTGCTGACGCTCGAGGCCGATACGCCGCTGGGTGAAGCCGCGATGAAGTTCAAGCAGTCGGGCGTGCGGCACTTCGTGGTGGTCCGGGATGGCGCCGCGATCGGCGTGCTGACGCAGACCGACGTCGTCGTGAACCAGGGGCCGGAATTTTTCCTGCACCTGAAGCCGATCGAATCGATCTGCGTCCATCCGCCCGTTGTGGTGCCCGAGCAGGCCGCACTGCACGAAGTCATCGCGCGGATGCGCGCGCAACGGCTCGATGCGATCCTCGTCGGCTACGACGACGGCGAGCACGGCATCCTGACCGAACGGGACATCGTCCGGCTCCTGGCGGACGGCGGGGCCCACGGCGCGGTCGGGGCCCACGCGAGCAAGCCGCTGCAGATGCTGACCGCCAAGCAGAGCCTGTATGCGGCGCAGCGCTTCATGACCGAGCACAATATGCGGCATGTCGGCATCCAGGACGACGATGGCAGGCTGACCGGGCTGCTCTGTTTCGCGGACGTGCTGCAGAGCATCGAGCACGAATACGCGAACGAGCTGCGCAGCGCCCTGCGCGAGCGCGACGAAGCGCTGGGCCTCGCGCGCTTCAACCTGCGCATGGCGGATCGGGTGTTCGAATCGGCACTCGAAGGCATCATGGTGACCGACCGGCACGCGAAGATCGAGCGCGTCAACCAGGCCTTCACGCGCCTGACCGGATACACCGAGGACGAAGTGATCGGGCGCAACCCGGGCCTGCTGAGTTCCGGGCGCCAGACGCCCGATTTCTACAAGCAGCTGTGGCATTCGCTGACGACCGATGGCCACTGGCAAGGCGAAATCTGGAATCGCCGCAAGACCGGCGAGCTGTTTCTCGAATACCTGACGATCACCAGCATTCGCGACAGCGAAGGCGAGATCTCTCACTACGCGGCGATCTTTTCCGACATCACGCAGCGGCGCCAGGCGGAGGAGCGGCTGGGCTATCTCGCCACGCACGACGTGCTCACCAATCTCGCGAACCGGATGCTGTTCGAGGAGCGGCTCGCGCACGCGATCGTCCACGCGAAGCGGCTCGGTCGCAAGGTCGCGGTGATGTACCTCGATCTCGACCGCTTCAAGCTGGTCAACGATACGCTCGGCCACAACGCCGGCGACGAGGTGCTGAAGATGGTCGCGGAGCGCATCGTCGCGAAAGTGCGCGCGAACGACACGGTGGCGCGCATGGGCGGCGACGAATTCGCGCTCGTGCTCGAGGAGGTCGACGATGTCCGCGACGTCGGGCGAGTTGCGCGCAAGCTGCTGGACGAAGTGGGGCGGGCGATCGATATCGGTGGTCGCGAGATCTTCGTGACGCCGAGCATCGGCATCAGCATCTATCCGGACGACGGCACCGAGGCGGAGGACCTGATCCTGCTCGCGGACCAGGCGATGTACGGCGCGAAGAGCCGCGGCAGGAACGTGTTCCAGTTCTTCGAGAGCAAGATGACGTCGTCGGCGATCGAGCAGCTGGAGACGCTCGGCGAGTTGCACCGCGCGCTCGAGCAGAATGAATTCCGCCTGTTCTACCAGCCGCAATACGATCTGGCCAGCGGCCGGATCGTCGGCGTGGAGGCGCTGCTGCGCTGGTTGCATCCACGCAGGGGCCTGGTGCCGCCGGGCGACTTCATCGGGCTGGCGGAGCGGTCCGCGCTGATCGTCCCGATCGGCAGGTGGGTGCTGCACGAAGCCTGCCGGCAGGCGCGCCGCTGGCTCGACGAGGGCTTCGAGTTCGGGCGTGTGTCGGTGAACGTGTCGGCACGGCAGTGCTTTACCGATCATTTCCTCAGCGACCTGACGACCATTCTCAGCGAAACCGCATTGCCGGCCGAATGCCTGCAGCTCGAGTTGCTCGAAAGCATGGCGATGAACACCCGCGAGGAAATGGGCATCCTGCTGCGCGAACTGGCGACGCGAGGGATCAGCCTGGCGATCGACGATTTCGGTACGGGCTATTCGTCGCTGGTGTATCTGAAGGACCTGCCCGTCGATACGCTGAAGATCGATCAGTCGTTCCTCGCGGACTGCGGTTCGGGCAGCACGGACGACGCGATCGTGCGCGCGATCGTTGCGATGGGGCGTGCGCTGGGGCTCGATGTCGTGATGGAGGGCGTCGAGACGGCAAAGCAGCTGGCCTTCCTGCAGGAGATCGGTTGCCACCAGGGGCAGGGCTTCCTGTTCGCGCGGCCGCAGCCCGCCGATCAGCTGGTCGGCATCTCGTCGCGCCGCGGCGCTGAATTGCTGGCAGAGTGAGCCGGTCGCGGGGCGCGCCGCGTTCACGCGCCGGCGGGTCGACGACTGACGCATGCGGCGCGGACCGGCTGCCGCGCGGCACGTAACCGGTCGAAGTCGTTCCCGTTCCAATGACACTTCAGCGGGTGGATGAGGGGCAAATGACGATTTGCCGTCATTTCGGCCTGCATGACACGATTTGAGGGATTTCCGTAAAATACGCCTTCTCAGGGTATTCGGCTAACGACTCCGTCATGCATCGAATCGGGTTCTTTGTTTGCAGTGGCCACGACGCGCTCGATCTTGGCGGGCCACTGTCGGCTTTTAATCAGGTGGCCGGAGCCGCTGGCCATACTCCGTACGATCTTCATGTCATCTCGCAGTCCGGAGGCCCGGTACGTGGCAATACCGGCCTTTCGATCGAGACCAAGCCGATCGGAAGGCGCATGTTCGACACCGTCGTTTTCGTGGGCGGTGATATCGGCCCGATGCAGACACCGGAGAACATCGCCGCTGCAAAAAAATTGTGCGCCAGGGCGTCGCGGGTGGCGAGCGTGTGTACGGGTGCGTTTCTGCTTGCGGAAACCGGCTTGCTGGACGGCTTGAGAGCAACCACGCACTGGCGATACGCTGCGCTGTTGCAGTCCCGCTTCCCTCGCGCCCGGGTCGAGGGCGACAGCATCTATATCGTGGACGGCCGCATCTGGACGTCGGCGGGCATTGCCTCCGGAATTGACCTGGCGCTCGGCTTGATCGAAAGAGACATGGGTGCGGAAGTCGCGCGCGCCGTTTCCAGGCTTCTGGTCGTTCCGTACCGTCGACCGGGCGGGCAGTCCCAATTCTCCGCGATGTCGCAAATGGAGCCTGAATCGGATCGTATCCGCATCGCGCTGAACTTCGCGAGAGAGCATCTCGCTGAACCGCTACCAGTGGAACGACTCGCCGACGCGGCAAGATTGAGCCCGAGGCAGTTCGGACGAGCGTTTCGTCGGGAAACCGGGGAAACACCTGCCAGGGCGGTCGAGCGTTTGCGCGTCGAAGCTGCGAGGCTGCGCCTGCAGGACGGTAGTGAACCCATCGAACAAATTGCGCTGGCCGTGGGATTCACTGATCCGGAACGCATGCGGAGGGCCTTCATCAAACTGTATGGCCACCCTCCGCAGGCGATCCGCCGCGAGAGCAGATTGAACAGTGCGCGCTGATCGAGCGCCGGGCTAATGGCGCTCGCGGTACGTGACTACTGGATCGCGGGGCGCTCAATGGCCATCGGATTTCCGGGCAGCGTAATCATTCCAGATGTCGCGATGCAATTTCCACGCGCCGCCCTCCTTCAGAAAGAGGAGGATCTGCTTGCCGCGGTATTTGAGGTTTCCAGCAGGGTCACGGATTTCCGCATCCGAAACCTCCGTCACGGTCCGGTCGTTACCGTAGAACTCGTAATTGCTGAACGATACGGTGTCGGGTTTTGCCCCGGCATACCCGTTGGCGAAGTGCGCGGCAATCGCGCTGCCCCCCGTCACCCTGTCGCCGCCGGGCGGCAGGAGTGCGCCGTCTTTCGTATATAGACGGCCTATCGCGTCATAGTCCCCTCGCGCAAAGGCATCCGCCCATCGCGCGTTCTCGGCTTTGATGGCCGCTTCGGTTTGAGGCTGCGGGCCGCCGGCAATGGCTGGCGCCGCAAACGCGAAAAATGAAAAGCAGGCTGCAACGGCTGCAGTAAAACGACGAATCTGTTGCATTTCAGGATTTCCGGTCAGGGTTTGAATCGAAGGGGCTGCGCCAGCTTGCGCAGGTGAGGCAAGCGAGGTCGGCCGCGGCTTCATCGAAACGCGTGCGAGTCCTCGCAGACATTGGCCGCGGGCATCTCAGCGAACGCCAGGGATGCGTGCGAGCCCCCTGGATGCACCAGGCAGTTCCTTGTCGACCATCGCGACGAGTTCCGGCCGTGCGTCTCTGGGATGACCGGAATGGAACGGCGGAGCGGGATCGTATTCGATCACGAGTTGCGTGAATTCGGCGGCCTGCCGACCGCGCAGCTTCTCTGCGACGCGAAGGGCGAAATCGATGCCCGCCGTCACGCCGCCGCCGCTCATGAAGCGGCCGTTGTCGTCTTCCACGAACCGATCCGGCACGGGGATCGCGCCATATTCGGACAGCTTGTTGACGAAGGCCCAATGGCAGGCGCTTCGCTTGCCCTTGAGAATGCCCGTCGCAGCGAGCACCAGCGATCCGTTGCAAACCGACGTGACATGTTTGGCGCTTTCCGCCAAACGCCGGATCTGCGCTTGATACTCGGGCCGCATCGGCGCCGTCAAATCGGACCCGCCGGGCACCAGAATCAGGTCGGTCTTTTCGATATCGGCCAGTCGTTCGGTCTTGCCATACACGACCCCGAATTCGAGAGTCACGTTGCCCCCATTGAGGCTCGCATAGCGAACGTTCGTATTCGGTAAGCGGTGGAAAATTTCGCTGGGGCCGGCGAAGTCGAGAAGTGTCCCGCCGTCGTAATTGACAATCAAAATGTCGAGCGGGGCATCCGGAGCGCGTTCTCCTTTGCTGGCTGCCTGCGCAAGAGCAGGCGTGGTGCGGCCAAGCAGGGCTCCGCCACCCAGCACGGCGCCCAGCGTGGCGATGCTGCCGAGCTTGAGCATATCGCGGCGCGAGCGACCTGCTCCTGTGAGTGCCTTTCCGTAGGCATTGTTATCGTTGCTGTCGGTCAAGATCATTTCTCCTTGCGCTTCGGCCCCTCCGTGCGCAACCGGGTTGGGCCGGATTGAAAACCACCACGACAGGCATGCGGGTGGACGTGTGATCAAGGTGTGGATGAGCCGGAAGAACGTGCAGGGCTCTTGAATCGGAACGCGCGGGCTTAAAGCTGCGAGGCACCGCCATCGACAATCAGCTCGCTGCCGACGACGTACGAGGATTCGTCGCTGGCGAGATAGAGCGCCGCGTAGGCAATGTCCTCTGCCTTGCCGAGATGGCCTACCGGGATGGTCTTCGCGAACTCGCTCTTGAAGTTGCGGACATCCTCGTCCGACATCCCCCACTTGCCGAGCAGGGGCGTGTCCATGCCGCCCGGCGCGATCGCGTTGAACCGAATCTTGCGATCGAGAAACTCGTAGGACCAGCTACGGGCCAGCGATCTCACGGCGGCCTTCGCCGCCGCCGTCAACGAGATGCCATGCTTGCCGGTCTGGGCGACGAACGATGTGTTGAGGATGACTGACGAGCCATCTCGCAAGTCCGGCAGCACCGCTTGAAGCGTGAACACCACGCCCTTGACGTTGATGTCCATGATCTCGTTGTAGAGGT
This sequence comes from Burkholderia pyrrocinia, assembly GCF_022809715.1. Classification (NCBI taxonomy): domain Bacteria; kingdom Pseudomonadati; phylum Pseudomonadota; class Betaproteobacteria; order Burkholderiales; family Burkholderiaceae; genus Burkholderia; species Burkholderia pyrrocinia. The sequence goes on from NZ_CP094460.1 coordinate 2,557,874, forward strand.
GGTCGTCGATGTCGTTGACCGCGGACGGGAAAGCCCAACCAGCGTTGGCGAACACGACATCCAGCCCGCCGAACTTCGCTTTTACCTCTGCGGCAATCGCTCGCATGTCCTCGATCGAACGGACATCGCCCTTGAGAACCAACGCATTCTCGCCAAGCTCGGCCTTCACGCGCTCGAACACTGCATCGTCGCGACCGGTAACCGCAACTCGGGCGCCTTCTGCAATGAAAAGCCTGGCGGTCGCGAGACCGATGCCGCTGGTACCGCCCGTAATCAAAGCTGACTTGTTCTTAAGCCTCATCTTCCGTTCCTTTCTTTGCTCGAGATTGGTCAAACCGGACGCACAAGCCGCAATCGCGTTTGTGCTCGTGTTCCGGCTTGATTCCTGCGCAAATTATGGAACCGGAAGTGAATGGCTCAAAGGTCGTATAACCCTCAAAATACGCCACTCAATTCAACCTGATGACGAACCCGCTTTTGGGGGCTACTGGCGGCCGCGCGCAACAATGGCGGGCCGGGCGGCTGATCCGAAAACCAAGCGAAGCCTCTGACTTTCTATTAACGTCGACGCGTCCGTGTGGTGTGTGTCACCGGCCCGCAGTAGTATCGGTGGCATCCCGTGTCAGGATTCCCGAATCGAGAGCGACCCATGCAGACCGAAGCGTCGACCCGCATTCTTCGTCAGATTCCGCGCAGCGTCTGGGTGCTGGGCTGCGTCAGCCTGTTGATGGACGTATCGTCGGAAATCATCCACAGCCTGTTGCCGATGTTCCTGATGGCGGGGCTCGGCGCGAGCGCGACCGCGATCGGCGTCATCGAGGGGATCGCCGAGGCGACGGCGCCGGTCGTCAAGGTGTTCTCCGGCACGTTGAGCGACTATCTGCGCAATCGCAAGTGGCTGGCGGTTGCCGGATACGGGCTCGGCGCGCTCAGCAAGCCGCTGTTCGCCATCGCGCCGACGATCGGCGTCGTGGTGACGGCGCGGATCGTCGACCGGATCGGCAAGGGAATCCGCGGCGCGCCGCGCGATGCGCTCGTGGCCGACGTCACGCCGGTCCACCTGCGCGGCGCCGCGTACGGGCTGCGGCAGGCGCTTGACACGGTGGGTGCGTTTCTCGGGCCGCTGCTGGCCGTCGCCATCATGCTGATGTGGCGCGACGACTTCCGCCTCGCGTTCTGGCTGGCCGTGATTCCGGGCATGCTGGCCGTGGCGCTGCTCGCGTTCGGTATCGACGAGCCGGCGCGCGCGCCGGGCGACAAGCGCGTCAACCCGATCCGCCGCGACGTCGTGAAGCAACTCGGCGCGCGTTACTGGTGGGTCGTCGTGGTCGGTGCCGTGTTCGCGCTGGCCCGCTTCAGCGAGGCTTTCCTGGTGCTGCGCGCGATGGGCAGCGGCGTACCCGTCGCGCTCGTTCCGCTCGTGATGGTGGCGATGAACGTCGTGTACGCGTTGTCGGCCTATCCGTTCGGCAAGCTCGCCGACACGACGAGCCACACGAAGCTGATGGTGGCCGGACTCGTCATGCTGATCGCAGCCGACCTCGTGCTCGCGCACGGCACGCACTGGGGAACCGTACTCGTCGGCGTGGCGCTGTGGGGGCTCCATATGGGGATGACGCAAGGGTTGCTCGCCACGATGGTCGCGCAAGCCGCGCCGTCCGAATTGAGAGGCACGGCGTTCGGCGTTTTCAACCTGCTCAGCGGCGTCGTGACGCTCGTATCGAGTGTCGTCGCCGGCATCCTGTGGGACAGGGCGGGCGCCGCGGCGACGTTCTACGCGGGGGCGGTGTTCAGCGCGGCGACCATTGCGTTGCTCGTCCGCTTGCGCGGATCGTTCGGCACCGAGCACGCCCGGTGATCGCGAGCCGGCAGCGAACTGCCTGACTAACTATCGGTGCCGCGCGGAAAGTAAAGCGCGAACGTCGTGCGTCCGTCGCGGCTCACGACCTCGACCTTGCCGCGATGCAGCTCCATGATCGACTTGACGATCGCGAGCCCGAGCCCCGCGTTCCGCGCCGCACCATGCCGCGACGAATCGATGCGGTAGAAGCGCTCGAAGATCCGGTCGACCTGTTCGGGCGGAATCGTGACACCGCGATTCGTGACCTCGACGACCGCGTAACCGGCCTGCACGGAAACGGCCAGCTCGATCGTCGACTCGGCTTCCGCATGTTCGAGCGCGTTCGATGCAAGGTTGCTGACGGCGCGCCGGAACAGCGTTGCGTCCGCAACGACCGGCGCATCGCCGCGGACGTCGATGCGCACGCCGGCCTCGTCGGCCAGTGCCTGGAAATACGACGCGAGCCGGCGCAATTCGCTGCCCGCGTCGAGCTCGGCGGTTTTCAGGTGCTGCCGCGCATTGTCGGTGCGCGCGAGAAACAGCATGTTCTCGATCATCCGCTGCAGCCGTTCGCATTCCTCGATATTCGAATCGATCAGCGCTTCGTATTCTTCGGTCGTGCGTGCGCGCGACAGCGTGATCTGCGACGAGCTGATCACGTTGGCGAGCGGCGTGCGCATGTCGTGCGCGAGATCGGACGAGAACTGCGACAGCCGCACGAACGCGCGTTCGAGGCGGTCGAGCATCCGGTTGACCGAGGTCGCGAGCTCGCGCAGCTCGACCGGGCCGCCGCGCGCGTCGAGGCGCGCGTTCAGGTTGTGCGCCTCGATGAGCGACGTCTGCCGGCCGAGGCTCTCGACCGGGCGCAGGCCGCGCGACGCGACCGCATAGCCGAGCGCGCCGACCAGTAGCGCGCCGACGGCCGCCGCGAGCCAGATGTCGACGCGATAGCTTTCGAGCAGCGACTGGCGATCCGTCGCCGTGCGTGCGAGCGCGACCTGGATTGCCTCGCCGGACGGCAGCGTGGCGCGCGCATAGACGCAGCGTGATGTGCCGATGCCGGGCGGCGAGCAGGTGAACGGGTCGCCGGTTTTACCGGTTCCGCCGGACGCATGCGGCGCGGCGATCACCGTGGCGAGCGTGTTGCCGGCTTCGTCGGTGTGCTCGACGAGCGGGCGGTTCTGCCCGTCGTAGATGCCGAGATAGACGCCCGGATGCGACAGCAGAACTTCATGGAACACGGCCGGATCGGCGCGCAGCGCGGCTGTCGATCCGCTCGCGTGCGCGAGCTGCAGGAACTGGTTGAGCTTGCCGGAGATCTCGATGTCGTCGCGCCGCGTCAGTTCGGCGGACAACGAACGATAGAGGTACGCGCCGGTCAGCGCGAACACGAGCGCGGCGACGACGGCGAACGCGAGCGTCAGGCGCCGCAGCAGCGAATACGAAGCCGGGCTGGCGGTCACGAACGATCCTCGAGCACGTAACCCATGCCGCGGATCGTGTGGATCAGCTTCTTGTCGTACGCGTTGTCGATCTTCGCGCGCAGCCGCTTGATCGCCGCATCGACGACGTTCGTGTCGCTGTCGAAATTCATGTCCCAGATCTGCGACGTGATGAAGGTGCGCGTCAGCACCTCGCCCTCGCGTTCCGCGAGCAGTTGCAGCAACGCGAATTCCTGTGCGGTCAGGTCGATGCGGTTGTCGGCGCGCCGCACGCGGCGCTTGATCAGGTCGACTTCGAGATCGGCCACATACAGGATGTCGCGCACGTTGCGCGGTGCGCGCCGCAGCAGCGAGCGGATGCGTGCGAGGAACTCGGCATACGCGAACGGCTTGAGCAGGTAGTCGTCGGCGCCCAGTTCGAGGCCGGTGACCTTGTCCTCGATCGCCTCGCGGGCCGTGAGCAGCAGCACGGGCGTCTGCTTCTGCGCGCGCAGCCGCCGGAGCACCTCGAAGCCGTCCATCTCCGGCAGCATCACGTCGAGCACGACGAGATCGAAATCCTCGTGCAGCGCGAGGAACAGCCCGTCCTTGCCGTTCTCCGCGATGTCGACCGTGTAGCTCGCCTCCATCAGCCCCTTCCGGAGGTACGACGCCATCTTGGGTTCGTCTTCGACTATCAGTATCCGCATGGTGAGGCAGGCTGTCCGTGGTTCCAGCCGGTCAGTGTAACGCCTGAGCTTACGGCGCCGTGCGTGCGCGAAAGATGACCGCCGGATGACGGAATTTTCATGAAGTGCTGACTCGCCACTCCGCCCGCGTTTCATGAAAATCCCGTCATGTTTCGACCATGTCGTCGTCACGGCGGCGGCGATAAGCTGCAGCCGTGTTGTCCCCGGAGCGCGCCGTCGCGGCGCTGCGCCGGCCGATCCGATCGTTGCCTGCCTGATTCCGTTTCCATGTCGTACTGGCGCAAATTCATCCTCGTCGTGCTGCTGGCGCTGAGCCTGCCGATGCAGTCGTTCGCGACCGTTTCGATGCAGTGCGCGGGCGCTGCGGTGCCGCATGCGGAAGAGGCGCCGCACACGATGTCGACCGCACCGGGCACGCGGGGGAACCATGGGGATCACGACAGCCACGCGGCGTCGTGTGCCGCCTGTGTGTCCTGCTGCTTCGGCACGGGCATGTCGGGTGTGCCGGCGGTGCCGGCTGCGGCGGACGCCAGCATCGCGATCGCGTCGTATCCGCTTTCGGCCGTCGTCGTGTCGTTCCTGACCGGCGGCATCGAGCGGCCGCCTCGGCGGATTCCCGTCTAGTCCCTGCACGCGGCCGACCGGCCGCGACCCGCAATCCACGCTGGCGGCCGTACGCGGTCCGCCGGACGACTTACGACGAGACTTGTTCATGCGATTGATCACTGCGGCGCTGTTGAGCGCGGCGGCCATCGTGCCGTCGCTCGCGCCTGCGCAAACCCCGTTTCCCGATCCGGCGGATGCCGCCGCGACGGTGCCGGACGTCGCCGTGACGTCCGCGTTCGACGGCTACCGGCCGTATCGGGACGACGAAGGCCCGGGCTGGAAGCAACTGAACCGGGACGTACTGGAGCGGCCCGCGAAGGGGCGCACGACCGCCGACGCGAAGCCCGGCAACCCGGCGGGCGACGGTGGCGCCCATTCGACGCACGGAGGGGCCGCGCGATGAAGCACCTCACGATATCGCCGAGGATCGGCGCGGCCGCGGTCGTGCTGGCGTTCCTCGCGGGCTGCACGACGTTTTCGAAGGACGGCGGCTTTGGCGCCGTGTCGTCCACCGCGTCGGAACGGATCGGGAAAGACGCCGTCGTCGTCCGCACCGACGCCGACCGCGAAGCCGTCGACAAGCGGACCACGGAATTGCTTGCGAAACCGCTGTCGATGGACGACGCGGTTCAGGTTGCGCTGCTGAACAACCGCGGCCTGCAGGCGTCGTACGCGGAGCTAGGGCTGTCGGAAGCCGACCTCGTGCAGGCAGGCCGGCTGCCGAACCCGCGCTTCTCGTTCAGCCGCACGCGCGCCGGCGACGGCGAGCTGACGCTCGGCCGCACGTTCTCGGCGAACGTGTTCGCGCTGCTGGCGATGCCGCTCGCAACGAACATCGAGCGTCGCCGCTTCGAGCAGACCAAGCTCGAAACGGCCGATTCGATGCTGAAGGTCGCGGCCGACGCGCGCCGCGCGTATGTCGAGGCCGTCGCCGCCGAGCAGGCCGCGAACTACGCGCAGCAAGTGCGCGATGCGGCGAGCGCGGCCGCCGAACTCGCACAGCGCATGCGGCAGGCCGGCAACTTCAGCCGGCTCGACTACGCGCGCGAACAGGCGTTCCATGCCGATGCGGTCGCACAGCACGCGAAGGCGCGCCAGCAGGCCGTGGCCGCGCGCGAAAAGCTCACGCGCGCGATGGGCTTGTGGGGCGAGCGCACGCAGTACGCGCTGCCCGACCGCTTGCCCGACCTGCCGAAAGCGCGCCCGGACCTGCCCGATCTCGAACGCTTCGCGATGAGCAACCGCCTCGACATCCAGGCGGCGAAGCTGCAGACGCAGGGCGTCGCGTCGTCGCTCGGGCTCAGCAAGGCCACGCGCTTCGTCAACGCGGTCGATCTCGGCTACGTGAACAACTACGAGACCGGCAAGGGGCACGAGCACGGTTACGAGATCAGCGTCGAGATTCCGCTGTTCGACTGGGGCGGCGCGAAGGTCGCGCGGGCCGAGGCCGTCTACATGCAGTCGGCGAACCGGCTCGCGAAGACGGCCATCGATGCGCGCTCCGAAGTGCGCGAGTCCTACGTGGCATACGTGACGAGCTATGACGTCGCGAAGCACTATCGAGACGAAGTCGTGCCGCTGCGCAAGACGATCTCGGACGAACTGCTGCTGCGCTACAACGGGATGCTCGCGAGCGTGTTCGAGCTGCTGACCGATGCGCGCGAACAGGTCGGCGCGGTGAACGGCTACATCGATTCGCTGAAGGACTACTGGCTCGCCGAAACCGATCTGCAGATGGCCGTCGGCGGCCGGCTGCCGACTACGGGCCCCGCACCGCGCGCGGCGGCTGCCGCCGAACCCGAACCCGGAACCGACGCTGCGCCGCAGCCGGCTTCCTCACCCGCGGCGCAACCGGCGCCCGCAACGCATCCTGAAGGTCATTGACATGGTGTCCCGTCGACAATTTCTCAGCGGCTCGGGCGCCGCGCTGCTGGGCGCCGCGATGGTCAGCAAGGCCGGCGCCGCGTCGCTGCCCGAAGCGCCCACGATGGCGAAAACCGCCACGCAGCCGCCGCTCGTGCCGCCGAACGGCCGCCCGTACACGCCCGTCGCGACGCTGAACGGCTGGACGCTGCCGTGGCGGATGAAGAACGGCTGGAAGGAATTCCACCTGACGGCCGAGCCCGTCGTGCGCGAGATGGCGCCCGGCATGAACGCGAACCTGTGGGGCTACAACGGCCAGTCGCCGGGCCCGACGATCGAGGCCGTCGAAGGCGACAAGGTCCGCATCTTCGTGACCAACCGGCTGCCCGAGCACACGACGATCCACTGGCACGGGCTGCGGCTGCCGAACGGGATGGACGGCGTCGGCGGCCTCACGCAGCCGCATATCCCGCCCGGCAAGACCTTCGTCTACGAGTTCCAGCTCGAATCGCACGGCACGTTCATGTATCACCCGCACGCCGACGAGATGGTGCAGATGGCGATGGGGATGATGGGCATGTTCATCGTGCACCCGAAGGATCGCGGCACGATGCCGGTCGATCGCGACTTCGTGTTCCTGCTCGCCGCGTACGACATCGATCCGGGCAGCTACACGCCGCGCGTGAACGAGATGACGGATTTCAACATGTGGACCTTCAACTCGCGCGTGTTCCCCGGCATCGATCCGCTGCCGGTGCGCGCGGGCGACCGCGTGCGGATTCGTTTCGGCAACCTGACGATGACGAACCATCCGATCCACCTGCACGGCTACAGCTTCGAAGTCGCGGGCACCGACGGCGGCTGGATTCCGCCGGCGGCGCGCTGGCCGGAAGTGACGGCCGATGTCGCGGTGGGCCAGATGCGCGCGATCGAGTTCACCGCCGATCGCCCGGGCGACTGGGCGTTCCATTGCCACAAATCGCATCACACGATGAATGCGATGGGCCACCAGGTGCCGAACCTGATCGGCGTGCCGCAGAAGGATCTCGCGAAAAAGATCGGCAAGCTCGTGCCGGACTACATGGCGATGGGCAGCACGGGCGGCGCGATGGGCAACATGGAGATGCCGCTGCCCGACAACACGCTGCCGATGATGACGGGCACGGGCCCGTTCGGGCCGCTGGAGATGGGCGGCATGTTCACGGTGCTCAAGGTGCGGCAGGGGCTCGGCCGCAACGACTATCGCGACCCGGGCTGGTTCCGGCATCCGAAGGGCACCGTCGCATACGAATACACCGGCGAATTGCCGGACGGCTGAGCAGCAGTAGCAGCACGCGGCGGCCGTGCCGATGCGGCCGCCGGTTTCGATTCACTCACTCGGGAGCAAGCACGATGAAGAAGGGACTGGTTTCGATTGCAATGGGTTGCGCGCTGGCATTTTCCGCCGCGTCGTATGCGGCCGGCGACATGGCCGGCATGGACATGAGCGGCGGCGCGATGCAGGGCGCCGACGCGAAGCACGGGATGTCGCACGGCGAGATCCGCAAGGTCGACACGGCCGCGGGCAGGCTGACGATCAAGCACGGCCCGCTGGACAACCTCGGGATGGACGCGATGACGATGGTGTTCAAGGTGAAGGACCCTGCGATGCTGTCGCAGGTGAAGGTGGGCGACAAGATCGACTTCGTCGCCGAGGACGTGGGCGGCGCGCTGACCGTCGTCGAACTGAAGAAGCCGTGACGCCGGGCATGAACATGAAGATCACGACTCTTACGCGGCTGGCCGCCTTCGCCGCGGCCGGCGCGATTCTCGCGGCCGCGCCGGTCGCGGCATCGGCGCACGGCAAGCTGGAAAGCGCAGCACCGGCGACAGGCAGTACCGTCGACACGGCGCCCGACACGTTGCGGCTTACGTTCAACGAAGACCTCGAACCGACGTTCAGTTCGGTGAAGGTGTCGGACGCGAACGGCAACGCCGTCACGCAGGAAAAGGCGAAGGTCGATGCGTCGAACCCGCGCGTGATGACCGTCGCGATGCCGAAGCTCGCGCCGGGCGCGTACACGGTGCAGTGGGCGGCGATGACGGCCGACGCGCATCGCACCAAGGGCACCTATACGTTCAAGGTGAAAGGGTGAACGAGGGCTTCGTCGGCCTGCTGCGGCTCGTATCGGTGGCGATCCAGAACGCCGGGTTCGCGGTGATCGTCGGCGCGCTGCTCGGCAGCCACTGGCTCGCGCGCGGTGTGTCGGCGTGGCAGCACGGCATCGGGCGGCGTCTCGTCGCGACGCTGCGCATTGCGTCGGTCGCGTCGCTGCTCGCGAGCATCACCGCGTTCTGGGCGCATTGCGCGCTGATGAGCGAAGTGTCGATGCTCGACGCCGGGCCGTCCGTCCGCGCGATGCTCGTGGGCACCGGCTTCGGCCATGCGTGGCTGGCCGGTGCCGTGTTCATGGTCGCCGTCGTGCTGCTGTCGTTCGTCAGGCATGCGAACGACACACGCTTTCCGTTCGCGATGTGGGCCGCGCTCGCATGCGTCGCGCTCGCGCGCAGCAACGGCGGCCATCCGGTCGACGCGGGGCTGTTCAGCGTGCCGGTGTGGGTCGACTGGCTGCATCTGCTGGCGATCAGCGCGTGGGTCGGGCTCGTGCTCGTGACGGCGTTCGGCGTGATGCCGCGACTCGTTGGCATGCCTGCGGGCGAACGCGCGACCGGCGCGTCGTTCGTGCAGTCGCTTTCCGATGCGTCGACCTATGCGTTGATCGTGCTGTTCGCGACTGGCGCGTACAACGGATGGCGCGGTGTCGATACGCCCGCCAACCTGCTCGCGTCGACGTACGGACAGATCCTGCTGCTGAAGCTCGCGCTCGTGCTGATTGCAGCGGCGCTCGGCGGACACAACCGGTTCTTCGGGATGCCGAAGCTGCTGGCCGCGCTGAAGGACCCGGCCGCCGCGATGCCGGCCGGCCCGTTGCGCCGGTTCGGCGCGGTGTTGCGGATCGAGGCGGTGGTGCTGGCCGGCGTGCTGATGGTGGCGGCCGTGCTCGTATCGAGTGCGTTGCCGGGGACGGTCTAGCGCGGCGGTGCGGTGCTGCAGGTCACGCAGGGGAATCGTCACGCGGACGGCGGATTTTTGTCGGACGATCCCCCCTGCGTTTTCCGGCACAACCCGTGCGGCTGGTTGTGATCGCAGCGCGATGACGGAAATTACATCGGCCTGTCTGCCGATTACCAAAAACTGTCATTGAGCGCCGCTAAGCTTTCGCCACCCTCACAACCGGGATTCCCCGCCATGCGCTCGACAATCCGCCTGTTTGCCCCGTTATTGCTTCTGCCCACGCTCGCCGCGCCGGCGCTCGCCGCCACCGCCGCGCCCGTCAGCCCGAACTGCGGCGGCAGCGCGACGCCGATCGCCGATATCCAGGGGCCGGGCGCGCCGTCGCCGCTCGCCGGCCAGAACGTGTCGATCGAAGCCGTCGTCACCGCCGATTTCGGCGGCACCGACGGCTTCGGCGGCTTCTTCGTCCAGCAGGCCGACGCGCAGCGCCGCAACCAGCCGGGCGTGTCAGAAGGCTTGTTCGTCTATGCGCCGAAAGTGCGTGCGAAGGCCGGCGATCTCGTGCACGTGACGGGCAAGGTCGAGGAGAAATACGGGCAGACGCAGCTCACGCAGTCGGGTGCGATCGCGGTGTGCGCGAACGGCCAGACCGTCACGCCCGCGACGCTCACGCTGCCGGTGGACAGCCCGAACGCATTCGCCGCGTATGAAGGGATGCTCGTGCGCCTGCCGCAGACGCTGAACGTCACCGACAACTACGAACTCGGCCGCTACGGCAGCGTGTTGCTCAGCAACGGCCGCCTGCGCACGCCGACGAGCGTCGTGCCGCCCGCGCAGGCGCAGACGCAGATCGATGCGAACGCACGCAACCGGCTGGTTCTCGACGACGGCTCGAACAAGCAGAACCCCGCGACCGTGCCGTATCCGGCGCCGGGCCTGTCGGCTGCGAACACGCTGCGCGCGGGCTACACGGTGCGCGACGTCGAAGGCGTGCTCGAAGTGCGTTACGGCGCGTGGCGCGTGCAGCCGCTGCCCGGCGCGGCGGTGCCGGCGTTCGACGCACGCACGAACCCGCGCACCAACGCGCCCGCGCGCGATCCGAAATCGAACCTGCGCGTCGCGTCGTTCAACGTCCTCAACTACTTCAACGGCAACGGTCTCGGCGGCGGCTTCGACGATCCGAACAACCGCGGCGCGAAGAACTACCAGGAATTCCAGCGTCAGGAAGCGAAGATCGTCAGCGCGCTGAAGGCGCTCGACGCCGACGTGATCGGCCTGATGGAAATCCAGAACAACGGCTACGGCGAACTGAGCGCGGTGCGCCAGCTCGCGGCGAAGCTCGGCGACACCTGGCGCGTCGTCGATCCGGGCACGTCGCGCCTCGGCGGCGACGCGATCGCGGTCGCGATGATCTACGACAGCCGCAAGGTCGAGCCGGTCGGCCGCGCGGCCACGCTCGCGATCGACGACAAGAACCGCCAGCCGCTCGCGCAGTCGTTCCGCCGTATCGGCGGCAAGCAGGCGCTGACGGTCGCGGTGAACCACCTGAAGTCGAAGAACTGCCCGGACGCCGCGAACGACGATCTCGACCAGGGCGACGGCCAGGGCTGCTGGAACCCGACGCGCACGCGTGCGGCGGCGAAGGTTGCCGACTGGCTCGCCGGCACGCCGACCGGTGTCGCGGGCCAGGGCGTGCTGCTGATCGGCGACTTCAACAGCTATACGCATGAAGACCCGATCCGCGCGCTCGAATCGCGCGGCTACCGCAACCTCGTCGCGCGCTGGATCGGCGCGAACGCGTACAGCTACGTGTACAACGGCGAGGCCGGTTATCTCGATCACGCGCTCGCGACGCTGCCGCTCGCGTCGCACGTGAAGGCCGTGCACGAATGGCACATCAACGCGGACGAGCCGCTCGCGCTGCAATACACGATGGCGTACAAGTCGGCCGAGCAGCAGAAGACGTACTACGCGCCGGATGCGTATCGGTCGTCGGATCACGATCCGGTGCTGATCGATATCGCGCTGCCGGGCGGCGGGCGTTGATCGCGGGTTGATTGTTTGTGGCGGGCGACGGCGCGTGTGTATCGCGCGCCGCTCGCACCGCGGAAAATCCGGTCGGATATCGGGTAAATAATTCCACTGCAACCGAGGCGAATTAGCGGAATCGGTATTTTGTGGATGGCGAGGCGCGCATAAGCCCCGCGGATTGAAAAATTGTAGAAGTGAATAGAGTCATCGAATCACGTATGCATGAAGCTACGCCGCTTTAATCGATTGGTGATAATAAAAATGAAAGAAAAATCCTGTCGATCTGAAGGCTAACTTTGAAGCGCTTCGTCAATACAGAAGGCGCTTCTGCGTTGTGCGAGAAAAGTAAAATATTCGGCGAAGCCTTGCCGACAAGGCGCACCTCGCACGAATAATCCCGTTTTCTTTCAAATTCCAGACACTGGCCGCCGTTCGCATCATTACGGGATTTTTAATATCGGAATGATCTTTGACAACGCGGCGCAGCACCGCCTATTTTGTCGATGTCGTAAATTTCGGTAATCAGAAAAGAAGTCCAAACTGCAGGGGGCGGTTCAAGCACGATTCTCGCCGGCAGTTTGCTGTGTCTGTATCACGTTCAGTCTCTTGAAGCAGTCCGATCCCAACCGCCTTTTGCGCGAGTGGCGGGTGTTGCTGCGCGTCTCGCCGGCGAAGGCGGCCTTTGTGAAGCGGTATCCGAACCAAATCAAAGGGCAGAGATGAAACCAGACAGGAGCTGTACCGGCAGCCGCCAAGGTCGCCGTGGTCGTCACGGCCGATTGGCCGGGCTAGGCGCATTGACCGTCATGACACTGGCGCTCGCGGCATGCGGCGGCGACGATTCGTCGTCCGTCGGCGCGTCGAGCCTCGCGCAGGCGACCGCCAGCCAGCAGGCCAGCGTGCAAGCGGCCGCCAGCCAGGCGCCGGCGGCCAACCAGCCTTACGTCGATCAGGTCGCGTATTCGATGAATGCGACCGACGGCCTCGCCGCCGCGCAAGTGTCCGAGAAAGCGGCGGTCATGCATTACCAGTGGAAGTCCGGCGGCACGACCATCAACTACACGACCACCACCGGCCACCTGACCGCGCAGGACGCGAACGGCAATGCGGAAGCGTCGATGTCGTATGTCGCGTACACCGCGCCGAGCACGAACGGCAAGCCGCGGCCCGTCACGTTCGTGTATAACGGCGGCCCCGGCTCGTCGTCGATCTGGCTGCGTCTCGGCTCGTTCGCGCCGACCCGCGTCGCCACGCCCGATCCGCTGTTCGGCAGCAACTGGCCGAACTATCCGCTCGTCGACAACGCGGAAAGCCTGATCGACACCACCGACCTCGTGTTCATCGACCCGCCGGGAACCGGGCTGTCGGAAGCCGTGTTGCCGAACACCAACCAGAAGTACTGGGGTTCCGATGCGGACGTGAACATCATGCGCGACTTCATCCAGCGCTACCTGAACGTCAACAGCCGCGGCAGCTCGCCGATCTACCTGTACGGCGAATCGTACGGCACGCCGCGCACCGACATGCTGGCGCTCGCGCTCGAATCGGCCGGCGTGCACCTGACGGGCATCGTGCTGCAGTCGGCAATCCTGAACTACTTCGCGGATGCAGTGGAAGCGGTGGCGATCACGCAGTCGACGGAAGGGCTGCTGCTCGAAACCGATACGGTGGCAGGTTATCTGCCAGGTTACGCGGCGGTCGCGGCGTACTTCAACCAGGTCTCGCCGGCGCCGGTGAACCAGGCTTTGTACGCACTGCAGACGGAACTGTTCACGACGCTGATCTACAACCAGCTGCAGAAGTATTCGCAGTCGTGGGTGTTGAGCCAGCTCGGCATTCCGGATGCGCTCGGCACGCCGGTGTTCCCGAGCGATGCGACGCTCCAGCTGTGGTCGATCCCGTCGAGCCTGACGCAACAGGCGCTGCGCGGCTACTTCAATGCGAACCCGTTCGGCACGAGCCTGCTGCCCGGAACGACGGTCGGCCGCTATGACGGACGCGTGTCGCTGCCGAACTCCGATCCGCGTCTGCAAACCGACGGCGACCCGTCCGACATCCTGATCTCGCAGCCGTTCACGAACGCGCTCGCGACGCAGATGCCGGACTACCTCGGCTATACCGCGCCGAATGCGACCTACCTGCCGCTGAACGACAACATCATCGGCGTATGGGACTTCTCGCACGACGGCCAGCCGATGCCCGACACGATCCCCGATCTGCTCGGTGCGCTGCAGCTCAACCCGAAGCTTCGCGTGCTCGCGGAGAATGGCTTCCACGATCTCGCGACGCCGTTCTTCAACACCGAGAAGCAACTCGCGCGGCTGCAGACGGTGAAGGGGCTGAACCCGAAGCTGCAGGTGAACTTCTTCCAGGGCGGTCACATGACGTATCTGGACGATGTCGCGCGCCCGCAGATGAAGCGAGACCTGACGACGTTCTATCGCGGCAAGCGGATTCCGACGGCGCTGACGCTGCATACGCTGCCGCCGCCGTGGCCGGACGAGAACCCGCCCAGCGTGCCGACCGGCAGCGTCCCGGGCGCGACGGCCGCGACGACGCTGGCGGCGGCCCCTTGAGCGACGGACTCCTTGTCAAAGGAACCCTCTATTCATCCATTGAATGCGAGTGATCATGTCCCTAATCAAATTGATTCGGCGTACGTCTGCGTTGATCGTCCTCGGTGCCGCGATGAGCAGCGCCTACGCATTGCCGCCGCAGGCGGTGGCGCCGGTGAAGCTGCCGCATGGCGGGCGCGGTGTCGACGGTCCGTTCTTTCCTGCCACGCGTGCGGCGCCGGTGTTGCCGTCGACCGGCACGACGCTGCAGCAGCAGGCGCAGCGGCGTGTCGACGCGAGGCTCGGCGCCAATACGGTGCTGAGCAACGGCGCGGCCGTGACGAAGGCGCAGGCGCAGAGCAGCGGGCTCGGTTTCGTGTCGAAGCACTTCGACGAGATCGATGCGAAGCACACGGGCCGCGTGACGATGAGCGATGTACGGCAGTTCATCCAGCAGCGGCAGGTGCAGGCGCAGCAGGAACAGCAGGACGAGTGATGTAGCGGTGTATGGCCTGACGGCCGGGTGCTGGCGCGGAGTGTGCGTCGGCACCCGGCACTCACGAATGCCGTGCGTCGAGGCTATGGCGCGATCACGGTCATCCTGAACGGCCCGCCGTTCGCCGCCGCATGCGCGACCGCTTCGTTCGCATCGTCGAGCGCGAACACCGTCACGTCGAAATGCCCGAGGTCGAGCAGCCCGCCGCGGACGAGCCCCGTCATCAGCGTCACGGCTTCCGTCGGGCACATCCACTTGCCGCGCAGCGTGATGTCGTTGCGCATGATCCACGGATACGGCAGTTCGAGCCCTGCACCGCCGAGCATGCCGACGCCGCCCATCAGCACCACGCGCCCATACGGGCGCACCGCCATCACTGCGGCACGCACCGTCGTCGCGGGCACCGACGGCGGCATCAGGTCGATCACGCAGTCGATCGGCCCCGGCGCCGCCTGCTGCATGCGTGCGCGATCCGCGGCTTCGTCGCCGGTCAGCGCGACGGTGCGCACGCGTTCGCCGAAGCGGCGTTCGAGATCCGCGAGCGTGCGCGCATTGCGGCCGGGCGCGACCACGCACCGCGCGCCCATCGCCAGTGCCACCGCGATGCCTGCGCTGCCGAAGTTGCCGGTTGCGCCGCTGACGAGCACGATTTCGCCCGCGCGCAGATCGGACGCGAGCAGCCCGCCGTACGGCACGAGCAGCGTATTGAGCGCGCACCAGCGTGCGGCGTCGGCCGGCGGGATGTCGCCGATGCGCACGGCGTTCTCGGTCGGCACCCGCAGTCGTTCGGCAAACGGGCCGTCGTGGAAATGGCGCTGCAATTGCTTGCCGCCTTCGCCGCGCGCGCTCCAGCCCTGCAGCACGATATCGGGCATCAGCGCATCGTCGCGCGCGCGCACGGTCGGATCGCAGAACACCCAGTCGCCCGGCTGCAACCTCGTCGCGTCGGGGCCGGTTTGCCTGACACGGCCGATTGCGCCGCAGCCGGGCACCATCGGCAGTTCGATCGGATACCGGCGCTCGCCGCTGAACACTTCCCGTGCATAGGACAGCACCGGTGCAGCAACGACATCCACGATGACCTCGCCGGTGCCGAGCACGGGATCCGGCATCGTCTCGATCGCGAGCGGCATGCCGAGCGACTTCAGAATCGCAGCTTTCATGACTGTTCCAGAGGGTGGGGGACGCGCCGATTCTGGCAGGCTTAGAATCCGCAACAAGGCCCGGCACGAGCCCAGGATCGACCGATACCACCCTGCACGGAGCGACCCCGATGACCGTTACGACGCGAACCCCGTTCGGCGATTTTCTGCGCTCGCGGCGCAAGAAGCTGCGGCCGGATGCCGTCGGCCTGCACGACGGCCCGCGCCGGCGCACGCCCGGCCTGCGGCGAGAGGAAGTCGCGGAACTGGCGGGCATCGGCGTCGACTGGTATGTGCGGCTGGAGCAGGGGCGCGACGTCAGCCCGTCGGACGCGACGCTCGACGCGCTGGCACGCGCATTGCGGCTGGACAAGGCCGAGGCTGCCCATCTGCGCGCGCTCGCGCGGCGCGATACGTCGCGTGCGTTCGTGCCGGAGTGCGTGCCGCCCACCGTCGCGCAGCTCGTCGCGAATCTTCACCTGCCTGCGTACGTGACCGGGCGGCGCTGGGACATCCTCGCGTGGAATGCCGCCGCGGCCGACCTGCTCGGCTTCGATCGGCTCGCGGAAGCCGACCGCAATATCCTGGTCTACATGTTCGTCGAGCCGCACGCGCGTCGGCTCTTCGCCGGGAGTTGGGCCGACGAAGCGCGCCGGATGATCGCGCTGTTTCGCACGAACCATGATCTCCATGCGAACGATCCGGCGTTCATTGCGCTGGTGGAGCGCCTGCGCGCGAGCAGCGACGAGTTCGCGAAATGGTGGGATGCGCACGACGTGCGCAGCGGGGCGTCGGGCCAGAAGGTGCTCGTGCATGCGCAACGCGGCACGCAGCGTTACGAATACGCGACGTTTCAGGCGAACGACGATCCCGCGTTGAAGCTGGCGATTTATTCGCCGGTGAATGGCGATGGGGGCGGCGGCGAATAGGGGCGCGCGCGACAGGATTGCCGGCGGGTCATGCAAAGGCAGTCCTCAGCCGGGTGACCGAGGCTTGATTGGTTGGCCTGCGTCACCACCCGGCGACGTCTCAATGCATCGGCATTCTTTGCGTGCGAAGGCGGGTGGTGCGGCGGCGTGTTCGGGCAGTGTTCCGCGTCAGGCCGTACGCCGGCTCGACAAACGATTCCACAGCATGCCGGAGCGGCTCCCGCTTCGACAATACGCGAGCACCGGCTTTTGCAGCGAATCGACCAACGCACCGAACGCATCGACTTCCGCGTCGCCGATATGATCGCGCTCGACCGGCAGGTAGCGCGCTTCGAGGCCCAGTTCGCGGGCAGCTGCAGCGATCTCGTCGAACGCAGGCTGATCGTCGCCTTCGCCGTCCGGGCGGTTGCAGATGACCGAGCGGAAGCCCGCATTCCGGATCGCCTTCAGATCGGCCGGCGTGATCTGCCGCGAAGCGGAAAACCCGTTCGCAGCCGTCGCCCGACATTGCTCGATCGCTTTCCGGAAACAGGCGATCGCGAAATCGACGTCCTGCTCCGTCGTAAAGCGACCGAAGCTCACGCGCACGGTGCGGCCGGCAGTTTCCGCATCGAGGCCGATCGCGGTCAGCACGTGCGACGGTGCACCGCTGGTCGAGTTGCATGCGGATGTAGACGACACGGCGAGCGCTTCGCCGAGCACGAACGGGAAAAAGCCGGGCGCATTCACCGTCAGACTCAACGTGTGCGGGATGCGGCGCGCAGCAGCGGCGTTCTGCGTGACATCGCCGAGCGCGAACAGCGCGTCCGTCAGGCGTGTGCCGAGCGCAGCAATCCGCATGGCTTCGCCGTCGAGTTTTTCGGCGGCGAGTTCGCACGCGACACCCATGCCGACGATCTGATGCGTCGCGAGCGTGCCCGAGCGCAGCCCGCGCTCGTGTCCGCCGCCATGAATCTGCGGGGCGATCCGGTCGGCGATGTCGCGGCGCACGAACAGCGCGCCGATGCCCTTGGGGCCGTAAACCTTGTGCGCGGACATCGACATCATGTCGATGCCGAGCGCACGCACGTCGATCGGCGTCTTGCCGAGCGCTTGCGCGGCGTCGACGTGGAGCAGCGCGCCCGCGGCGTGCACGATCCGCGCGATCGCGGCGATGTCGGTCAGCGTGCCGATCTCGTTGTTCACGAGCATCAGCGACACCAGGCCGGTATCGGGGCCGATCGCCGCGGCGACCGCGTCGGCGGTGATTTCGCCGTCGTGCGTGGGCGTCAGGAAGCTGACCGACATCCCGCGCTTCGACAGGTTCGCCATCGTATCGAGAATGGCCTTGTGCTCGAGGCGGCTCGTGATCAGGTGGCGCTTGTCGGTCGCGGTGTCCGCATAACCCTTCAGCGCGAGGTTGTTCGATTCGGTGGCGCCCGACGTCCAGACGATCTCGTCGGCGTCCGCGCCGATCAGCGCGGCGACTTGCGCGCGTGCGCGCTCGACCTGTTCCCGCGCCAGCCGGCCGGCGGCATGCGAGCTCGATGCGGGATTGCCGAAGATGCCGTCGAAGCCGAGGCAGGCCGTCATCGCTTCGATCACGCGGGGATCCGCGGGCGTCGTCGCCGCGTAGTCGAGGTAGTGCAGCGTGGTGGTGTCGCTCATGTCCGTTTCTTGCTGATTCTGAATGGGAGAAATGATACGGGGGACAGGAGGGAAAATGGATCCAAAATAGGTCGGTGATCCAGCTTGATATGGAATAACGTTTTCTTTTAATGTGGAATGGTGGAATTTGTTTCTTGGTGGGCGGAGCCGTGCGCGACGTGCCCCCATCGCCGGGTTGCCGTGAAACGATGGGCGAGCGGTGCCTTCCCGCGTCGTTTCGTATTCGGGGGCGGTCGCTACTGTTCCACGGGTTCGATCAAGTCGTTACTGTGGATCGGATGGCTTGGCCAGTCGGTGAGCGTCCCGAACCCATGCATGCAATGCGCTTTCGTACTTTGCCGGGATCGTAATCGTCAGTGTGGTCAGGCGCGTATCGTTGCCCGGCAGCTCCAGATACCTTTGCCAGGCCTTCCGCACAAGTTGCGACATGGCGGAACACGTCATGCCGAGTTCGGCGGCAAGCGCACGCTGTGACCGGCCCTTCACGAAGATTTCAAACAACGCCCAATGGTTGATGGGCTTGATCCGGGTATCTTGGAGCTTCAACAGTCGGAACTGTTCGGCGCTCATGCGTCGGCTTTGCCGCATTCAGACACGCCCGGAAGTTTGCAGGGAAGAAATCAACGCCGCGCCGCAGGAAGTCTTGTGGCCGTCGAATGCGGCGGCGCTGCCTTCGACATCAAACGCCATGTCACCTTCGGCAATCACGCCGGTTCCGTGAATCGGACATGAACACGCGTCGCCAATGCGGGCGACCGCGCGTCCCATTACCTTGCTCCTTCCGGCTCCGGACTCGACCCGGCCGCCGTGGGTGTGTACGTCGCCTACTCGAATAATTCCTCGCATATAACCAATCTCCTGAATGACTTGTCGCGGTGGCCGCGTTCGCTCGAAACGCGCTGCCGCGTCGGTTTGCATCACCACGAATAGCCCTGCGTTCCGTAGTTCGTGTCGTGACGACGGCCCCACCACGGCAGATAGGCGTTGTTCCCGCCGCGCGCGCGGAACCAGTCCTTGTCCGGATCGATCGTCGTGAGTTTCGATGGCGGCATCACCACGACGGCGACGGGATGCGCCGGGTCGGTCGTGCCGGCGACCAGTGCGTTGCCGCCGTAGTGATTGACGCGGCCGATGGCCAGCGCAACGTCGGTCAATGCGCTACCGGTTCCCATGTCGCCGAGCAGCGCCGCCGTGTTGAACGTCTGCTTCTGGTGGTCGTATTCGGGCAGGACTTCGGTAAGCGACTGCGACAGGCCGACAAGGCGCTTCGACGCCGCATCGCTACCGGCACCCGCATCGTGAACGATGTACTTGATATCCGGGACCGCAATCCCTGCGTTTTGTGCCGCTTGATCGATGGTCGCCTTCCACGCTTGCACCGTTCGTGTCGTGCCGACCTTCTGCGAAAACTCGTCGGTGTTGCCGGTCGCGGCCTTGCCGATCCATGCGAGCGGTTCGCGCTCGGTGTTGAAGGTCGGGCCGGCGAGGAACAGCACAACGAGGTTTTCGTTGATCTGCGCATCGGTCGGCGGGAAATTCGGTGCGTCCCAATTCATCACCCACACGCTCTTGTCGGGGTTGGCCTGTAGGTAGCTCAATGCCCTGTTCAGCGATGTGAAGCCGGCGTTTGCGCCACCTTGCGTGACCTGCACGTCAGGGGGCGTGTCGCGGCTCCACAGAGTCTTGGGGGACGGCGGGCCGATTTCAAAGAAACTCATCATGCGTTTCCGCAACCACTCCTGAGCTTCACGCGGCTCAAGTCGCTTCGGAACTGCAAGTTCAATGTGCTGGCCGCCAAGTTCACGCCAATCCTTCTGATTCTCGGACTTTACCGTATAGAAGTATTGTGCATTCGCTGCATAACGCGTGCGCATCAACAAGAGAAACTTATCGATGTACTTGGTATAGAAACCGTAAAACGTCTCTTTCCCACGATTTCCATAGGCAACACCTGCGACTGATTGCAGCGTGGCGAATGATTTCGGATCCGTGCGCACCATGTCGTCGTTCTTGTTTGGTGTGGCAAGCCCTTGCGTCCACAATAATTGCCATTCGGTCGAGTAGTCCATGCGTTGCAACGGATTCAGCCAAATCAGGCCAACAACCTGCGCAACCAATGGCTTTGCCGGTTCGTTGGCTGCTGACGCGGCATTCCCTGCCGGCTCCGTGGGGTGAGCAGCTTGCGTTGGACGCGTCATAGCCGTGGTGAATAGAAACACCATGAGTGCCGCCAAGCCGGGCACGATGACAAGTCGTTTCATCCAGTCTCCAGTTTCCAGCAATGCTGGATGCGGTTCATCTAAATGCGCCACCAGCATGAGCATCAGCAAGGTGGCGATCAGCCATATCGTGATGGTGAGGAAAACACGACGCGGCCATGTAGCGATCAGTGCCTTCATATCACACTCCCGGCTTTCAGATAGATCTGGCCTTCGCGTTCATCCATGATCTTGTCGGGCATGTTAGCTTCACTACCTTCGGCGTTCGCCCATTTGTGCATTGGCAAGTCATCAATTTTTCCGGACGAAAAGTAATCCGAATATTTTTTGTTCGGACTGTCTCGTTCTATGCCGTCACCCATGCGCCAATCGGCCTCAATACGCAGGTCGTAGAGTTGATCGGACGTCAGGTAACACGGGCCAATCGCCACATCATAAGCAAGCGCCTTTCTCGCATGGTCCGGGTTGGTCATCGTCGTTGAGTGGTTCGTCGGGCTATTGGTCTGGCCATGATCCAGCCAATCCGTGATCTGCTTGTCTCGCCAGTCCTTGTAGCCGTCAGGTAAATCACTTTTCCCATCCTCTCCGATAACATGACCGTCACCGTCGACCCACTCGGTGTTCAACGTTCGGCGCGCCTCCATCCGCATCAGTGCACGGTCCTCGTAACGCTGCCCGGCTTCACTCTCGGCCGTCCCCTGGGCGTCGCCGTCCTTGTTCTTCGCCTTGTACTGGTCATAAGGGTCATCTGCCTGTTTGTCCACATCGCTCTTGCTCGCATCGCGCCATGCGGACGGCGGATCGTTACCTTCGTTGAAGTCGCTTACTGCGTCGCCGTCCCGCGTTTCGACCGGCTTGCCGAACCGCAGCGCCTTCGGCGGAAATGTTTCGTCCAATGCAGGTGCATCCGCAACGATCGTCCACCCCTTCGGCGGATCTTCGTTCACACGAAACATCTTTAGTGCGGAAGTCGCAGCGGTCGCCGCATACATGACCGGCGCAGTGATCAATGTCCCCATCATCCCGAAGATGGATTCGTTTCCTTTGAGCGCACCGATCAGACCGAATTTTGCCGGCGGCGACGGGGGATACCAGAAGCCCGATGTCGTCCCTTTCTCGCCATGCCGCCAGTCGTCTTCCCAATATCGATAAGGTTTCTGCACGCCGACATCGAAGCCGGACGCGAACACGCGCTGCGTCAGGACGCCGGATACGCGGATGTCGTCGAGTTCGTGCTTGCCGATACCGCGCCAGCCGATACCCTGCACAGTTACGGCCGAGATCACCTGATCGTGCGGACAGCAATACGACGTGACGCGCCCGTACGTCGAACCGTTCAGGCCGTGACGCGCGCGGTCATCCTGCGCGGCATAGGACTTGTTGCTCGTCGGCGATACGCGGTCATTTGCCATGTCTTCATCGACCTTGTCGGGCGACGGCTCGTATGCGGCGCGGGCGCCGATGATCGACAGGAATTTTCCGAACGTCTGCGTGCGTGCCGCGTAAGTCTGTCGTCCGCGATTGCCCTTGTCGTCCTTCGTTCCGCGCTGTGACCACGTGTCCATGAATATGCTGGATTTTTGCTGACCTTCGCCCTGAGCGAAACTGTACGGGGCATTCGCCAGCACGTAGGCGTCCGCAACGCACCGTCCCTTACGCCCCCAAGGATCTTCGACTTCCGGTAACGCATCACCAAAGAACGCGCCTGTGAGGCCGACGATATTCCCTTGGCTGTGACACACAACCGTGATCGGTACATTGGCCTGCATCTTGCGGATCGACTCGATCAACCTGGCGAGCCGCAACGCGGCAAGCACGCCATACGCACGCGGCGGCGCGCGATATAGTGGCCGGTTGGTCGGGTTGATACCCTGCACGGACGTCCATCCGAATGCCCGGTCGTCGAGGCCGCCGTGCCAAAGATCGGGCAGGCTCGAACAGCCGTTGGTGAACGGACCGCCGCCCCAATAGTCCTTCTCGTTCAGAAAGATCTTGTCGCCGTATTCCTTCAGCTCTTCCAGTGTCGCCTTGTAGCCCCACCGGAAATGGATGACGGGTGAGAACGACGGATCGGGTTTGACATAGGTTCCCGCCCAAAGCTGCGGGTTCAGAAACCCGTCCGGCGTCACGCCTTCGGTGTACTTCGCGGGCGTCAACTGTCCGGCATCGACGCCTTGATACTTCATCTGATCGTCCAGGCGCCCGAGTCGTCGATTCAGGCCTTCGCACAGTCCTTCTTCGGACGCTTCGAACCATTCGCCCTCAGAGTTGACACCGTGGACGAAGATGACGACCCCAGGCAACGGAAGTTGCTTGACGCAGACAAGCCGGTTGTTCTTGTCGAACAACATCGGCCCTTCGGTTCGGCCGACGACGATAGGCGGCGATTCGGAACGCGATGCAGCCGTGTCGGGCGCGTCGGCCTTTGCGGCGGGCTCGTCGGTGCGCGCGTCCGCTACCGGTCGGGGATCGAGAATCGAGGCGGCCATCGTTTTAAACGTTTTTCTTGATGAACTGCACCGCCAGCTTCTCGAACTGGTCGGCATGGACCGCCGGCAGTTCGCCGGCCGTGTCGGTCGTGAGGTTCGACAGTGCCCCGGACGCCTTCTGAATTTGCCCGTCGAAGCCCGCCACCGCATCGCCATCGGTCGCGCGAACGAGTTTCGGCACGCGGCCAAGCGGGGCTTTGTCGAACTTCGGCATATCGGCGTTCATGCTGGCCGGACCATCCCACGCATGGCCCGCCGACTTCACGGTGAAGATGCCGGGGCAGCCAAGTTCGATGTTGCCGCCGTCAAGCTTGAGATACGCGCCGCCCGATGTGACGAGAACCACCTGATCGTTTGCCATGCCGGCAAGCGTGCCGCCCGCCGCAGTCAACTGGATGTTCTTCGCCGAATCCACCTGCGTGTCGTCGTTCTGCGACTGGATCGTCACCTTCCCCTGATTCGCGATTGCCGACACGCCGTCGCTATGCGCGAACATCGCGATGCCATGACCGCCATGCAGACTGATGCGCTCGCCGCTGGCGAGTTGCACGTGCTGCCGTGCGATCTGATCGATGTTCTCGCCCGCATACATGACATGCGTTTTGGGGGTGACATGCAGCGATCCTGCCTGCGCGCCGAACGCCAGCAATGCGGATGCGTCACCGGCTGCACCGGATTCCGCGCTGCCGGGTGTCCAGTTGCGGAACGCATCGGCGATCTTGTCCTGGCCGACGGTATCGGCGGACTGTCCGCCATGCTGGCCGGCATAGTCGCCGAGCGATTTGAACAGTTCGGCGCACTGGTCGAGCAAGTGAATCAGCTCGTCGCGATCGATCTGACCACCGGTCGCGCGTGTGCGCGCATAGGTCGACAATAGAATGCCCTGGGCGGCGCGCAACGCCGCGGCGGCGTCGGTGCGCAGTTCCGCACCTTCGCCCCGATCGCTTCCGTGTCCGTCTTTCCGGGGCTGCGTCAGGTACCCCAGATTCAATTGGGTATGCGCGTGTTCGCTCGCCAACTGCGCCGAGATTTGCGATGGCGTATCGTCCAGGCGAAGCTGGTTGTACCGATCGCCGTTGATTTCCTTGGTTTTGATCCCGGACACGTAGCGGTTGCCGGGTAGCGCGCCGGTATGCGTGAAAGTCGCAGGCGGGTTTGCGCCGTTGCTCAAAACCCCGATGATGACCAGACGGTCCGGATCGCCAGACAGGCACCCGAGCAAGACTTCCATCCCGACCCGAGGCAGGAAGAGCGCACCGAAGTACTTGCCTGCCAGACTCGCCGCGACACGTATCGGCGCACTGTCACCGGCCGACCCGTTCGTTCCGGCACCTTGCGCGTGCGCGTGATCCGCCGGATCGAAGCCGTGAATCCGCACGCGCACGCGGCCGGCTTTGTCGCAGAACACTTCTTCTCCCTGCGTGCCGACGATCGTGCCGGTCAGCAGGTGAGCCGGCGGGAGGTCGATTTCCGGATCGTAGGACGGCTTGAGCGGCACACCGCGACGCACGCACGTGAAACTGTTCTCGTAACGCGTGTCCGTTTGGTCCGACGCATCGGCCGGCAGGAACGGTGTGGTTCGCGTGAGGTTCCGGCTCGCCGCGAACAGCGCGTTCACGCGGCTCGTCAGGTCTTTCGGCAGGTTGTTCCAGATATCGTGCCGAACCGACGTCATGACGAACTGCCGCCGTTCGGCCAGCTTCATGTCCAGTTCGGGGTCGCCCGTCAGCGTGAACCAGTAACCGACCGGCATATCGCGCACGCTACCGATACCGTCGTAGCGCTCAGCCTCGAACTGGTGGGCGAGTATCCGGTCGTGTGTGATGCGGCCGTGATCGTTCCACGAATCGCCCACGTGCGGAATATCGATCGCCACATCGGTCAGCAATTGGGCAAGGTCGTTGCCGGCGTCGCCCTGATCGATGCTGCTTGCGATAGCAGAGACGTCCATGCGGGCCTTCTTGTAGTCCCACGACGGACGGCTGGCTTTGCCGGGAGACAGGCTTTGATAACGAGCGAACAGCGTCACCGTATCGCGTAGTTCGGTTCCTGCATCGCGCGGGTGAAGACGCACGGTACCGGCGGGTGATTCCGCCAATCGAAGCGGGTCATCGCAGAATGCGAGCGTATGAATCGGCCGCTCTTCGGTCGTGCTACGCGCCCCTCCGATCGGCCCGGCCTTCGCAAAAACCGTGATGCCTTCGCGCCGCAGCAGTCGACGCACAAAACGAGCGTCCGACTCGTTGACCTGCCGCGTCAGTTCGCGTGCCGGATAGCGCTCGGTTCGCAATCCGGACAGATCGAAATCGAATGCACGCGCGAGTGCGGCGCTGCGTTGTCGCCATTCGTTCATCAGCGTGGCAAGAATCTCGATAACGCTCATCGATCGGAATACGCGGGAGTTGGTGCGGTAGTCCATCAACGAAAGCGCATCGCAGACGTGCAACTGGTACACCGTCAGCTCGCCGTCGGATTGACCGATATGCACGTCCCGCACGATTGCATTGATCGTCCGCACGTCGCCCCGGTCGGTCGTCAGGCGGACCGATACAGGCAGGCCGAGAAACAGCGTGGGGGATAGATGATCGCGTGTGGAAACGCAGGTCAGGTACCCGTCGATGCCCGACATCAACCCTTCGCGGATATCGGCGTGATGGAGCGCCAGCAGATGGCCGACTGCGCGTTGCGCCTGCCCGAAATGAAGGGCGACCGGCCGCTTGTTCCAGTCGACAAGACCGGATGCAAAGTTTCGAAATGTTGCTGCTATCGACATAACGGCAATCTCGTTATTATTTTCCGGATTCGGACTTGTTCGAATTGGACTCTCTGTTTAATAAAGCGGAACTCGTAATTTCGATGCGGAGAATATCAAACTTATATCGATTTCAATGGATATCGATATTTCGAGATGAAAAATAACTCATTAAGAAACAGTGTTTGACGTTTTTCGGCGTTCGATTTTTTAATAAAAGTCCTATGTGGAGCATATTTGGTGATATTCATGTCTGATCTTTGCGGGTCAGCCGCGCCGTGGTGACTGACTTTTCGTCGAACTGAATTGGGTTGCAAAATTCAAAAAATCAGACTTTTCCCAATTCGGAATGGATAGCGACACATTGCGGTGTCGGAAGGGAGCCGAGCATGCCGGATCGTCTGCATGCGGGGCGTAAACGGAGCGGTACGCCGATTCTTCGATGTCCATGAGGGATTTCCCCGTGACGCATGCGTGAGCGTCATTTCAACGCCGCGTCCATTCGCTCCGCGCTTCCCCGTAGACACTTCCCGCCCCCTCGCTCCCGATTATTTGCATTTCGCGAATGGCGCGTTCGCCGGTTGTTCCATACCCGATCCGCAGCCTTGCACCTATCGTGGTGGCGTCGGCTGGCTGGATTCGATGCGTCGAACCGGAAAGGCGGCCGGCACTTCGTTGCGATTCGCGTCGCACACCACACAAAAAACATCGGACCTGGCTCATGCGCAGGCGCTGCGGCGCGCGCAGGCGAACCAGCGTCCTCGGAGACGGAAATGAAAGCAAACGAGTGGGATACCTCCTATGAGTGGAAGGCGGTGACGCTGCTGGCGCTCGGCTTCGGGCTGGTCGGCCTCGACCGCTGGCTCATCGCGCCGCTGTTCCCTTCGATCATGAAGGACCTCAACCTGACCGCGCAGGACGTCGGCAACTGCATCGGCGTGCTCGGCCTGTCGTGGGGCGTCTTCGCGGCGCTGATGGGCGGCATCTCGGACAAGATCGGCCGCAGGAAGGTGCTGATTCCCGCCATCATCGCGTTCTCGCTGCTGTCGGGCTTTTCGGGGCTCGCGGGCGGCCTGCTCGGGCTGATGGCGATTCGCGGGTTGATGGGCGTCGCGGAAGGTTCGTTCTGCCCGACGAGTTTCGCGGCGACGGCCGACGCATCGCATCCGCGGCGGCGCGGCCTGAACCTCGGCCTGCAGCAAAGCGGCTTCGCGCTGTTCGGGCTGGCGCTTTCGCCGATCATCGCCACGCAGCTGCTCGGCTTCGTGTCGTGGCGCTGGGTCTTTGCGCTGGTGGCGATTCCCGGCCTGATCCTCGGTGCGATCATGTTCTTCGTCATCCGCGAGCCGAAGGTCGTGAAGGAGGTCGCGTCGGAACACGCGCCGGCTTCGCTCGGCCACGTGCTCAAGAGCCGCAACATCCTCGTGGCGATGGCCGCACTGTGCTGCGCGATGACCGGCGTCTTCGTGCTCGGCGCGCTGCTGCCGCTGTACCTGACCGATTACCTGTCGCTCGGCACGCAGAAGATGGGCCTCGTGGTGTCGGCGATCGGCTTCGGCGGCTTTCTCGGGCAGTTCGGGTTGCCCGGCCTCTCCGACCTGGTCGGGCGCCGCCTCGCGAGCATCGTCGGCTTCGCGGGAACGGCCGTGATGCTCTATATCTTCCGCGGCCTCGGCCCGCAGCCGCTCGCGTTGTTCGGGATCCTGTTCGTCGCGTCGTTCTTCACGCTCGGGCTGGTGTCGCTGCTGTCCGGCCCGGTCGCGACCGAGGCTGCGCCCGTCGGCCTCGTGTCGACGTCGATCGGCGTGGTGGTCGGCGTCGGCGAGATCTTCGGCGGCGGCATCGCGCCGGCGATGGGCGGCTACGTCGCTGCACACTTCGGCATCCAGAACATTCTGTGGTTGCCGATGTGCGCGGTCATGCTGGGCATCGTGGTCAGCATGCTGTTGAAGGAAACCGCGCCCGCCGTGCTGCAGCGTCGCGTGGTCGTTCAACCGGAGCTGGCGGCCGGCAAGCAGCCGAGGTAATGCCCGCGCGAGCGCGCAGGCGTTCGCCCGTGCCGGTGCGCTCCGCGATTGACATCGATTCGGCGACACAGTGACGCTTTTCGCATGACACAGCCCGTTGCCCGGTGCAGGTAGACTGCCGGTTTCGCTGTCGAAAAAAAGGCGCGGTATGGACCGGTTCCTCAGCATCGAGGCATTCGTAAGAGTCGCGGAGGCGAGCAGCTTCGCCGAGGCCGCGCGGCAGCTTGGTGTGACGAGTTCGGTCGTGACGAACCGCATCCAGCAACTGGAGAAGTTCGTCAATGCGCCGCTGTTCCATCGCAGCACGCGCCACGTGCGCTTGTCCGAAGTGGGCGAGGCGTTTTATCGCGAGTGCGCGGAGGTGGTGGGGCGCGTCAACGAGTTGACGGACCAGATGCGCGAGCTGCGCGCGACGCCGACCGGGCGGTTGCGCATCCAGATGCTGCCCGGCTTCGCGCTCGATCACTTCGGTGCGCCGCTGGTCGAATTCAATCGGCGCTACCCGGGCATCCAGCTCGACGTCATCGTCAATGACCGTGTGGTCGACCCCGTCGAAGAAGGGTTCGACATCGCGTTCCAGATCTTTCCGCCGATTTCAGAATCGCTGATCGAGCGGCGGCTGTTCACGGTCAGGCGTCTCTTCTGCGCGTCGCCCGCTTACCTCGAAGCGCATGGTGCGCCACAACATCCGCGCGATTTGCTGCAGCACACCACCGCGCTGTATTCGGGCTATCCGTCGCGCAATCGCTGGACGATGACGCGCGACGACGAGGTCGTCGAAATGGAGCTGCCGGGCATGATTCGCTCGAACTCCGTTCACCTGCTGCGCGAGTACGCGCTGACCGGCGGCGGCGTCGTTTGCCTGCCCACGCTCGTGGCGAGCGACGCGCTCGTCGCGGGGCGGCTGGTGCCGATCCTGACCGACTACCAGCTCGCGCCGCTGAGCTTTGCCGCCGTTTATCCCGCAACGCAGCGACAGGCGTTGAAGGTGAAGGCGCTGGTCGAATTCCTCGCCGAATATATCGGCGACGAGCCCCCGTGGGATCTTCCGCTTCTGGAGCATGGCTGGGTGCGGTGACCCGCGCGATTATTCGCGAAACGCAAATGCCGTAATCGCCATCCGTTGCCTTGTTGCCGCTGTCTCTTGCCCCTAGAGTTGAATCCAACAAGCAGTTCAACTCAGGAGACAGCAATGACCGACACGGCATTCCACACCGTCTTTGGCTCGCTCGACAGCTACAGGAAGGGCGAGATCGAAATCACCAGCGGCAGCGCCCAGCACTACGCCTTCTCGAACGTCTTCGAGGTGGCCTCGAAGTCGGCCCCTTACGAAAAGGTCGTCGCCGGCAAGAATCTCGAATACGTGATCGAAGTGCTGAGGACCGAGGGCCAGTCGCCATGGTTCGCATGCGCCCATGACGAGTTCACGATCCAGATGGACGGCGAAGTCCGGATCGAATTCATCAAGCTCGACACGCCGCCGGCATCGGGCCGCGGCACCGTCAGCGCCGGCGCACAACCGGCCGGCCGCAAGATGGGGTACGTCGTCCTGCGCAAGGGACATCAAGCGCTGCTGCCGGCCGGCTGTGCATACCGCTTCGTCGCCGGCAAGCCGGGTGTCGCGCTCGTGCAGACCATCCTCGGCGAGCTGTCCGTCGAGAAGTGGGCCGAGATCTGCCTGCACTGACCGTTCCGACCGCTCACATTCGACTATTCCAGGAGACACGTTATGGCCACCCTCGAGACCCTCGACCCTTCCGCCGGTTTTGCCGCCGATCTGGTGCGATCCACGCAAGCCGATGCCGTTACCGGCTACCGCCGCTTCCAGCTCGGCGAGTTCGCGTTCCAGCGCGATGAGTATTTCGTGAAGATCAGCTGGCCCGCGAAAGGCCAGACCCGCACGCATGCGATGCCGGCCGACGCGTTCCTGCGCGCGATGATGCGCGACGTGGCGTGGGGCTTCTTCTACGGCTGGGTGAATTTCGATCACGTGTTCGGCACGCGCAATCACTACGGCAAGGTGGACATGTATGCGGGCACCTTCAACGGCATCCTGAAAGACGCCGGGGTCGACTACACCGAGACCTTCGAAACGCCGACGATCATGGCGACCTTCAAGGCGATGCTGCACGACTGGACGAACGAAGGCTTCGACCCGTTCGCGGCGCCCGAGGAAACGGGCACGGCATTCGGTCGCAAGCACGGCGACAACGGCTCGGCCATCGAGCGCACGCGGATCGCGACGCGCCGCATGCCGGGCCTCGAAGGCGACTCGCCGCTGCGCGACGAACTGCCGGTCAACCGCGCGTTCCTCGACGTCGCGCAGGACGAGCCGGAAGTGCATGTCGAGCCGGGCTTCGAAGGCGAGCTGCACGCGTTCAACCTGTTCAAGTACCTGTCGCGCTCGGACGTGACGTGGAATCCGTCGGTCACGTCGGTGTGCGGGCGCAGCCTGTTCTGCCCGACCACCGAGGAATTCATCCTGCCGGTCTTCCACGGCAACGACCGCGTCGAATGGTTCCTGCAACTGTCCGACGAAATCGTGTGGGACATCGGCGACAAGAACACCGGCGCACCGCGGGCACGCGTCACGATGCGCGCCGGCGACATATGCGCGATGCCCGCCGACATCCGGCACCAGGGCTATTCCACGAAGCGTTCGATGCTGCTGGTCTGGGAAAACGCGACACCGGACCTGCCGCAACGCTACGAGAGCGGCGAGCTCGCGCCGTATCCGATCGCGTTCTGAGCAGCGCTTCAGATTTCGCTTCAGCAATACACCGAGGACGATTCATGCAAACCCAACTCTTCATCGACGGGCGCTTCGTTGACGCCGTCGACCGCGGCACGATCGACGTGCTGAATCCTCACGACGGCTCCGTCATCACGAAGATCGCCGCGGCCACCGCGGCGGACGTGGACCTGGCCGTCGAAGCGGCGACCCGCGCGTTCCCGAAATGGTCGGCCATGCCGGCAGCCGAACGCGGCCGGCTGCTGCTGCGCCTCGCCGATGCGATCGAGGCGCATGCGGAGGAGCTGGCGCAGCTCGAATCGCTCGACACCGGCCACCCGATTCGCGATTCGCGCGCGCTCGACGTGCCGCGCACGGCGGCGTGCTTCCGCTACTTCGGAGGCATGGCCGACAAGCTGCAAGGCTCGGTGATTCCCGTCGAAACCGGCTTCCTGAACTATGTGCAGCGCGCGCCGATCGGCGTCGTCGGCCAGATCGTGCCGTGGAATTTCCCGCTGATGTTCACGAGCTGGAAGATGGGCCCGGCGCTGGCCGCCGGCAACACGGTGGTGCTCAAGCCGTCCGAAATCACGCCGCTGTCGACGTTGCGCATCGTCGAGCTGATGGCCGAGGTCGGGTTCCCCGCAGGCGTCGTCAATATCGTTCCCGGTTACGGACATACGGCCGGCCAGCGTCTCGCCGAACACCCGGGCGTCGGCAAGATCGCGTTCACGGGTTCGACCGCAACCGGCCGCCGGATCGTCGAAGCGTCGCAGGGCAACCTGAAGCGCGTTCAACTGGAGCTGGGCGGCAAGGGCGCCAACATCGTCTTCGACGATGCCGAGCTCGACGCGGCCATCAACGGCGCCGCATGGGCGATCTTTCACAACCAGGGGCAGGCGTGTATCGCGGGGTCGCGCCTCGTGCTGCACGAGCGCATTGCGGACGCGTTCCTCGAGCGATTCGTTGCGCTCGCATCGTCGATCCGGATCGGCAACCCGTTCGACGCCGATACCGAGATGGGCCCGCTGACGTCGAAGCAGCACCTCGAGCGCGTGCTGTCGTTCGTCGACGTCGCGCGCGAGCAGGGCGGCCGCGTGCTCACCGGCGGCAGCGTGCCGCAAGATCCGGCACTGGCCAACGGCTACTATGTGCGCCCGACGGTCATCGAAGCGAAGAGCGCGACCGACCGCATCGCGCAGGAGGAAGTGTTCGGCCCGTTCGTCACCGTGCTGCGCTTCGGCAGCGACGAAGAAGCGCTGGCCATCGCCAACGCGACGGAATACGGGCTGGGCAGCGGCCTGTGGACCCAGAACCTCTCGCGTGCACACAAGATGGCGTCGCAGATCAACGCGGGCATGTGCTGGATCAACTGCTACAAGCGCGTCAATCCGGGCAGTCCGTTCGGCGGCGTGGGCAAGTCGGGCTACGGCCGCGAGATGGGCTTCGAAGCCATGCACGACTACACTGAAGCTCGGTCGGTTTGGGTCAATGTCGACGGCAACGTGCCGCCGCACTTCAAGCGCTGAGGCTTTCATGGAACGTTTCGTCTATCAGGGCACGCCTTCCCGCGTGGTGTTCGAATGGGGGGCGCTCGCCAGGCTGCCGGACGAGCTGTCGGCGCTCGGCGCGCAGCGCGCGCTCATCCTGTCCACGCCCGAGCAGCGGCCGCTCGCCGACCGCGTGAAGGCGGTACTGGGCGAGCGTGCGGCCGGCGTGTGCGCACAGGCGGTCATGCACGTTCCGGTCGAAGTCGCGCGTGCCGCGCGCGAGATGGCCGCCGAGCTGGGCGCGGACTGTTGCATTGCGATCGGCGGCGGCTCCACGATCGGACTGGGCAAGGCCATTGCGCTCGAATCGTCGCTGCCGATCCTGGCCGTGCCGACGACTTACGCCGGCTCGGAGATGACGCCGATCTACGGGCTCACCGAAGGCCGGCTGAAGCGCACCGGGCGCGATGCACGCGTGCTGCCGCGTACCGTGCTCTACGACCCGTCGTTGACGTTGTCGCTGCCGCCGGGCATTTCGGCGGCGTCCGGTGTCAATGCGATGGCGCATGCCGTCGAGGCGCTCTATTCGGAAGACGCGAACCCGGTGATCAGTTTGATGGCCGAGGAATCGATTCGCGCGCTCGGCGAAGCGCTGCCCGTCGTGGTGCGCGATCCGGAAAACCGGGAGATGCGCAGCCGCGCGTTGTATGGCGCGTGGCTCGCGGGAACCTGCCTGGGCGCGGTCGGCATGGCGCTGCACCACAAGCTTTGTCATACGCTCGGCGGCACCTTCAACCTGCCGCATGCGCAGACGCACGCGGCCATGTTGCCGCATACCGCGCACTACAACCACGCCGCTGCGCCCGGCGCGCTGCGCCGCGTCGCGCGGGCGCTGGGCGGGAACGATGCAGCTGACGCCGGCCCGCTGCTGTTCAGGCTGAACGAGCAGCTCGGCATCGCGCCGGCGCTCGCCGACATCGGGATGCCGCAGGAAGGCCTCGACGAAGCGGCCGATCTCGCATGCCGGAATCCGTATGCAAATCCGCGGCCGATCGAACGCTCGGCGATTCGTGCGCTGCTTCAGGACGCGTGGGAAGGGCGCGCGCCGCATTGAACGGCCTGACGTGCAAAGGGAAAG
This sequence comes from Burkholderia pyrrocinia, assembly GCF_022809715.1. NCBI lineage: Bacteria > Pseudomonadati > Pseudomonadota > Betaproteobacteria > Burkholderiales > Burkholderiaceae > Burkholderia > Burkholderia pyrrocinia. The sequence continues at coordinate 2,591,015 of NZ_CP094460.1, forward strand.
GGAGACAGACATGAATGAGCACCATGACAGCGACACGAGGCTGACCGAGCAGGTTGTCGCCAGCTTCGAAGGCACGCCGAACCCGCGCTTGCGCGTGCTGATGCAGAGCCTCGTGCGGCATCTTCATGCGTTCGTACGCGAGACGGAACTGACGGAAGCCGAGTGGATGGCGGCGATCCGCTTCCTGACCGAGACGGGGCAGATGTGCGACGACGTGGTGCGCCAGGAGTTCATCCTGTTGTCCGACACGCTGGGCGTTTCGATGCTCGTCGATGCGATCAACCATCGCTTCGCAACCGGCGCAACGGAGACGACGGTATTCGGCCCGTTCTACATCAAGGGGATGCCCGAGCGTGCGTATGGCGAGAACATGGCGCTCACGCCGGGCGCACCGGTCGTCGTGCATGGGCGCGTGCTGACCACCGACGGTGATCCCGTGAAGGACGCCGTGCTCGACGTGTGGCAAACCGCGGAGAACGGCATGTATTCCGGGCAGGACACGGCGCAGCCGCACGGCAACCTGCGCGGCCGCTACCGGACCGATGCCGAAGGCCGTTACGCGATCACGACGATTTTGCCGGTCAGCTATCCCATTCCGACCGACGGCCCGGTCGGGAAGATGCTCGACGCCACCGGCCGCCATCCGTGGCGGCCCGCGCATCTGCACTTCATGATCGACGCGCCGGGCTTCCGTACGCTCGTTACGCATCTTTTCGACGAGGACGACCCGTACCTGAAGTCGGATGCCGTCTTCGGCGTGAAGCCGTCGTTGATGGTCGCGTATCGTCAGCGTGCCGCGCATGACGAGCTCGCCCGTCAGTTCGGACTGAACGGCCCGTACCGCGAAGCGACGTACGACTTCGTCCTCGACCGGAGCTGATCGAATGGCTCGATTTTTCGCGGTGTTTGCGACGGACCAGCCCGGTATGCGAGACGTGCGCGACCGTGTGCGGCCCAGTCATCGGAGTTACCTGCGCGCGGCTTCGCAGCACGGCGTGTATGTGCGGCTCGGCGGCCCGACGCTGGACCCGCAGGGCGACGCAATGAACGGAACGCTGCTTGTCGTGGAGGCCGACGATATTCATGCGGTGATGCAGTTTGTCGGAAACGATCCGTATGTGAAGGAGGGGTTGTTTTCGCGTGTGGAAGTGCGTCCTTGGGACTGGAGCCTGGGAAACCCCGAGCAGAGAGTGTGAATCATGGACGCAACGCAACTCTGCCGCTTTTCCGATGTGCCTGATGGCGGCGCGCGGGTGGTCGACGAAGCGTGCATCGGACGCCCCGTGATCGTGGTGCGGCGGGGCGAGCGGGTGTGGGCGTATGTGAATCGATGCCCGCATTTCTCGGTGCCGCTCGATTTTGTGCCGGGCAATGTTTCCTGCTACCGGTCGCAGGTGTTGATGTGTGCGCACCACAGCGCGTTGTTCCGGTTCGATGACGGTGTATGTATCGACGGGCCGTGCTCGGGTTCGGCGTTGGAAGCCGTGGCTGTCGAGGTGGATTCTGCCGCATGGGTTGTCTGGCGAGGCGCTTGATTCGAGTGTTTTGATCGGTACGTGTGGGCAGTCCATTTTCCATGCGGCGATCTTCGAATTTATAAATCAGTAAAACTAATCATATTTTCGGCGTCGTTATATCTGCCGGGATAAAGGCGTTGTTTTACGAAGCATTGAGCGAGAACCCGCCACGTAGCGGGTAGCAGGCTCGCATTTCCATAAAAAGACGGAGACGTGATGAAACTCAGGTTTGGAGCAGTGGCGATTCTTGCCGTAGCGCAGGGCGCATGGGCGCAGAGCAGCGTGACGATGTTCGGTCTTATCGACAGCGGCATCACGTATGTCAGCAACGAGGGCGGCGGAAAGAACGTCAAATTCGACGACGGGATATTCGCGCCCAACCTCTTCGGTTTGCGCGGCACGGAAGACCTCGGCGGCGGGTATCGCGCCACGTTCGCGCTCGTGAACCAGTTCTCGATGGCGAACGGCGCCATCATCGGGTCCGGAATTTTCGGGCGCAATGCCTACGTAGGCCTCGAGAGCGACCGGTTCGGCCGCATCACGCTGGGCAATCAGTACGACTTCATGGTGGATTCCCTCTTTTCGAAGGGGAATGCGATTGCGAGGGACATCTCGGGGCTGTACGGTTTCAGGAATGGCCCGTTCCAGCGTCTCGCGCTGCCGGGTAATCCGACCGGTGCGTTCGATTGGGATCGCACGGCGGGTAGCAAGCCGATCGCGAATTCGGTCAAATACACGTCGCCGACGGTCGCGGGTTTGTCCGGCGGCGTGATGTATGCGTTCGGCGGCGTGGCCGGTTCGATCGGCGCGGACAATGCTGTCAGCGCCGGACTGAACTATGAGGTGGGGGCTTTCGGTGTGGGTGCGGCCTATACGAATGAGAAGTACGGCCCGGCGCTCGGTGTGCCGTCGACGAGTGTTCGGAACTGGGGCGTCGGGATGCATTACGACTTTGGCGTCGTTACCGCGAGTGCGCTGGTGACCACCGTGCGGAATTCGTTCAACGATGCCGCGGTGTGGATGGCCGAAGGCGGTGGGGTGTGGCGCGTCAGGCCGGATGTCGTGCTGGGGGCGAAATACATGTACATGAAGGGTAATGAAGCAGTGAACAACAACCATGCTCATCAGCTCAGCGTGGCGCTTCAATATCTGTTGTCGAAACGGACGATGGTTTATGTGTCGGCTGACTATCAGCGGGCGAATAGTGGTGCGAATGCGCAGGTTAATGGCGTGCTGGATCCGAATGGGGCTTCAAGTTCGGCGAGCCAGGCGGTGGCGCGGGTGGGGTTGCATACGATATTTTGATTGGGGGTGCGGCGGCGGGCGGAACTTGCGTCAAGGTCCGCCCGGCACCGGACTAGTCGCGCGGCGACATGCCGACATGCGCGCCGCCGCTCTCGTCCGGTCGGTTGTTGTCGCCCGGACAACACGGTAGTGTGCCCGTTGACCTGCTGCCGGGCCGACAAAGAGCCTACGATAAGGTGCGCCGGCCATCGGTGAATTTCAAACAGGGGATGCGTGGCCGGTGATTCCGCCCTATAGTGCCCGTCGTTGACCGATCGGCAAGAAAATCAGGAGTTCGCCGTGTTTCACCGGAAATCCAAGTTGGGTCGTCCGCACTTCGTGTACGTCGTCGCCCTGACGATGATGCTGGCGCCAGTCGCGGCGCATGCAGAGGCGGAGGCTGTCGACGGCACGACGCGCATCGCGCCCGCTGTCAGTCACGACACGTCACCCGCACGACCGATTGTCGGCGACGACCCGGTTGCAATTCGGGATGCCCTGAAGAAGCAGCACATCAGCACCATCCCACCTTCGTTGAGCGACCGGGTTCGCGGCCTGGTCCCCGGCGCTGCCGACCGGCACGGCCCGAATCCCGACCTGGCGGCCGTCGATCTGGATCGTGACGTGACGTTCGTGGTGCCGGTGCGGTACGGGCTGAGGTACCGGTCACAGCGGCACCTATTGACGCTGGATGTCGACCTGTTCGACGTAGAGCGCGACGACCGGACGGGCATCCTGCTCAAAAAGGTCACGACGGGGCCGCGAGGGCGAGGGCTCGTGATTGCACCCGAAGCGAAGGCAAAAGGGTACATCCAGCGGGTCGACATCATCGAACTCGAGTCCGGGAAAGGCAAAATGACCACGGTTCGTAGCCGCATGCGGCTTTCGCCCGCCGTGTACGCCCAAACGCATGGCGACTTCGCACTCGTTTTTTCCGGGCGCCTGGTTCGGCCTTACCTGACCGAAAAAATCGAGCATGTCGATCCGAGCATTGACGAGCCGACGGACATTACGACCAGGATCTCCAGGTTGCACATGGATATCAATGGCATCTGGCTGGTGAGTCCGTCGAGCGGTGTCGTGCTGTCGAAGAAGCTGCGTCTGTCGAAGTAGCGTTTTTCCTGTATGAGGCGCCGATCCTCTGCACGATTGCGTGCGACCGCGGTGTAGTCGGCGTCCGCTCGAAACAATACAGCCGTGCGCGAAATGCACCAACGTTTCGGTATGTCGATGTCGAGGGGGCGTTGCGTCGCTGAGCTGCATGGATGTGGACCACGCCCACCCGAGGCCTTTCCCGCTGCGGCGGAAGTTGTACGGTCGTTATGCGACCGCCGCAAGCTGCGTGACAAGCTAAATCTTCGCGTTGCGCAGTCGCAGCGCGTTCGAAATGACTGAAGCGGAGCTTAGACTCATTGCAAGTGCGGCAATCATCGGCGAGAGCAGCAAACCGGTGAATGGATAAAGCACCCCAGCCGCCAGCGGAACGCCAAGTGCGTTGTATACGAACGCGAAGCCAAGATTTTGCTTCATGTTTGCGACCGTCGCCACGGACAGCTCTCGAGCACGGGCGATACCGCGCAAGTCGCCCTTGACAAGCGTCACCTGAGCGCTGCTCATCGCCACATCCGTGCCCGTTCCCATGGCAACGCCGACATCGGCTTTCGCGAGTGCCGGAGCGTCGTTGATGCCGTCTCCAGCCATCGCCACGACATGCCGGGCTTGCTGAAGCTGTGTCACCAGATTGAGCTTGTCGGCGGGCTTCACCTCGCCATGGAATTCGTCGACGCCGAGCTTCTCGGCCACGGCCTTGGCAGTGACCACGCCGTCACCGGTCGCCATCACGACTCGAATACCGTTCTCCTTCAATGTCGAAAGCGCTTCCGGCGTCGTCGCCTTTATCGGGTCAGCGACTGCCAGCAGTCCGGCCAAGCCGCCATCGACTGCCAAGTACATGACACTGGCGCCTTGCGCACGCATGCCGTCCGCCTCCTTGGCAAGCGATTCGACGGAGACGGCGTCAGTCTGCATCAGCGCGGTGTTGCCAAGCGCGAGTTTCCTGCCGGCGACCAGTCCTCGCACGCCAATACCCGTGGCGGATTCAAAATTTTCCGTGCGGTCCAAAATGAGCTTCTTCTCACGGGCAGCCGCAACGATGGCTGCAGCAAGCGGATGCTCACTACCTTGGTCGAGACTCGCCGCCAGACGAAGCACTTCGTCGGTCGTGTATCCGTTTGCGCCCACGGCTTGCTCGAACGCTGGACGCCCCTCGGTCAGCGTCCCCGTCTTGTCGACAATGAGCACATCGACCTTGCGCAGATTTTCAATCGCAGCCGCATCTCGAAAGAGAATCCCGGTCGCGGCTCCTTTGCCGCTTGCGACCATGATGGACATTGGCGTCGCAAGCCCCAGCGCGCAGGGGCACGCGATGATGAGCACCGCCACCGCATTGATGAGGCCGAACACCCAGCTGGGCTCCGGCCCAAAGATGCCCCACACGAAGAACGTCAGAAGAGCGACGCTGACGACCCCGACGACAAACACGCCGGCCACCTTGTCGGCCATACGCTGCATGGGGGCCCGAGACCGCTGCGCCTGCGCGACCATCTGCACGATTTGCGACAGCACGGTCTGCGAGCCGACCTTTTCGGAGCGGATGACGAGACTGCCTGTTGCGTTCATCGTTGCGCCAATGACGTGGTTGCCAACGCGCTTCGTGACGGGAATGGGTTCGCCAGTAATCATGGACTCGTCCAGCGAACTCGAGCCATCGGTCACCACGCCGTCCGTGGGGACTTTCTCGCCCGGCCGCACACGAAGCAGGTCTCCCACGTGAACATGGGACAACGGAATGTCTTCCTCGGAACCGTCCGGGTTGATGCGTCGAGCAGTCTTGGGTGCGAGACCCAGTAGTGCCTTGATGGCGGCGGACGTTTGCGAGCGGGCCTTCAGTTCGAGCAACTGCCCGAGAAGCGTCAGCGAAATGATGACTGCCGCCGCTTCGAAATACACGCTGACTCGGCCGTGCGCACTGTACGTTTCTGGAAACACCCCGGGGAAGATGGTGGCGATGACACTGTAGATATAGGCCGCGCCTGTCCCCAGTCCGATGAGCGTCCACATGTTAGGGCTGCGGTTCATGAATGAGCGCACGCACCGCGCGAAAAACGGCAGGCCTGCCCACAGGATGACCGGCGTAGAGATGATGAACTCAACCCAGCTTTCGGTGCCGGCGTCCATCAATTCGAGGCGATGGCCAAACATCGCCAGGACGAAAACGACGACGGTCAGTGGCAACGTCCACCAGAATCGGCGTCGGAAATCGACCAGTTCCGGATTTTCGCCTTCGTCGACGCTGGGCAGAACCGGTTCCAGCGTCATGCCGCACTTCGGGCATTGCCCGGGGTGGTTCTGGCGAATTTCCGGGTGCATCGGGCACGTGTAGATGGTGCCCTCGGATGCTGCTTGTGACAGCTGAACGGTCGAGGGCTCGGCGTATTTGGACGGTGCCGCCTGAAATTTCGCCAAGCATGCCTGGCTGCAGAACAAGTACCACTTGCCGTTGTATTCGCTACGGAATCCTGAATCATCGGATACTTTCATTCCACAGACTGGGTCGTGAAGTGAATCCCGGGTGCGAACATGCTCGCCATACCCCTCATGATGATGAGCATGTGCATCGCGTCCATGCTCAGCGGAATGGACGTGCTTGTCCACCCCATCTGCAGGATGCCCGTCCGGCGACGAGTGCTCCAGAATCCGTTGGCGATTAAGCCTGTCTTCGCCGGGTTGACCGCTCATTTTGACGCTCCTTTGCTCATCCGTTCAGCTCCCATTGGGACTCGTCGCCCTGCGCATTCGATATTGCCGTGATGACGGTGCTACCGCGTGCCGATGTATTGAGCAAGAGCGCAGGAGCAACGTTGATTCCGCGCGTTCCCGTTCTACCAGTGACCTCAATCTTCTGATCCCAGAGACCGACACCGGCAACATGCGGTCCGGGAGAGACGTATAGGCATACGGGAATGCGTCAGTTCGGCCCTCAGAGGCGGTTGTGTAACCATGCGAAGAAGGCGCCGGCTGCAAAGAACCAGACCGCAAACACAAAGGCCGGGTAGATAACAAACCACCAGGACAGTGGCTCGCCCGTCTGAAGGCGGCGGAAATCGAGTCCGTGAAAAAGAGCGTTCATGAAGTTCATGAACGGTTCAGGAAGTGCCATCCATACAAGCGTGCATAGGACATAGAAGAGCACAACCGTGACTGAAAGCGTCACACCAGTCTTGAAGGGCCTCATGGCAGCCTCCTCATCCCGGAAGATTACGATGGAGTTCAGCAGCAGTGCCAGCTATGGGTGAGCCGCCTGAATTCAATGTACTTGGGCCGGGCGTTTTCCAACCAAGTTGGGTACAAAGCGCGGCGTGTGTGCCGCGTATTCACGCCACGCCTCGCCGAACTGCGCGTCCGAATCGCGCTCCTCTTGTATCGCTAGTCGAACGTACATGAAAACTAGAATAGGGAACATTGCCAAAGTAACGAGCGTGGGCCATTGGAGCAGGAAACCCAGCATGATGACGACGAACCCGACGTACTGAGGGTGTCGGATTTTCGCGTAGGGCCCGGTGGTCGCCAACTCCTTGCCACGCTGAGCTTCATACAGTACGTGCCACGCCGTGGACAGCAAGTAGAAGCCGCCCAATATCAAGAAGAAGCTGAGAAGATGCGGAAGTCCGCCATGCGGGTCGCCGTGCCTGCCAGTCAAAGTCCACCAGAGGTGTCCTGCATCGTGCGATAGAAAATTTGTTTGCGGAAAGCGCGTCTGCAACCAGCCCGATAGCAAATAGATGGTGAGTGGAAACCCATACATTTCCGCGAATAGCGCGACGATGAAGGCGGAGAATCCACCGAACGTTCGCCAGTCCCGCTTTGTCGCCGGCTTGAAGAAGCTGAACGCGAAGATGATGAAGACAAGGGAATTGATAGCTACGAGGCTCCATAGCCCGTAACCGTCACCGATGCTGGTCATGACCGTCTCCCGAATCAGGACGCCCGTCGATCGTTTTCGTCCCGTGGTGCCCGTGCCCATGGTGCATAAACAGATGCATCAGCGGGCACGAGAGCAACAGCAGATATGGCAACACCCCAAGGAAGTGGGCGCGGTGTTCGGAAAGCAGGAGGAATAGTGCTATTGCAGCGAACGCGACGAGTGCAATGGCTGACCGTGATTTCCAGAACGGCCGAGCGCCATGTGAGTTGTCATCCATGCCTGTCTCCATCCTGAATCACTTGTCGGCGGCCGCCGGCGTACCAGCGATTGCAACGGCACTGACCATGCCGAGCGTTGCAATTGCGATTGCGGGTTTTTGCGGGAATGCCATCTTGTTCTCCACGAACATAGTTCTCGCGAGCCGGTTGAACCCCAAAAATCACTCTATGCTGACGCTCCTTCGATGGCTTGACGTGGCTCAACGAATCACGAACCGAATTCTTCATACGTAGCGCGGCCGCGGAGCGAACATGCGATCGGGCGGGTGTATCGGTCCGGACGTGCTCGACAATGCAGCATTGATGTGCATCAACGCTGCGACCGCCCAGCTCCTTACGATAGGCAGTGCACCCGTGAGCGGCAGAATGCCGCGGAATATCGAACAGAGGCGCATCCATGTCGGCAAATTCTGCAGCAATCTCCGCGCGGCGCCGTCTGGCCCGAGCACTTCTGACGGCAGCACTGGCGGTGAGCCTGCTTCCTCTCCCTGGGTGCGGCTATAACGCCATCCAGACCGAAGATGAGCAGGTAAAGGCCAGCTGGTCGGAAGTTCTAAATCAGTATCAACGGCGAGCCGACCTTGTTCCCAATCTCGTCAACACGGTGAAGGGGTATGCGAACCAGGAAAAGGAAGTGCTCGTAAGTGTGACGGAGGCCCGGGCGCAAGTCGGCTCGATTCGCGCCACGCCCGAACTCATTGGCGACCCGCAGGCGTTCGCAAAATTTGAAGCGGCGCAGGGACAGCTCACGTCGTCTCTGTCACGTCTGCTCGTGGTATCGGAGAACTATCCGCAATTGAAGTCGGATGCGAACTTCCGCGACCTGCAGGCGCAGCTCGAGGGTACGGAAAATCGCATTGCCGTAGCCCGCAATCGATACATTCGCTCCGTCCAGGCGTACAACACGACGATACGTTCGTTCCCGAATAATTTGACTGCAAAGGCATTTGGCTATCTGGAGCGCCCCAACTTCTCGGTGAGCAACGAAGCCGAGATTTCCAAACCGCCGCGGGTCGACTTCGGCTCGACGCCGGCATCTGCAGGCAAGGCCCCCAATTGAACATGTTCCGACTGGCGATGGCCGTCGTCTTAGCCTTCTTTGTCCTGGGGGGAGCCTGCGTCCACGCGGACGTCGTTGTCCCGCCGCTGACATCGAGAGTAACCGATGAGACTGGAACCCTGACGAGCGACCAGATGGCCAGCCTTGAGAAGGCGTTGAGAGAGTTTGAGGCGAAAAGAGGCGCGCAGATTTCAGTTCTCGTTGTTCCGACCACGGAGCCCGAAACCATCGAACAGTATTCGATGCGAGTCGTCGAGCAATGGAAGCTTGGGCGCAAGAATGTCGACGACGGCGCGCTCCTGATTGTCGCCAAAAACGACCGAACGCTTCGAATTGAGGTCGGATACGGCCTCGAAGGCGTGCTCACCGACGCGACGAGCAATCGCATCATCAACGAGGCGATAGTTCCGCGGTTCCGAAACGGGGATTTCTACGGCGGCATCACTGCCGGCCTCGACGGCATGATGCGAGTCGCTAGCGGCGAACAGTTGCCTCCGCCGCGGCGACAACGCGGGGCAGGCGATGGCGCCGGACGGTTACTTCCCGTCCTCTTCCTCCTGACGGTCATGGCCGGCGGCCTTCTGCGCGCCATGCTTGGGAGACTGCCGGGGGCGGCCGTTACAGGCGGAGTCGTTGGGGTACTCGCATGGGTTTTGTCGGGGGCGCTTTTTGTCGCCATCGCGGCAGGACTGATGGCGCTGCTCTTCACGTTGCTGGGGGGCGGGATGGGAGCAGCTGGCGGGCGCTTCATTGGCGGCAGCGGCGGTAGTTCCGGCCGCGATTCAAATCGCGACATCTTTCGCGGAGGCGGCGGAGGCTTCGGCGGCGGTGGCGCATCGGGACGGTGGTGAGCATGGACCTGAAACGCCTCTTCCGGCATCTTTTCACGACCCATTGGCGGGTCAACAGCGCATTCTCACGGCGGGAGCTTATCGCTATCGAAGAGGCTGTACGTACCAGTCATCGCGCGCACGTGGGTCAAGTCAGGTTTGCTGTAGAGGGTGCGCTGCACATCCGCGCCTTGCTGAAGGGCACATCTGCGAGGGACCGTGCCATCGAGGTTTTCTCGGACCTCCGGGTTTGGGACACGGAGCACAACAACGGCATTCTTATCTATCTGCTTCTTGCGGACCGTGACGTCGAAATTGTTGCGGACCGAGGCATACACGCCAAGGTGGATGGCCGCGAATGGGAGGCGATTTGCCAGGCCATGGAGGCTCATTTCCGGCAAGGCGATTATCGGTCCGGTGTTCTGCGAGGTATCGAGCAAGTTACCGAGCTGTTGCAAAAACACTTTCCGCTTCATGGTCCGCGGCTCGATGATCTTTCGAGCTCGCCCGTTGTGATATGAGCTCCGAAGCTTGACATTGGTCCTTTCCTCGAGCGGAAATTCTGGCTGACGCGAGTCGTAATTCGATGATACGAATCTAGGTAATGAGTGGCGCTATCGTTACTTACGTGATGCCATGCAGCCTCGATTTGCAATACCACGGAATCTCCATCAAGCCCGCGAATTACCTCCCGGACCGAGAGGAACTCGCCCGGGAGCGTCGCGAGCGGAACGCCCTGGCGGCTCGTGGATGTCATCACTCCACAGTCACCGATTTAGCCAAATTCCTAGGCTTATCAATATCCGTCCCCCTTGCCAGCGCAGCGTGATACGCCAGCAATTGCATCGGCACGGTATGCAGAATCGGCGAAAGCGGCCCGTAGTACTCATTGAGCCGAATCACCTCGATCCCCTCACTCGGCACCAGCCCGCAATCCACATCCGCAAAGACAAAAAGCCGCCCGTTCCGCGCACTGACCTCATGCATGTTCGACCTGAGCTTCTCGAGCAGCATGTCATTCGGCGCAACCGCGATCACCGGCATCTCGTTACTAACGAGCGCAAGCGGCCCATGCTTCAACTCACCCGCCGGATAAGCCTCCGCGTGAATATAAGAAATCTCCTTCATCTTCAACGCACCCTCGAGCGCGATCGGGTAATGCATCCCGCGCCCGAGAAACAGCATGTTGTCGCGTCGCGCGAGCAGTTCCGACCACGCCATGATCTGCGGCTCCAGCGCGAGCACCTTCGACATCGCGTCGGGCAGGTGCCGCAGCGCACGCAGATGCTCCTTCTCTTCTTCATCACTCAACCGCCCGCGCACCTGAGCAAGCGACAACGTGAGCAGGAACAACGCAACCAGCTGCGTCGTAAATGCCTTCGTCGAAGCCACCCCGATCTCGATCCCCGCACGCGTCACGAACTGCAGCGCACATTCACGCATCAACGCACTCGTCGCGACGTTGCAGATCGCGAGCGTATGCGTCATCCCGCGCTGCTTCGCGACATGCACCGCACCGAGCACATCGGCCGTCTCGCCGCTCTGCGACACCGCGACAACCAGCGTGCGCGGATTCGGCACGCTGTCGCGATAACGAAACTCGCTCGCAATTTCAACGCTCGCCGGCAGCTTCGCAATACTCTCGATCCAGTACTTCGCGGTCAGCGCCGCGTGATAGCTGCCGCCGCACGCGAGCAGCAGCACCGAATCGACTTCGTTGAACACGCGCCACGCACCGTCACCAAACAGCTCGGGCATGATCGACGCGACGTCGAGCAGCGTATCGGCCACCGCCTGCGGCTGCTCGAAAATCTCCTTCTGCATGTAATAGCGGTACGACCCGAGATCGGCCGCGCCGCTATGCGCGGCGACCCGCTGCACCGCGCGCTCGACGCGCTGGCCGGCCGCATCGACGATCCAGTAGCGATGCAGCTGGATATCGGCGACGTCGCCGTTCTCCAGATACGCGATGCGGTCGGTGATGCCCGACAGCGCGATCGCATCGGACGCCAGGAAATTCTCGCCTTCGCCGACGCCGACCACGAGCGGCATCCCGTCGCGCGCGCCGACGATCCGGTGCGGCTCGTCGCGGCACATCACCGCGATCGCGTAGCTGCCGCGCAGTCGCGCGACCGCGCGCCGCACCGCGTCGAACAGGTCGCCGTCGTACAGATGGTCGATCAGGTGCGCGATCGCCTCGCTGTCGGTCTGGCTCGCGAACACGTAGCCGTGCGCCTGCAATTCCGCGCGCAACTGGTCGCAGTTCTCGATGATCCCGTTGTGCGACAGCGCGATGCGCGCGTTGGCGTCGCTCGGCGAGAAGTGCGGATGCGCGTTGAGCGTGACGGGTGCGCCATGTGTGGCCCAGCGCGTATGCGCGATGCCGGTGTAACCCGACAGCGCATGCGCGGCGATCTCACGCTGCAGGTTGGCCACGCGATCGACGCTGCGGGCACGCGCCAGCGCACGGTCTCGGTAGACCACGACGCCGCACGAGTCGTAGCCGCGGTATTCGAGCCGCTTCAGGCCGTCGACAAGGTTCGGCAGGATGTCCCGCTGGGCGACCGCCCCGACAATTCCACACATATCGCGCTCCGTAAATGTCCTGTCTGGATCAGTGAGAGCGATGGTAGAGGCGGTAGAATGGAATTAAATTTCAAAATATCGATATAAATGAAACGAGACGTGGATCGTCTATCATGTTGAAATTAAATTTCACATCCTGACCGGAAGGAGCCGCCGATGGCCGGCATCACCCTCGACGATCTCGACCTGCGCATCCTCGCGATCCTGCAGGACGACGCGTCGGTGTCGAACCTGCAACTGGCCGAGCGCGCGCTGTCGTCGCCGCCGACCTGCATGCGTCGCGTGCGCCGGCTGACGGAAGCCGGCGTGATCCGCCGGCAGGTTGCGGTGCTCGATCCGGTCGCGATCGGCACGGCCGTCACGGCGCTGATCGAGATCAGTCTCGACCGGCAGACGGCCGAAGACTACGACGCGTTCGAGGCGTACGTGTGCGCGGAGCCGGCCGTCACGCAGTGCTACCGCGTGTCGCCGGGGCCCGATTTCGTCGTGGTGGCGGATCTGGCCGACGTCGCCGAATACGATGAGTTCGCGCGGCGGTTGTTCACCGGCGCATCGAACGTCCGCAACGTGCGGACGTTTTTCTCGACGCATCGCGCGAAATTCGAGGCGAACGCGCGAGTCGCGCATGCGATGCGCAAACGCGCGTGATCGCGTCGCATCACGCAGTGGCCGCGTCCGCCAATTGCAGCGGCTTGCCGTACCCGAAGCAATGCGCCGGCTCGGGAAACACGCGCTGCCGCACGTCGTGCGCATACTGACGGATCGCGTCGCGCATCACCGCATTCGCATCGGCGTAACGCTTCACGAAGCGCGGCGTGTATGCATCGAACGCGCCGATCATGTCCTCGGTCACGAGCACTTGTCCGTCGCACGCGGGCGATGCGCCGATGCCGATCGTCGGGATCGTCAGCGTTTCGGTCAGGTGGCGCGCGAGCGCTTCGGCGGTGCCTTCGATGACGACGCTGAACGCGCCGGCCCGCTCGGCCGCACACGCGGCGTCGAACACCTGCGCGGCCGAACGCGGGTCCATGCCCTGCGCGCGGAAGCCGCCCGTCGCGTTGGCCTGCTGCGGCATCAGGCCGACGTGCGCCATCACCGGAATGCCGCGCTCGGTCAGGAAGCGGATGGTGTCGGCCATCTCGCTGCCGCCTTCGAGCTTCACGGCCTGCGCGCCGGTTTCGGCGAGCAGCCGCGCGGCGGAGCGATAGGCCTGCGCGGGCGATTCCTGGTACGTCGAGAACGGCAGGTCGACGACGACGCACGCCTGTGCGGCGCCGCGCACGACGGCCGCGCCGTGTGCAATCATCATGTCGAGCGTGACGCGCAGCGTATCGGGCATCCCGTACAGCACCATGCCGACGGAGTCGCCGACGATGATCACGTCGGCCACGTCGTCGACGAGCTTCGCCATCGGCGCGGAATACGCGGTCAGCGACACGAGGCTGCCGATGCCTTTGGTCGAACGGATCGCGGTGACGGTCTTGCGGGTGGTGCGGGTATGAGCGCTCATGTTCGGAAGCCGTGTGAAAGAAGAGCCGTGACGGTAGCATCGCGCTCGTTCGTGCAATGACCTTCGGAGGACGTCTTATGTTGCTGGCGGGACAATCGGGTGACCCTTACGCGGCGCCGCCGATGGCGCGCCTGCCGAGGCCGCTGTACGTGCGTGCGTTCGGGATTCCCGGCAACGTGAGTGTCGACGCGCACAGTCATCCGTGGGCTCAGCTGATGTATGCGACGAGCGGCGTGCTCGAGGTGTCGACGCCGTCGGGCCGGCAGCTGCTGCCGCCGCACTACGCGATGTGGATTCCGCCGCACGTGCCGCATGCGGTGACGACGCGCGAGTGCGTCGCGTTCCACAGCCTGTATCTCGACGAAGCGATCGCACGCAGCGATGCGAACGACGATTGCACGATCCTCTGCATGACGCCGCTGCTGCGCGAGCTGGTGATTGCCACGGCCGAATTGCCGGTGAACTACGACGAAGCGGGGCCGGACGGCGCGCTCGTATGCCTGATCGCCGACCGGATCGCACGGATGCGACCTGCGCCGCTGACGGTGCCGCTGCCGCGCGATCCGCGCCTGCTGAAAATCGCGCGCGCGTTGCATGCGCATCCGGGCGATACGCGCAGTCTCGACGAATGGGGCCATCAGGTCGGCGCGACGCGGCGCACGCTGTCACGGCTGTTCCGGCAGGACACGGGGCTGTCGTTCACCGAATGGCGGCAGGCCGTGCGGCTGCTCGCGTCGCTGCCGCTGCTCGATGCCGGCGAGCCGATCGGCGCGGTGGCCGCGCAACTGGGCTACGACTCGACTTCGTCGTTCATCGCGCTGTTCCAGGCGAAATTCCGCATGACGCCCGGTGCGTATGCGAAGCGTGAAGCGCGCCGGCCGGTATTGAACGCGTGATACGGCTACGCGTGCCGCGCGCCGTCACTCAGAACGCGAGCGCTGTCTGCACCGGATGATGTGCGCCACGCTCGAACCCGGCACCTTCTAGCGACAGCAGCGCGCGCTTGCGGTCGATGCCGCCCGCATAACCGGTCAGGCTGCCCGACGCGCCGACCACGCGATGGCACGGCACCATGATCGACACCGGGTTGCGGCCGACCGCACCGCCCACGGCGCGCGCGGCGCTCATCGGCAACCCGACGCGTTCGGTGATGTCGCCATACGACACGAGCTCGCCGAACGGAATCGCGAGCAGTTCCTTCCATACACGCCGTTGAAACGTCGTGCCGCGCAGGTGGATCGGCACCGAGAACGTTTCGCGCATGCCGGTGAAGTATTCGGCGATTTCTTCCGCGACCTTGCGCGCGATCGGCGAAGTGACGAGCGCGTTTGCTTCCTGCGCGATCGAAAGCGACGGAAAGTATTTCTGGCCGACGAAGAACAGGCCCGTCAGCGCATCGTCCTCGATGCGCACGGCGATGTCGCCGAGCGGGCTCGGAATCAGATGAGCGGGAGTCATCGCGATACATCTCCATGTAGGCGCCACACATGCAGTGCGGCATACGCGCGCCACGGCGCCCAGCGCGCGGCATGTGGCGCGGATGATGACATGCGCGGGCGTTCGATGTGTTCGATATGTTCGCCGCGTTCGATGCGTGCGGGAAGCGACGCATCGTCGGCCGGGAACGCATTCGGCCAGGCCATCGCACGCATCGCGACGTACTGCACCGCGCGTTCGTCGAAGCAGGCCATCTCGCGCAGCGCGGCGAGCGTCGCGTCGAGCGGCGCCATCGGCTCGAGTGCGAGCATGCCGTCTGCGACCGCGCGTGTGAGCGACACGATCGCCTGCGACGTTTCGCGCGCAAGGCCGAGCGCTTCGAGCGCCGCCGGTGGCAGGGCGGCCAGCGTCGCCGAGGAAGGCAGTGCATGCGTCAGCCCCGGCGGCGCGCCTTCCAGCTTTGTGCCGAAGCGTTCGGCGATGCGCGCGAGCACCGCACCCGCATGCGCTGCCGCGAGCCGTTCGCCCGCGATCGCGCGAAGGGCGATTTCGAGGCCGTCGAACGCGCCGGGCACGCGCAAGCCGGGCGAGCCGCTCGCAAGTGCGCCGAGATGCGCGTCGATCACGTCGGGGCGGCTGTCGAGATCGAACAGCCGCCGCACGCGCGCGAGCACGGCCGGCACGACCGGCGTCAGCGCGGGCGATACGGTGACGGCCAGCGCGAAGCGCTGCGGCACGTGCGCGACGGATAACCATCCGGTCAGGCGGCCACCATCGTTTCGATTCGGCAATTCGACGACACGCGCATAGTCTTGCGCGTCGATCCGCTCGACACCGTCGATCTGCCGCTGCGCGAGAAAGCGCATCAGGTCGGCCCACGCGAACGGCGGCCGGTACGGCAGCGGGAACGTCATGTCGCCATCGGCGGACGCGCCGGTCCCTTTGCGAAGCCGCAGCGGATTGAGGCCGTAGCGTTGCCGGAACAGGTCGTTGAAGCGCCGCACGCTGCCGAACCCGGCCGTCGATGCGACGACGGCCACCGGCAGCGCGGTGTCGGTCAGCAGCCGCTTGGCCATCAGCAGCCGGTGCGTCTGCGCGAACTCGACCGGCGATACGCCGAACTGCGCGGCGAAGATCCGGCGCAGATGACGTTCGGTCACGCCGACGCGCTGCGCGAGCGCGTCGACGGAATGCGTGTTCAGGAAACCGTCCTCGATCAGCGTGGCGGCCGCATCGGCGAGATTGCCTGAGAGGTCGAGCAAGCCGTGACCGGGCGCGAGCTCGGGGCGGCAGCGCATGCACGGCCGGAAGCCGGCTTTCTCGGCGGCCGCGGCGGTCGGGTAATAGCTGCAGTTCTGCGCTTTCGGCGGCTTCACCGGGCAGACGGGGCGGCAATACACGCCCGTCGTCGCGACGCCGACGAAGAACCAGCCGTCGAAGCGGCGGTTCCGCGAAAGCAGGGCGTCGTAGCAGGTGTCGGGATCGAGGCGCATGAAACGACTGTAAACCATCCCCGTCATCGATTCTGGCTGGAATCGGACATGTGTCTCGGCGTCCGTGCCCCGATTCGCGCGTTGGAAAATCCGGGAAAAACGGTTAATACCACTCTTCGAAACAGTCGTCTCTTTTGCCGCGACCAATTTGAGATGACTCATCGAAATCCCCGACTGACAGCGTGCCGGCCGACGCCCTATCCTTTGAAAAACGTTTTCCAGAAGGATTGGCGATCGGCCGTGCGCGACAGCGCGTCATGGCCGTCCGCCCCGGCGCCGGTCGCCGGTCAACGAATATCGTGCGGCGCGACGGGCGCGGCCGCGCATCGGAGACATTCATGCAATCTGCCGTCGTCGGCACGGTGCGCGCCGTCGCCAGCCGCTACCGCTGGACCGTCTGTGCGCTGCTGTTTTTCGCGACCGTCATCAACTACATGGATCGGCAGATCCTCGGCCTGCTCGCGCCGATGCTCCAGCACGACATCGGCTGGAGCCAGGTGCAGTACGGCCGCATCGTGATGGCGTTTTCCGCGTTCTATGCGCTCGGGTTGCTCGGCTTCGGGCGCATCGTCGACTGGCTCGGCACGCGCGTGTCGTATGCGGTGGCGATGCTGGTATGGAGCATCGCCGCGATGCTGCACGCGGCGGTCGGCTCGGTCATGGGCTTCGCATTCGTGCGTGCGCTGCTCGGGATCGGCGAGGGCGGCAACTTCCCGGCCGCGATCAAGACGACGGCCGAGTGGTTCCCGCGCCGCGAACGCGCGCTCGCCACCGGCATCTTCAATTCGGGCGCGAACATCGGCGCGGTGTTCGCGCCGGCGATCATCCCGGCGATCGCGGTGGCCTACGGCTGGCGCGCGGCGTTCGTGATCATCGGCGCGATCGGCATCGTGTGGCTCGCGGTGTGGCTCGTGCTCTATCGCCAGGCCGACACGCGCGCGCTCGCTGCGGAATACGACGAGCCGCGCGACGAAGCCGAAGCGATGGATGCAGCGAACGCGGACGCCGGAGCGCCGCGCTGGGGCGAACTGATCCGCAAACGCGAGACGTGGGCGTTCCTGGTCGGCAAGTTCCTGACCGATCCGGTGTGGTGGTTCTACCTGTTCTGGCTGCCGAAGTGGCTCAACGAGTCGCGCGGGATGGACATGCAGCACATCGGCCTGCCGCTCGTCTGCATCTACGCGCTGACGACGGTCGGCAGCATCGGCGGCGGCTGGCTGTCGTCGATGCTGCTGCGCGCGGGCTGGAGCGTGAACCGCGCGCGCAAGTCGGCGATGCTGATCTGCGCGTGCTGCGTGCTGCCGATCGCGTTCGTGTCGCAGGTGCAAAGCCTGTGGATCGCAGTACTGATCGTCGGTCTCGCCGCCGCCGCGCACCAGGGCTGGTCGGCGAACCTGTTCACGACGGCCTCCGACCTGTTCCCGCGCCGCGCGGTCGCGTCGGTGGTCGGCATCGGCGGGATGGCCGGTTCGATCGGCGGCGTGCTGTTCTCGGAAGTGATCGGCCAGGTGCTGCAGCGCACGGGCCACTACTGGGTGCTGTTCGCGATCGGCGCGCTCGCATACCTGCTCGCGCTGGCGGTCATGCATGTGCTCACGCCGAAGATGAAGCCCGCGAAACTCGACGCTTGATCGTAGTTCGGAAAACGAACGCGCCGCTTAGTGCGGCGCGTTTTCTTTGTGCGCGGGGCAGGTGACTCAACCGGCCGCGGCCGTCGACGCGCGCATGATCAGCCGCGGCTCGAACGTCGAATAACTCGCATCGGTACGGCCCGCGAGCGCGTCGATCAGCTTCTGCATCGCGAGTTCGCCCATGTTCTCGCTCTGGATGTCGACGGTGGTCAGCGCGGGCGCCGCGTATTCGCCGTACGGCACGTTGTCGATGCCCGCGACCGATACGTCCTGCGGCAGCCGGAAGCCGAGCGACGCGGCTTCCTTCATGAAGCCGAGCGCGATCAGGTCGTTGTAGCAGATCACGGCCTGCGGGCGCTGCGGCCCGAGCATCACGCGCGAGCACGCGCGTTCGCCGGCTTCGGCCGTCGGCGCGTGCGCGTCGTGCACGTCGAGCGTGAGCCCCGCTTCGGCGAGGCAGTCGCGCGCACCCTGGATCCGTTCGTCGTTCACGCGTGCGGTGCCGAAGCCGAGATACGCGATGCGCGTGTGCCCGAGATTGAGCAGGTGGCGTGCGAGCATGTAGGTCGACAGCCGGTTGTCGATGCCGACGCTCGGAATCGGCAGGCCGGGGCTGCGGCGCAGCAGCACGAGCGGCTTGTTCAGATCGAGCATCCAGCCGGCTTCGTCGTCGGGCATCCGCGTGCTGACGATCAGCCCGTCGACGCGCTGCGCGAGCGCCTCGATCAGCGAGCGTTCGCGCGCCTGGTTCTCTTCGGTATCGACGAGCAGCAGCGTGTAGTCGTGCTGCAGCGCGATCCGGTTCGCGCCCTTGACCACGTTCGTGAAGTGCGGGTTGCTGATGTCGAGGATCACGAGGCCGATCGTGCGCGTGCGCCCGGTGATCATCGAACGCGCGAGCGGGTTCGAACGGTAGCCGAGCCGCTCGATCGCCTCCTTGAGCCGCGCTTCGACCGCCGGCGAGAAGCGCTGCGTGCCGTTCACGTATTTCGATACCGTCGCGACCGACACGCCGGCTTCCGCGGCCACGTCGCGGATCGTCGGGGAAACTTTTTTCATCGGCAGGGTAACGTTTTCGTTCGATAACGCCGGATTGTGGCAGAAAAAGCCGGCACGCGGCCACGCGTCGATATCGGGAAAGTGCGGATGGCTGCTGACGGGTTCGACCATTGACGTTCGGTCGCGGTCCCGCGTATAGTTGGAAAACGTTTTCCGATTCGAGGTAAAAACCGGATCGGAGTCCAGGTCAGATTCAAGGAGAAGGAGATTCGATGAACGCCTCATCCACCGGCGCGCGCAAACCGTTCGGGCGCCTGTTGCTGACGGGCGCGGCCGGCAACCTCGGCCGCCAGTTGCGCGGCGCACTCGCGCAATGGGCCGACGTCGTGCGCGTCAGCGACATCGCGGCGCTCGGCGACGCGGCCGCGCATGAAGAAACCCGTGTCGTCGACCTGGCCGACCGGCCGGCGGTGATGCAGCTCGTCGACGGCGTGGACGCGATCGTCCATCTCGGCGGCATTTCGGTCGACGCGCCGTTCGACGATCTCGTCGGCGCGAACATCACCGGCACGTACAACCTGTACGAAGCCGCGCGCAAGCACGGCGTGAAGCGCGTCGTGTTCGCGAGCTCGAACCATGCGATCGGTTTCCATCCGGTCACGGAAGTGCTCGACGCCGATTCGCCGCTGCGCCCCGACAGCCTGTACGGCGTGACGAAATGCTTCGGCGAATCGCTGTCGCGCTACTACTTCGACCGCTTCGGGATCGAGACCGTGTGCCTGCGCATCGGCTCGTCGTTCGAAGTACCGAAGAACCCGCGCATGCTCGTGACGTTCCTCAGCTATCGCGACTTCATCGAGCTCGTGCGCTGCTCGCTGCTGACGAACCGCGTCGGGCACGCGATCGTTTACGGCGCGTCGGACAACCCGGTGAAATGGTGGGACAACACGAAGGCCGGTTTCCTCGGCTTTCGCCCGCGCGACAGCTCCGAGCAGTTCGCGGGGCTGTTCCCGGTCGCGGCGCCAACCGCCGACTACGACGATCCGGCGCAGCGGTTCCAGGGCGGCGGCTTCGTCGTCGGCGAGCCGATGGAGCGGAAGGCTTCGTAAGCGTCGCCGGCGTCGTGATTCAGCGCAGGATGTCGGTCGCCCTGTGTCGTTCATCGACGCCGTCGATCAGGATCAGCGGTCCGCTCGCGTGCCGTGCGCGCAGCGGCTGGATCTGCCGGTACGCATCCGATTCGTACCACGCGCGCGCCGTACCGAGATCGGGAAACGCGATCGCGATCAGGTCGCCGCGCCACACGCCTTCGCGTACCTCCGGCCGTGCGCCGTGAATGACGAACCGGCCGTCGAACGGCGCGAGCGTGCCGTCGATGCGTTCGAGGTATTCGACGATGTCGTCGCACATGTCGACGTCGTGCAGGTGGGCGATGGCGTAGGCGGTCATGGCGGGCTCCTTGGCGTGACGCGGTTCGTCGGTCGATGGAGCCATGATCGCGGCGCGTGCGGCGCGCGTCGATTACCTGCGACGTAAGCGAATCCGCGCAGCGGCGCGCAAGCGTGCCGACCTGTACACCGCTCGCATGGCGCGACGGCATTCACGCGTACGTGTCGATGTCCAGCCCACTCTGAACCGGTGAAGGCTGTCGAGCAACGAGTTTCCGGAAGCTTGTTCACGGAACGCTGAACTCGTAGTTCATTCAGCTTTGAACGATCAATGGTGCGGTTCACTTTAGTCTGAACTTTCCGTGGCGAGAACCCACGCGCTGCCAACGTCAGAAATAGCACGGCAGGCCGCTGTCGACCCGTTGCCGACGGTCGAGGCGTCGCGGCTCCTACGGCAGGTATCAGAGTGGAACGGTCATACGCTATCGGAGGCGACTCTTATCAGCCGACGGCCGTCCCATTGCCGTTACATTTGCCTTGCAAACTAGCGGCAATCAGCTAGATTTGAGCAAACACGCCCCATCCGGCGAACAACAAGAACTGCGTCACTTTTCGCCGATTGTTTCACTCGTTGTTCGCTGTTCGTCGCACCCATTCGCGCATCAAAACAATCAAACAATGATTAGCGGCGCGTCTAAAACAGACGTCTCCTATCAGCGCTTCCGACTCGTGTCGTCCCGCATTTCTTTGAGAAACGGAGCAAGTCATGACTGTCGAACGCACCGTAGTGTCTCGCTTGAATCTCGGCGACCTTCTAACGCTTCCGGTGGTGACCTACCAGCGGGACGAGCACACCAGACAAGGTGTCTGGTCAAAACCGAACGTGCCTTTGTTGATTTTCAGTGACAATACAGTCGGTGGCGCCACTCTCCAGTATTCAAACGGTCCGATTGCGGGCGCCGCCGGCGGAAGCCCGCTGCAGTTGATCTTTTGGGGCGCATGGTGGACTAGCCAGGTTGGTGCGCAAAGAAAAACTCTCATTGAGGAACGCGCTCAAAGCCTGCTAGCTAGTCCGTATTTCACAGAGCTCGTGCAGTATGGAGTAGTGCATGCACCGGTTTGGCGTGGATCGACTATCGTTACCAAGCCCGAGCCGCCGACACGATTGAAGTCGACCGACACAACCCAGAGCGTTCTTGACCTCGTCGACGACTTGCTTGACGACGGTGTGTTCCCCGATCCTGACGATGGTCCCCGCATCGTATTCATCGTTTTGATGCCCGATGGTTTCACTGTAATAGACTCAAATGTACTCGGTGCTCACAAGAGCGACTATGACTGGGATTTCCCCTTTGACACTGACCGTTATTGGGCAGGATGGGTTCGTCCGGAGCCATCGGATCCTGAGGCGACGATGAGAACCCTAGGACACGAACTGGTCGAGATCCTGACCGACCCAGAGAGCGACGCCTGGCGATGGAATCCCGTGATTGGCTCTAACACTGAAATAGCCGACACCTGCTTTTCCGATGGAGGCTCCACGTGGCAATCAGCCTTTGTTAATGGTGTGATGGTCCAGTCTTACTGGTCCAACCGACATGGAGCGATGGTCATTCCGATCGACAATGATTACGAGGCGAGACTCACTGCGAAGATCAGCGAATCATCGCGGCGCGTCATCGACGAAGGGACATTCCGGCCAGACGCTTCAGATAGTGCGGCTTGCTCCCCAGAGTTGCCTGAGTGTTGCATCGAGGATCGAGACTATCAATGGCGCCTATATTCGATAGCAGAGACCGCCCAGGTACGAGTGCAGACACAACGCTACCGATCGCCTGATATGACATGGACGATTAACGGTACGGCCGTATCAGGAGTAGGCGACCTCCCACTCAACGTCAACGTAGACGGATTCAGCGGACGTACCCCGATATCGACGACAAAGTCGTTCAAGGTTCACTTCGAGGTGAAGCCTAACGGCATCGACATCTCCGCTGCCGGCGTTGATGGTAATTTCGATATCCTGGTCGCATGCTCGGTGACAGACGGCTCGATCACCGGCAACCTCACCACCAATGTTATCGCCACTCCGCAACTCATCGTCGACTTTGTCGGTGCGGAAGTCCTGCTGGAAGATGCCTACATCAAGCAGCGGTCCAATTGTCTAACCGCGATGGTGAAGCGCTACGCGGTTCAGTACAAGCCGACCGGCAAACCCGGTCCAAGCGATCCCATTAACTTTCTGACACAGATCAATGAATTACCGTCCTATGTACGGCCAAACGAGTACAACCAGATTCGCGAATCCGCGAAGGCGATGCGAGCGGCGTACGCCACGTTACCGGCGGAGCTGGCAGACAGCTTCACACGTTCGCTGACAGTTGAAATTCCGACTCTGGAACGCCAGCTTCGAAGCGTGGGCCGGAAGAAAGAGATTTCATGAGGTCATGTTGAAAATCGCGCTACTCTGAGACGTTCGTGCTGTCTACAGATTTCCTCGAATCGAGGTAGTCGATATGTCGCCGAAATACTTTCTGTACATTTCCGACACCAAAGTAGATATGCTGTATGCACAGATTCCACGAGCGTTTCTTGACGGAGTGTCGAGAGAACTCAAAGTAGATCTGAAGCTGCCGTCTGTTTCGCTTAAACAAAGCGAGTATCCGGATACGAGATTCTCGAAACTGGACGTTGTGTGTCGATATATCGATAAGCACTTCGACGTGGGCGAAATTGATTCACCAGCAGCATACTTTCGCGGCCGAACCACGGTGCGCTGGGGACCGTACGGATCTGACGACCGGCTCGTATACTTTTGCGACGCAACCTCCAACACGATCTTCGGGCTGGGCGGTTCTGGCCAGTACGTTACTGGCGCCAAGAGTACATCCGAAATCCATAGCTATTCCGCGACGCCGTATCTGCATGCGGTCCTGTGCGACGAACTTAAGTTAGCTCGAGGTGAAGACCTTGAACTTCAAGGGATGTCGAAGGAACAAATGAAGCTGTCTGCGCTCGACGCTACATATCTCGCAGCGCAATTGTTCGACGGTCCAGAACAAGAAGTCGAGTTCCTCGCTAAAAAGCTGCTGTTCGCGCCGGGACAGGCACGATCTGCCGACGAATGGCCCAATCGGGAAGGCAAAGGCGTGTTGCTCGGGAGCCCACTGTATGTTGCACTTGTCGACTGATTGTGAGAATTCTCAGCCGAGCTCCGTTAAGGAACACGGCTCATAGCGCCCGAATCCTTAGTTAGGCTAGAGCGATCCAGTGTTGCCCCCGTCGATGCGTAATGAACTGAGACGACAACCTCACTTCTCAACGACGCCAATAGTGACCCCGGGAAGCTGGTTCGAAATGATGGGTTATCGGCAGGGGAGCGTGGCAGGCGCGAACCGCTCAGCAGAGTCGGTCGCCGATGAATCGCGCTAGCGCGTGGTGCTCCCTCGCAGCCTTTTTTGACAGAAACGCCCCTCAAGCGAGGACCACAGATCCACCCGTTCGCCGCGTAGCGGTCGAATGGCCGGTTCCTGAGTAGAACCGACGCCTGAATGTCTGGACGACAGTGCTAGCGAATGCCGCTTCCTGGCCGAACCGAGTCGGATGACCCGACGTCCGCGTCGCTCCCTATGGCAGGCCCCGCCCAGCCCCGTGCTCGATGGCTTCGGTTGCTACGCCTGCGCCCAATCACTTTCGGTCGCCAGTGTGCGCTACGCCGAGTTCAGCGTTACGTGAATCTCGACAGTACCCGCCTCCGTCGTCGTCAGCCGTGCCGCCGTCAATGCTGCTTGCGGCAAACCGGATCGCTCTCGCGCCACGCGCTCGATTCGCACCAGTAACCCGGCCGCCACGCTTCGAACGCGACGGCGTTAGAAGCATTGGCGCGCGTGACGCGAACCGGGTCGGCCTTCAGCGCATCGCCATCCGGGTCGTCGTTGAAGCGCCAGTTGCGGAACACTTCGCGATGAAACACCCACGTGCGATGCGCGGCGTCGTAGCGAAAGGTCACGCGGTCGCGCCAGTGGTCCCGGCCCGCGAATACGCCCTGTTCGACCGTGAACGCGCGCGGCTCGATCGTGAGCGCGTTCTCGGCGACGCCATCGAGATACGGATCGCCCATGCCGCCTTCATCGGCTTTCATGATGACGGTGTCGTTGCGTGCCGCCAGCCGATAGTGCCCGTCGGTGCCCTGCAGGAAGATCAGCAGCGGACGTGGCGCCGGCTCGCGCATCGAATCGCCGGGCCGATGCGCGACGACGAGATAGCCGGTGCGCGGGCTGTCGGTCAGGCGCCCGGACGCGGCATCCAGCGCTTCGTAGCCGGCAGGAAGCTGCGCGACGATGTCAGCGGGAAGATCGGACGTATCCGGGCAAGTGAGCGACGCAGGCGTGTCGCCGCACTGCGTGGCGTATGCATGCCGATGCCGAACGTCAGCAGCGCGGCGATGAGGATTCCTCTGAAGTGGGGGATCGTCATGCAAATAAGGTCAGGAGAACGCAGTGCGGAAGCCGGCGCGCATGCGTCGGATCGTGTCGTCGCAGTGCGGGTTGATGGATCGTCAGGTGACGCAGTGCACTCAGTCACGCACGCTTGCGCGTCGGCCGTGCGACGGGCGCCGGCGCCAGCGGTTCGCCGGCCTGCTCGCACAGCCGGTCGAGCATGCGTTGCGCGGCGCCCGCGCAATTCTCGCCCGCCGGCTTGTTCTCGATCTCGTCGATCAGCGTCTCCAGATGGCGCCGGTTCTGCGCGAGACGCTGTTCGAGCAGCGCGATCTCGTCGACCTTGTGCCGCAGCGCGACCAGCAGTTCGTCGCGCGGCCACGCGCCGAGATCGGGCGGCAGCACCGCGCGGATTTCGTCGAGCGCGAAACCCGCGCGCTGCGCACGGTCGATGATCGCGAGCCGCGTCAACGCTTCCGGCCCGTATTCCCGATAGCCGTTCGCCTGCCGGCGGGCCGGTTCGAGCAGGCCGCTCGCTTCGTAGAAGCGGATGCGCGACGCCGCGAGGCCGCTGGCACGCGCCAGTTCGCCGATTTTCATGCGGTGCTCCAAAGGGGCTTGACCTTAAAGTTGACTTTAAAGTTATCGTTGGGCATCGTCAATCGAGGATGCGCTCCATGAACCTGTTTACGCCCCTGACACTGCCCAACGGTGCGGTGATCCCGAACCGGCTGGCCAAGGCCGCGATGGAAGAGAACATGGCCGATGCGGATCACGCGCCGTCCGACGCGTTGCTGCGCCTGTACCAGGCCTGGGCCGACGGCCAGGCCGGGCTGATCCTGACCGGCAACGTGATGGTGGACGGCCGCGCGATGACCGGGCCGAACGGTGTCGTGCTCGAGAGCGACGCGCATCTCGACCGTTTCCGCCGCTGGGCGCAGATCGCGCGCTCGGGCGGCGCGCACGTGTGGATGCAGATCAATCACCCGGGGCGCCAGATGCAGGCGGCGCTCGGCCAGACGACGCTCGCGCCGTCGGCCGTGCCGCTCGCGCTCGGCGCGCTGTCGAAGCAGTTCCCGGTGCCGAAGGAAATGACGCAAGCCGATATCGCCGATGTGCAGCAGCGTTTCGTGCGCGCGGCGCAGCTCGCGGAGCAAAGCGGTTTCACCGGCGTGCAGATTCATGCGGCGCACGGCTATCTGCTGAGCCAGTTCCTGTCGCCGCTGACGAACCGCCGGCAGGACCAGTGGGGCGGCAGCATCGAAAATCGCGCGCGCCTGCTGCTCGACATCGTGCGGGCCGTGCGCGCGACGGTGTCGCCCGCGTTCGTCGTCGCGGTCAAGCTGAACTCGGCCGACTTCCAGCGCGGCGGTTTCAGCGCGGACGACGCGAAGCGCGTGGTCGAGTTGCTGAACCCGCTCGACGTCGATCTCGTCGAACTGTCGGGCGGCAGCTACGAAGTGCCGGCGATGCAGGGCGAGGCGCGCGACGGGCGCACGCTTGCCCGCGAAGCGTATTTCCTCGAATTCGCGCGCGACATCACGGCCGTCGCTCGGATGCCGCTGATGGTTACGGGCGGCATCCGGCGCCGTGCGGTCGCAGAACAGGTGGTCGAAAGCGGCGTGGCGATGGTCGGTATCGCGACCGCGCTGTCGATCGATCCGAACCTGCCGCGCGACTGGCGGGCCGGCAAGGACAGCGCGCCGGTGCTGCAGCCGATCCGGTGGAAGAGCAAGGCGCTGGGCGCGCTGGCCAACATGGCCGTCGTCAAGTTCCAGCTCACGCGGCTCAGCGAAGGGCGCCGCACGAACCCGCAGGTGTCGCCGCTGCGCGCGCTGGTCGGGCAGCAACTGGCCGCGCAATGCCAGACGCGGCGCTATCGGAAGTGGATGGCGGTGCGCGCGGCGAGCCCGCGCGCGTGACGGCGCTTTCCTGGGCCTGCCCGGCGGGCGCGAAGGCCGCGAGCAACGCAGCGGGCAGCATCAATCTGAACTTCATGCTTCGGAATCCTTTGAATCAGTGGAATCGCTTCGCGGTCATGCTGTCGCGCGCGCCGCACGGCCGAACAGCAAACGATCGATCAACCAGACCGCGACGATCGTCATCCCCATCAGCGGGAATACGATCCCGAGCAGCACGAGCCCTGCAATCCAGCCGCGCATCGGCGGCGTGCCGCGTTCGCGCGACGGCGCGCCCAGCTTGCCGACAGGGCGGCGCTTCCACCACATCACCGCACCCGTGACGGCCATCGCGGCGAGCCCGAGCGACAGCACCGCACAGATGATCTGGTTCGCGAGCCCGAAGTAGCGACCCATATGCAGCGACGTGCCGTACGACACGGCTTTCGACACAGCGCCGTAGTCGTCATAGCGGATGTCCTTCAGCACCGCGCCGCTGTACTGGTCGATGTAGATCGTCCGCTCCGCCTTCGGGTCGGCCGGGAAGTACGACGCGGTGAACACGCCGTCCGCGCCCGACGGCAGCGCGAGCGTGTAGCCACTCGTCACGCCGAGCCCCGCGACGATCGCGATCGCGCGTGCCAGCGGCAGCGGCGCCGGCGTCGGTGCCGACGGCGAATGCGGAATGGGCACGTTGCCGACCGCCCACGGCGTTTGCGGCAGCGGCAGGTCGTCCATCACCATTCCCGGCATCGACTCGCCCGATTCGTGGTGATGGCCGGACGGCGCGGCGGCCTGCGCATGTGCAGGTTCCGCCGCTGCGCCCGGGCGCGTCGAGCGCACCGCCGCGCCGCCCCATGCGCCCTCCGGCGCGCCGAGGTTCACGGTCGCGGCGAGCGCCTTGAAGTTCTTGCCCCACGAGCCCGACCACGGCAGCCCCGTCAGGATGAACGCCACGGTGCCGGCCGCGAGCCAGATGCCCGCCGTTGCGTGAATGCTTTTCCACAGCGGCCGGCCGCGCAGCGACAGGTCGGGCCGCAGCGCGCGCCCGACGCGCGCTGCGCCACGCGGCCACCACAGCGCGATGCCGGTGCCGATCATCACGAACGTCCAGCACGCGGCGAGCTCCATCAGCAATTCGCCCGTCTTGCCGAGCAGCAGCTTGCGATGCAGCATCCGGTCGACCTGCATGAAGCGTCGCTCGACGCTCAGCGTGCCGAGTACGCTGCCGTCGTACGGGTTCACGTAGACGCTCTCGCGGCTGCCGTCGCGCAGCCGGAATACATATTCGGCGCTGCGGTCCGGCGCGGTGGAGACCTGGACGGAAACCGGCGTCGCACCGGCCGGCATCGCGGTACGTGCGCGGGCGAGCAGCGCGTCCGGGTCGAGCCTCGGCGTGGCGCGCGGCTCGACGAGCAGCCGGTGCGGATACAGCAGCGGCTCGATCTGCGGCTGGAGGCAATAAAGCGTTCCCGTGATCGCGAGGATCACCAGGAACGGCATCACGAACAGGCCGGCATAGAAATGCCAGCGCCAGAGCGTCCGGTAACCGGCGCTTGCGGAATGGGCGGGCGAGATCGCCTGCTCGACGGTGGTGGTCGACATGGTGTCAGCTCCTCGTGATCGTCGATCGGCGAGGCCGGCGCGGGCCGGCCGCCGTCAACGCGTCACACACCGGCATGCGAGCGTCGACGTAATGGGCAGCGCGGCCCGATGCGCAGGCCATGCGCAAGGCGGCGTCGCCCGCGCGACGCGGGCAGTCGGGTGAACGCTTGAATCAGGTGTGGTGAAACGAACGGCATGAAGGCCCATGCACATCGACGTGCACGAGCCGTTGGGCGGAACGTTCAGCAGAACAGAGGAGGGGCGCGGGAGGGCGGGCGATCGTCGAATATCGACCGCACGACAGGAAGGAAATCGGGAGGAATCCGGAAACGCCGCGGAACCGCGGCGGGAAACAGCAGCACCAGCAGCACGAACGACGCGAGGGCCGTAAATAGCGCGGCGCCGAATGCGCAGAGGCTGTCGCCGTTTCCTGAGGGCGCCGTCTTGTCGGCATGCGCGTCGTGTTTGAGCGCATCGACGAGCGCCAGCGCGTCGTTGGCCGGCGTGATCGGCGCGCTGGCGTCGAAGCGGGCGGCCAGTGCGGCCACGTCGACGATCAGCGGGCCACGGCCCGAACACAGCACCACCGAGCCCGCATCCGGACCGTCCGGATCGAGCATCACGGCACCCGACATCAGCGCGCGGGACAGCAGCGTCACGAGGAGGAACCCCCACAGAAGCTGTCGCGCGACACCTTGCCGGAGCAGGAAGCGGCGAAGTGCGTTCATGGCGCGCGATTGTACATCCGTTTGCGGGGAGGGGCCGGCCGCAGCGCTGATGATCGGGATAAGCCGGCGCGCGAGCGCACGTGTGCGCGGCGTTACCGCGTCATGCGTCGCTCGGCTTCGTGATCGCAGCGGCGATCGATGCGCGCATTCGCTCGTATCGGGAGCTGGCTTTCTACGGCAGCCGGTTCGTCAAGCCGCCTCGCCGGGCCGCGTCACGCCGGATACGAATCGTCGACCTTCAGGTTCGCGAGCCGGAACAGCGTGCGCAGCGTCTGCGGATGAATGTCGCGGCGCGCGGCGAGCGACGTCAGCATGAAGTCGAGCACTTTCGCGTAACGGAGCAGCACGAGGCAGCGCGGGAGATCGGGCGCGCGGCCGCGCATCTCTTCGGCGATGTGGACCATTTCGGTCGACAGCGTGCGTGCCATCTCGAGTTCCATCTGCTGTTTTTCGGTCCAGTCGGGCAGCGGCTGTTCGAGCACCTTCGCGAGAAAGAGCTGGAACGCCGTGTCGGACGAATTGGGCAGCGCATCCATGAGGGGCCTCGTTGCTTGCGCGGATCGTTCGGGCGTATTCGTGGATGCGCCCGAGGTTGAATTTGTGTCCGCGCGGGTCGTCGGCGCGGCTTTTACCGGAACGGAATGCAGGTTCCGTACCAGCGCCGCGATCCGATTGTCGAGCAACGTCGAGCGGCGATCCGGCGCCGGCCGGCGAGTCCCGTCGGTAGTGGGTTGCGCAGGCGGTCGAGGAGAGTGTCTACAGGCGGGGCGTGGTGGACGTCAGGCGCACGAAGGGGCTCGGCGACGCGAAATGCTTCACGGATGTAACGTAACGCGGGCGGAACGCGCGGTGCGTTTCTGCCGGCGAACGGCCGAAACGTGCCGATCCACGCGTTCCGCCCGTGTCTGCCGTGCGTTCGCTGGCGGCAAACGTTGAAACGGGACGAGCTCCGTTGCATGGGGAAACGGGTGGTGAATGCGCCGGGTGTTTCATATCCGAGACGGTTTCACGAACGGCGATTCGATTGGCGTGGCCGTCGAACTGGCCCAGCGATTGGCCGCGCAATTGTCCATGGGCAGACGGCGCGCGTTTGCCAACAATCTCCGCATTACCCCTGCGAGATTCGACATGAGCGTCCACGTCTTCTTCTCGGCCAACCTGCTGCTGGCCTACACGGCCTATTTCATCGGTACGGCCAGCCCGGGGCCGAGCAATCTCGCGATCATGTCGGTCGCCGCGAACCAGGGCCGCAAGGCGGCGCTCGCGTTTGCGCTCGGCGTCATTTCGGGGTCGATGTTCTGGGCGACGGTGGCGGCGCTCGGCGTGTCGGCCACGCTGCTCGCATGGTCGAAGCTGCTGGTCGCGATCAAGATCTTCGGCGGGCTGTACCTGCTGTGGCTCGCATTCAAGTCGGGGCGCACGGCGCTGTCGGGCACGGTGGCGGCGTCGTTGAACGCGGCGCGCGAGCAGCGGCTGTCGCGCTTCTACGCGCGCGGCGCGACGCTGCACCTGACCAATCCGAAAGCCATTCTCGTGTGGGTGTCGATCGTCGCGCTGTCGTCGAACGGCACGGGCGCGTCGCACGGCGCCGTCGTGCCGGGCTGTGTCGTGATCGGGTGCCTGGTGTTCGGCGGTTATGCGCTCGTGTTCTCGATGGACGGCGCACGCCGGCTGTACGTGCGCGGCCGTCGCGCGATGGAAGCGTGTCTTGCGGTCGTGTTCGGCGTGGCGGGGATCAGGCTGCTGGCGTCGAACGCATGACAAACGGCGCGGTGCTCGCTGAAACCCTCCGCCGCATCGATGCGCGGCGGAAGGTTCCCGCTTCACGACGGCTTCAGAAAATGAAGCCCGTATTGATGAACTTCGACGTGTGATCCGACACGATCGAGTCGAGCAACTGCTTGCTGCTGTCGGTCTGCTTCGCCGCGACCATCGAGCGGATCGAGAACGCGCGCAGCGCGTCGCTCACCGACAGCGTGCCTTCGGCCGAATCCTTGCGGCCCGCGAACGGGAACACGTCGGGCCCGCGCTGGCACTGGCAGTTGATGTTCACGCGGCACACCTGGTTCACGAGCGGATCGACGAGCGCGCCGATCTGCACCGGATCGGAACCGAAGATGCTGACCTGCTGGCCGTGCTCCGACGTCGTCACGTAGTCGAGCGCGGTGTCGACGTCGTCGAACGGCGCGACCGGAATGATCGGCCCGAACTGTTCCTCGCGGTACAGCTTCATTCCTTCTGATACCGGATACACGACGGCCGGATAGAACAGCGTCTTGCTGAATTCGCCGCCCGAGTGGTTGACGACTTGCGCGCCCTTGGCGTTCGCGTCGTCGATCGCGTCGGTCATGTAGGCCGTGCGATGCATGCCGGGCAGCGGCGTGATGCTGACGCCTTTTTCCCACGGCATGCCGATCTTCAGCTGTTCGAGCGCGGCGGTGAAGCGCTTCAGGAATTCGTCGACGATCGAGCGGTGCACGAGCAGCATCTTCAGCGCGGTGCAGCGCTGGCCGTTGAACGACAGCGCACCGAGCAGGCATTCCTTCACGGTGAGGTCGAGATCGGCGTCGGGCAGCACGATCGCCGCGTTCTTCGCGTCGAGGCCGAGGATCGCGCGCAGCCGGTGCGACTTCGGGTGCTGCTTCTTCAGGTGATCGGCCACCTTGCTCGACCCGATCAGCGCGAGCACGTTGATCTTGCCCGACGCGAGCATGTGCGGCACGACCACCGCGCCCGGCGCGTAGATCGTGTTGATCACGCCGTGCGGGAACGCGTCGCGGAATGCTTCGAGCAGCGGCTCGAACAGCAGCGTGCCGTACTGAGGCGGCTTGAACACCACGGTGTTGCCCATCAGCAGCGCGGGGATCAGCGTTGCGAAGGTCTCGTTCAGCGGATAGTTGTACGGGCCCATGCACAGCACGACGCCGAGCGGCGTGCGGCGGATCTGGCCGATCGTGCCTTCCGCGATCACGAAGCGCGAGTTTGCGTTGTCGAGCTCCTTCAGCGCATCGATCGTCTGCGTCATGTACGTGACGGTACGGTCGAATTCCTTCTGCGAATCGGCGAGGCTCTTGCCGATCTCCCACATGATCAGGTTCACGACCAGCTCGCGCTGCGCGACCATCCGCTTGATGAAGTCCTGCATGCACGCGATGCGCTGCTCGACCTTCATCGTCGGCCACTCGCCGCGGCCCGAGTCGTACGCGCGCACCGCGGCGTCGAGCGCCGCGTCGCTCTCCGTTTCGCCCATCACCGGATAGCTGCCGATCTCGACCTGCTCGACGCTGCCGTCGGCCTGCCGCACGCACACGGGCGACAGCACGGTCTTGGTCGCGCCGTCCCACGGTCGAAGTTCGCCGTCGACGAGCGATACGCGCTGGTGAATCGGTGAAGCGAGCCGGAACTCGGCGGGGATGTCTTGATACGCGGGAAACAGTTGCTGCAGGGAGGCGGAATCGGGCATGACGGTCTCGTTTGACTAGGTGTCCGGGAAGGACGGGCGATGCGAATCCTGAGCTGAATGATCCTCGATCCTGAATCGGCATGATGACGCGCGGACGACGACACGTCACGCTGGAACATGGCTGAATCAGCGATTGGAACCAGTTCCATTAAAAAGGAACGCCGACGCGAATGCAAGAATTGCCGGATCGCGGCACATGCATCGTAAGCATTCAGAAAGACTGTTTCCGAATGGCCGGTATAACGCGTTTGTTGCAACCGCAAACGTTTCACTCCGGCTGGTTTGGGCGGATAATGGCGCAGCGCGACGAAGAAAAAAAATGAAGCGAGCCTGAGAGAGCAGATGTAGTGAACAACAGAAGAAGGTCCGCCGCGCTGCCGATGCGAGGTCGGCTGCCCGGAGCGCCGGGTCGGGGTTGCCCGGTCCGGCGCGCACCGGACCGTTGAATACGTGCCGCTCCTGCTTTACTTGATCCTTCGTGATCCTCTTCAAGTTTTTCGTCGTCGTATCCCGAACCCCACCTTCTGCCTGACCGTTTCCGCACGATCCACTTGATGCGGTCGATCGATTTCTTTCTATTTGCTTTCGGCGATGCGCGGATTAGCGCCTGAAAATGAAAGGCATTCGTCGGGAATGCAGGGCGCAATGCGCATGCACGTTGCGGGCAGGCGACACGTTAAAAATTAATCGAAAACACGAATCATTCTCGTTTATTATTTCGCACCATTACGAGCCGTGACGGGACGTCACGGCTTTTTTCGTGCCGGTCGTGCCGGCCGGCATCCACCCGCGCCGGCCGTTCGCCGCCGGCATGCGCGACGGGGCGATCCCCCGCGCGCCATCCAGTTCACGGAAAGGCTTCGTCGGTCGCTGCGCGATTCGCGCGTCGACCGGACGCGTTTCCGTTCGCCGTTTTTCCTTCACCCCCTACGTTCACGATGAAACTCAACACGAGCGCTTGCCATGCGCTTCTGATCGTCACGTCGCTGGCCGGCGCCCGCACTTCGTTCGCGCAGGCGAGCGACGCCGCGGCGACCTTGCCCGCGATTTCCGTCAATGCGGCCGCCGAGCATGCGTCGTACGACGCGGGCCGGTCGCGCGCGGCGACCAAGACCGACATGTCGCTGATGGACGTGCCGCAGACGGTGAACGTCGTCCCGCACGCGGTGATCGAGGACCAGAACGCGTCGTCGATGCAGGACGCGTTGCGCAACGTGCCGGGCGTCGGCTTCTCGGTCGGCGACGGCCAGCGCGACCAGATCACGATCCGCGGTTTCAACAGCATCACGGACCAGTACGTCGACGGCATTCGCGACGACGCGCTCTACTATCGCGACCTGTCGAACGTCGAGCGCGTCGAGGTGCTGAAGGGGCCGGCGGCGGTGCTGTACGGGCGCGGCTCGGCGGGCGGCATCGTGAATCGCGTGCTGAAGCGGCCGGACGCGAACCCGGTGCGCGACGTGGGCGTGACGCTCGGCACGCGCGGCGAGCGGCGCGGCGAATTCGACCTCGGCTGGAATGCGAACGACGCGGCGCGCTTCCGCATCACCGGCGCGGCCGAGAACTCGAACAGCTTTCGCGACCAGTTCCAGCTCAACCGCCAGGCGATCGCGCCGTCCGCGCAGTTCAAGCTGGACAGCAACACGGTGCTGAACGTCGAATTCGACTACCTGCACGACCGCCGCACGTCCGACCAGGGCCTGCCCGCGTATCGCGGCCGGCCGGTCGACGTGCCGATCAACACGTATTACGGCTCGGCCGATGCGGCGAACAGCTCGTACAACGACGTCTCCGCGAAGAGCGCGACGGTGTCGCTCGATCACCGCTTCAGCGATACGCTGTCGTTCCATGGCGCGATCCGCGCGTACGACTTCTCGCTCGAACGCAAGAACTACGTGACGTTCGAGCCGATCAAGACGGCCGCGCACCCGGTCGTGACGCTCGACCAGTCGACGCGCCAGCGCACCGACCACGGCATCGACGGCCTGTTCGAGCTCACGCAGAAGACGTCGCTGTTCGGCATGCGCCACGAGCTGCTGTATGGGCTGGAGCTGTCGCAGCAGCAGAAGTTCGACACGGTCTACAACGTGACGAAGGTCGCCACCTACGACCTCTTCAATCCGCAGCAGGTGATCCTGCCCGGCGTGCCGACCGGCGCGCGTGCGAAGACGAACGCGTCGACCGTCGTCGGGCTCGCGGGCGTCTACGCGCAGGACCTGATCTCGCTGACCGAGCACTGGAAGGTGCTCGCCGGCCTGCGCTTCGACTACCTGAACCAGATCCGCCACGACTACACGTCGTCGAACGTCAATCTCGACCGCACCGATCACGCGTGGAGCCCGCGCGTCGGCCTGATCTACGAACCGCTCGACTGGCTGACGCTGTACGGCTCGTTCAGCCAGTCGTTCTCGCCGCTCGCCGATACGCTGATCAGTTCCGGCGCGTACTCGAACGGCGCCGCGCTCGCGCCGCAGAAGACCACCGCGTATGAGCTCGGCTCGCGCTTCGACCTCGGCGGCAAGGCGACGGCCAGCGTCGCGCTGTTCGACATGCGCCAGACCAACCAGCAGATCGGTGACCCCGCGAATCCCGGTTATGCGCTGCCGATCGGCACGCAGCACGTGCGCGGGATGGAGCTGGGCTTCACCGGCGAGATCGCGCCGAAGTGGTCGGTGTACGCCGGTTACGCTTACATGAACGGCACGGTCGACGGTTCGCCGCAATCGACGGCGGCCGGCCTCGCGCTGTCGAGCAACACGCCGGGGCTGATGCCGCGTCACAGCGCGAACCTGTGGCTGAAGCGCGAACTGCCGTACGGCTTCTATGCGGCGGCCGGCATGCAGTTCCAGTCGGCGCGTTACACGTCGGCCAGCGATCTCGTCACGCTGCCGTCGTTCACGGTGTTCAACCTGGGTGCCGGCTATCGCAGCAAGAAGGTCGACGTGACGCTCACGCTCGACAATCTGTTCAATCGCCGCTACTTCATTGCCGCGCACGGCAATGCGGACCTGTACAACATGCCCGGCGATCCGCGCACGTTGACCGCGACGGTGAAGTGGCACATGTAACGCTCGCGCTGCGCGACAATGCGGGTCTTCGTTTCGATGACCCGCACCTCACTGCCCATGATCCGGAAAGCGTTTGATGTGTCGAGCATGCACGGCCGCGCCCGCGTGCTGTGTCTGGTATTGCTGGCGTGCGGTTCGGCTGCGGCGGGCGCGCAGCCGGTGCCGGCCGACGCCGAGCCGGACTGCCGCGCGGTGCATGCCGGGCGGGCGATCACGTTGACGGGCCGTTACGCGCTCGACTACGGCGACGAATCGATCGGATCGGACGTGTGGTTCGAAGAGGACGACGCATCGGCGCGGCGCTTGCCGGACCGTTCGCAACGCGCGGGCGTGATCGTTTTCACGAACCAGCGCGATGCGACGCGCGGGCTGCGGCTGCCCGCCGCGCAGCCGAACGGCGTGTGCCGGTTCGACGGGCGCGCGACGATCGTGATCCGCGATCTGGATACCGCGTGCCCGGGGCTGGAAACGCCCGATCGCGCGCGGCTGGTGAAGGTCGTCGCGGCCGATGTGCCGACGCGGTACGCGTGCGACGCCGCCGCGCCGTGACTTGAACGTGACCTGAAGCGAGCGCGCTACTCGACGTCCTCGTCATCCTCCGCGTCGGCGCCATCCGCATCTCCGTCCGGCGCCGCATACGCGCTCGCCTGCTCGAGCAGCCAGCCGCGAAACAGCTCCAGCGGCTTGCTGTGGCTGAATTCCGTCGGATATACGAGGTAGTACGCGGAATCGCCGACCGTCGCCGCGTCGCACGGCACTACGAGGCCGAGCTGCTGCAACTGTTCCTCGACGAAGAACTTCGGCACGAGCGCGATCCCGAGCCCGGCCGCGGCCGCGCTGATCAGCATCGTGTGCAGTTCGTAGCGCACGCCCTGCATCGTGCGGATGTCCTCGACGCCATGCGTCTCGAACCACTGCGCCCACGCGCCGGGGCGCGTCGTCGAGTGCAGCAGCGGATACGCGAGCAGATCCTCGACACGCTCGACCGGCCCGTCGAGCAGCGCGGGCGAGCAGATCGGCACGACTTCCTCGCCGAACAGGTAGTCGGACGACGTGCCGGGCCAGGTCGGCTTGCCGTAGTGGATCGCGGCCTCGAAGTGCGTGTCCTCGAACGAGAACAGGTCGGTGCGGCTGCCCATGTTCACGCGCACGTCGGGCGTGCGGTCGTAGAAGCTCTTGATGCGCGGGATCAGCCAGTGCGACGCGAACGTCGGCAGCACCGCGAGCTCCAGGTAGCCGCCGCCGCTGCCGTGCGCGATGATCGACAGCGTGTCGCGGTCGAGCGCTTCCAGCGCGCGCCGCACCTGCGTGCCGTACAGCTTGCCGGCGCGCGTCAGCACGACGCGCTGCTTCACGCGCGCGAACAGCCGCACGCCGAGGCTTGCCTCGAGCGTCGCGATCTGCCGCGATACCGCGCTTTCGGTCAGGAACAGCTCCTTCGCCGCGTGCGTGAAGCTCTCGTGGCGCGCGGCGGCTTCGAAAGCCACCAGTGCGCCCATGTTGGGGATCTTGAATTTGCGCATGATGCTCTATTTGTCTGACGAACGAACCCGCGCGGCGCGGGCCGGCGAGCGGGTCGGGGACGGTCGATAATTCCAAAAACTCATCACGTGTCAATTTAATCTCGCTTTACGCCCGGCTGCAACCCTTTGAATAATGCTCCCCACGCAAGGTCAGGCGCCCGATGGGCGGCCGGCCGACGAGTTGCCGGCACGTTTGCCGGCGGTCCCCCGAGACGAGAATCCTGATGCGCAATCCGAATATCGAGAGCTTGCTGACGAAGCTGCTGGGACAGGCGAAGACCGACGCCCTGTTCTCGACCCTGAACATGCCGGCCATCCTTGAAGAATGGGAGGACGGCATCGTGACGCGCGCGGAGATCGCGCAGGCGATGAACATGGCGCTGTTCGAAGGGCTGCTCGAGCGTTCGGCGAACGGCCGCGCATACACGGCCGACGCGATCGAAAGCGGCGGCTCGGTCTACTTCGATCACGGCGCGCTGCGCACGGTGCGCTGGCCGCACACGGGCGCGCTGCCGCCGGGCGAGGCCGCGTTCACGCGCATCCTGCGTCCGCTCGGCTTCCGCCTGAACGGCCGTTATCCGCTCGACAAGCTCGGCATGACCGGCCGCGCGTATGCGCACGAGGATGCGCCGGACGAAATCGCGCAGTTCTTCGTCAGCGAACTGCATCCGGAACGTTTCTCGAAGGAATTCCAGCAGGCCGTGACGAACGTCGTGAGCTCGTCGCGCGATCCGCTGTCGCCGGCGGCCGTTGCGCTGCTGTGGGAAGTCGAACGCGAAGGCTGGCTGTCGCTCGACGCCGCGCACGCGCTGCTGCCGGAAATCGTCGGCGCGTTCGCGCGCCAGCACGATCTGCCGAACGAACTCGACTACGAAACGCTGCTGATGGAATCGGCGGAAATGGCG
The DNA here is from genome assembly GCF_022809715.1 of Burkholderia pyrrocinia. Classification (NCBI taxonomy): domain Bacteria; kingdom Pseudomonadati; phylum Pseudomonadota; class Betaproteobacteria; order Burkholderiales; family Burkholderiaceae; genus Burkholderia; species Burkholderia pyrrocinia. The sequence goes on from NZ_CP094460.1 coordinate 2,629,641, forward strand.
TGGATCTCGACCGAAGGCAACGCGTTCAACCATGCGACCGACCGCGTCGCCGACGTGTTCAAGCTGTCCGACGACGAGAAGGCAAAGGGCCGGCCGATGAAGCCGGAAGTCGAGCGCTCGCGCTCGGGCCGCGTGTTCCAGACCGCGTATCGCGCGGATACCGTCGAGCGCGAGTTCCGCACGCGCGACGGCGGCACGGTGAAGCGCAACGTGCCGGGCTCGTTCTACGAGTTCATCACGCGCAAGCGCACGTTCGATCAGGCGGCGCGCCGCTGGGTGACCGACCTGCGTTTCGACGCGGGCAACGCGCAGGGCATCTTCAAGATGACGGCGAACGCGGCGAAGTAACGAACGTGAAGCGGGGCGCGTCGCGCTTCGCTTCCGAACGGGCAAGCCTATCGGGCAGGGCGCGCACGCGTCCTGCCCGATTTGCGTTGGGTGGCTGCGATGCAGCGGAATGCGTGCGCTCGTTCGAGCGATGGACTACGGAGTCGCAGCCGATGGTGTAGGGGGAACGTGCAGATGCGTCGGGCGCCGCGCCGTCACAGGATGTGCGTGATCAGATAGAACAGCACCAGCAGCCCGACCGGCACGCCGAGCAGCCAGGCGATCAGATATTTGCCCATGTCGTTGTCCTGATGGCCGCGACGCCGGCGGCGCCGCGGCGGGGTGAGTTTGCCGGTTGCGTTACAGCTCGCGATCGAATTCCTTCAACTGCTTCTCGGCCGCATCGCGGGCGATTCCGTAACGTTCCTGGATCTTCCCGGCCAGATACTCGCGATCGCCTTCCGCGACTGCGAGATCGTCGTCGGTCAGCTTGCCCCACTTGGCCTTCAGCTTGCCGGTGAGCTGCTTCCACTGGCCCTTGATCTTGTCTTCGTTCATGGTGTGCTCCTTGTCGCAATGGGATAACTGCGGGATAACTGCGCGGCGTCGGCCGCGCGGGAGGTCAGGCCTTCGCCTTCAGGCCGGATGCGTCGACGTGCTTCACGCCCTTGACCGCGCGCGATACAGCGATCGCCTTCTTCACGGCGATCTTGTTCGGCAGCACGCCCGTCAGCGTGACGACGCCGTCGATCGTCTTCACGCCGATGTCGAGACTCTTCAGGCCGTCGGTGGCGGCCAGCTGGCTCTTCACCTTGGTCGTGATCCACGTGTCGGTGACGGGCTGGTTCGATTCGGCCTGCATGCCGTTGCCGTTGTCGGTCGATGTTTTTTCCTGTGCATGGGCGTTCATGAGCGGCGCGGCACTCAGCAGGAAGGCCGCGCCGGCGGCGAGCAGCGTCGAAAGATGCCGGGTCTTGTTCATTGAAGTTCTCCATCGATTGACGTGTTGGATAAGGGAGTGCGATCGGCGTTGCCGGTCACCGGACGATCGGCGTGTCGTAGCCGGGCTCGCGCGGCGGGATGTCCGGGCGCGGCACGTCGGGCGGCGGCGGAACCGGCGGATCGGTGCCGGGCGACGGTTCGGGCGGACTGTCCGGAGGCGGTTCGGGCCGCGTCGGATCGGGTGTCTGATGCAGCTTCATCGTGCTTCTCCTCTGCGGGTTGGAAGGCAGCGCATGAGCGCCGATGCAGTACCAGCGTACCGATGCGAACGCGTGTGGGCATCGCGCAAATTCACCTGATCGGCTAGTGCGTTTGCACGGGGGGCAGTGATGGGGTTGGGGTGCGTCGGTCGCCTGCAGCGCGGGGAGCGGCGGGCGCGGCGGATGGCGGGATGCCGTACGGTTGCGGCGGGCCGTGCGAATGTACTATGACGGATAGTGCAATCGCGCCTGTCGTGCCGAGGTGCGGCAAGCGATCATCGCCGCACGCGCCGGCCGGCGCGTGTCGAAGCGAGGTGTGGCCGGGCCGGCAGTCATGTTGACGACATGGACAACCATTCGATGAACGAACAGCTAAACGAACGGGCGCTCAAATCGCATACCGATCGGCGCCAGTTGCACCAGATCATCGCGGGGCTCACCGAGGGCGTGATCCTGATCGAGCCCGACCAGCGGATCGTCTGGGCGAACGAGGCTGCGCTCGCGATGCATGGCGTGACCGAGCTGAAGGCGCTCGGCGCGACCGTGACCGAATACCGCGAGCGTTTCCGGCTGCGCTACCGGAACAACCATCCGGTGCGCGACGGCCACTATCCGATGGATCGCGTGATCGCGGGCGAGGAGTTCAGCGACGTGACGGTCGAAGTCGAATCGGCCGCCGACGAAACCGTGAGCTGGGTTCACCGGATCCGCAGCCTCGTGCTGACGAACGCAGCCGGCGAGCCCGACTGCCTTGCGCTCGTGCTGCACGATGCAACCGAATGGGCGAGCGCGGAGGAGCGCTTCGAGCGCACCTTCAACGCGAACCCTGCGCCGGCCGTGATCTGCCGGCTCGACGATCTGCGCTACGTGAAGGTCAACCAGGGCTTTCTCGACATGTCGGGCCACGCACGCGACGACGTGCTCGGCCGCTCGGTATACGAGATTGACGTGCTCGAACAGGCCGAGCGGCGCGAGCTCGCGGTCGAGCGGCTCGGCGAAGGTGCGACGATTCCGCAGATGGAAGCCGTGCTGAAACTCGCGGACGGCGGCACGAAGGCGGTGATCGTCGCCGGGCAGCCGATCGACATGAACGGCGAAGCGTGCATGCTGTTCACGTTCATGGATCTCGAACCGCGCAAGCAGGCCGAGCGCGCGCTGCGGCAAAGCGAGGAGCGCTTCGCGACGGCATTCCGGATGGCGCCGGTCGCGACCGCGATCGTCACGGCCGACCGCTTCGAGCTTCTCGACGTCAACGATGCGTTTGCCGCGATGACGGGCCATTCGCAGGACGACCTGCTCGGCAAATCCGCGGACGAGATCGGGCTGTGGGCCGAACGCGGTGCGTGGCAGCGCATCGAGGCCCGGCTCGCGCGCGACGGCAGCGTACGCAACGCCGACGTGCAGATCCGCACGCTCGATGGCGACGTGCGCGATTGCGTCGTGTCGGCGGACCCCGTTGCGATTCACGGGCGCGACTGCCTGCTCGTCGCGCTGCTCGATATCAGCGATCGCAAGCGCACCGAGATGGAGCTCGTCTACGCGATCGAAACCGCGATGCAGGATGCGTCGTGGTTCAGCCGCACGCTGATCGAAAAGCTCGCGAACGTGCGGCACGCGAATGCGCCGGACGCGGGCGCGCAACTGTCGGACCTGACCGCGCGCGAGCGCGACGTGTTCGACCTGCTGTGCCACGGCCTCGCGGACAAGGAGATCGCCGGCCGTCTCGGGCTCGCGCCGAACACGGTGCGCAATCACGTCGCGACGATCTACGCGAAGCTCGACGTGCACAGCCGCGGCGAGGCGATCGTGTGGGCGCGCGAGCGCGGCATCGTCGGCGCGGCCGATGCGAACGGCGTGCGCGAGAAGGGTGGGGAGAAAGGCGGGGAGAAGGGCGGCGCGAAGGGCGGCGCGAAGGGCAAGGACTGACGCCATCGGTACGAATGCACCATGCGTGCTGGTGCATCCGCATCTGCCGCGCGCGGCGGAGGCTTGCGAACCTGTCCACTCGGCGGTGCGGCGCGGGCCGTCACATCGCCGGCTCTCCCCAACCATCGCAGGAGACGACCATGGACAGCAATCGCGTCGAAGGCAGGCTCAAGCAGCTCAAGGGTTCGCTCAAGGAAGCGCTCGGCAAGGTGACGGGCGACCGCAAGACGGAAGCGGAAGGCATCGCCGAACAGCAGGCCGGCAAGATCCAGGAGAAGGGCGGCAAGGCGACCGATGCGGTGCGCAGGCAGACGGGCACGGATCGGCACTGAGCGGACGATGCGATGCGGCGGGCATCTCGATCGCGTGCCGTTGTCGAAGCAATGATGCCTCATCGGCATTACCGCGGCCGGCGTTGACGGACGGGCGCCGGCACGTATCCCACTGACGCATTCGGCTCACGGCCCGCCGTCGCGCGGGCCGTGAGCCGTTCGTGCGCACGGAACTTGATGACAAATCCTCACAACGTAGTTCCGATAATTCGTTTGCTGCACAGGTATTGGCTACCCACAATCCATTCACCTCTTTCGCGGTGAAAGGTTCTTCGGAGACGGAACCTCAGTGATCGGCCGACCGGTTTGACGCCTTCGTCGAATGGCGCTCCGGCGGCGGGCAGCATCACCGGCACGCAGGAGGTTGCCGACGCGCGGCGGTCGCGCGTTGCATCCCGACCCACAGAACAAGGACTGCCATGACGTTCCGCATTCGTTCGCTTTCCGGCGTCGCATTGACCGCCGCGATCCTCGCGTTCCAGACGGGCGCGGCCCATGCGCAGGAGACGGTCGTCAAGGTCGGCGTGGCCGGCCCGCTGACGGGCGGCGGCGCCGCATACGGCAAGGACATCGAGAACGGCGTGCGCATGGCCGTCGACGAAGCGAATGCCGCGCGCACGACGGTGGGCGGCAAGCCCGTGAAGTTCGTCGTCGCGTCGCAGGACGACCAGAGCGATCCGCGCACCGGCGTGCAGGCCGCGCAGCAGCTTGCCGACGCGCAGGTGGCGGTCGTGATCGGCCATTTCAATTCGGGCACGACGCTGCCCGCGTCGAAGATCTACGCGAAGGCCGGCATTCCGATGATCACGCCGTCGGCGACCAATCCCGACATCACGCGCGCCGGGCTCGGCACCGTGTACCGCGTGATCGCGACCGACACGCAGAACGCCGGCAACGCAGGCGCGTATGCGGCGAGCGTGACCAAGGCGAAGCGCATCGCGATCATCGACGATCGCACCGCGTTCGGCCAGGGCGAAGCCGACGAATTCGAGAAGTCCGTGAAGGCGAACGGCGGCACGATCGTCGCGCGCGAATTCACGAACGACAAGGCCGTCGACTTCAGCGCGCAGCTCACGAAGATCAAGAGCACGAATGCCGATCTCGTGTTCTTCGGCGGCCTCGACGCGCAGGCCGCGATGCTGGTCAAGCGCATGCGCCAGCTCGGCATTCGCGCGCAGTTTCTCGCGGGCGGCGGCGTGATGAACGCGAACTTCATCAGGCTGGCCGGCAACGCGGCGGAAGGCGCGGCCGTGTGGGAATACGGGCAGCCGCTGTCGCGCCTCGCGAAGGGCAAGCTGTTCGAAACGAAATTCAGGCAGAAGTACGGCGTCGACATGCTCGCGTATGCGCCGTTCGCGTACGACGCGACGTGGATCGCGATCAACGCGATGCAGAAGGCCAATTCGACGAAGCCGGCCGATTTCAACGGCGCGCTGAAGGACACGCGCTACGACGGCATCACGGGCACGATCGCGTTCACGAACACGGGCGACCTGAAGAACCCGAGCTCGACGCTGTACGAAGTGAAGAACGCCGCGTGGCAGCCCGTCACGACGAAATCGGCGGATTGAACGCAAGCGTGCGCGGACTTTCGCGGCGATGCCGGACGTGCTGAAATACCGAGAGCGTTCGGTTGCGATCGCGGCGCACGCCGGGGCGATCGCCCGGGAAGTCTGCGGACGCGACGCCGCGTGCGACGCGGCACGAACAACCAACGGGCGTGGCCGGCTGGCCGCGCTTTTTATGTGCAACTGGAGTCAGTCGTGAGTTCTCAAGTCGTTATCGTCGGCGGTGGTGTGATCGGCAGCTCGATCGCTTATTTCCTGCGCGCCACCGATCCGACGGTCGCCGTGACCGTCATCGAACGCGACCCCACCTATGCGCGATCGTCGTCGGCGCTGTCGGCCGCGTCGATTCGCCAGCAGTTCTCGACGCCGCTGTCGATCGAGATGTCGCTGTTCGGCATCGACTTCCTGCGCACGATCGGCGAACGGCTCGAAGTGGACGGCAACCGGCCGTCGATCGATTTGCACGAAGGTGGTTACCTGTTCCTCGCGACGGCGGCCGGCGATGCGACGCTGCGCGAGAACCATGCGCTGCAGATCAGCCTCGGCGCCGATATCCGGTTGATGGATTGCGATGCACTGCGCGCGAAGTTTCCGTGGCTGAACGTCGACGATCTCGTATCGGGCGCGTACGGCGTGAGCGGTGAAGGCTGGTTCGACGGCTACGGGCTCGTGCAGGCGCTGCGCAAGAAAGCGCAGGCGCTCGGGGCGCGTTATGTAGCCGCCGACGTGAAGTCGGTCGAGCGCGATGGACGGAAGATCACGCATGTCGTGACGGGCGACGGCGAGCGTTATGCGTGCGACACGCTGGTCAATGCGGCCGGTGCGTGGACGCGCACGCTGTCGTCGATGATGGGCATCGACATTCCCGTGTATGCGCGGCGCCGCAGCATCTTCAATGTGTCGTCGCCGGCGAAGCTCGCGGATTGCCCGCTGCTGATCGATCCGACGGGCGTGTATTTCCGGCCGGAAGGGCGCACGTATATCTGCGGCACGTCGCCGAGCCCGGATCGCGACCCGGACGATCTGCCGCTCGACGAAGTCGATCACGACCTGTTCGACGACGTGATCTGGCCGACGCTCGCGAATCGCGTGCCGGAGTTCGAGGCGCTGCGCGTGGAGAACTGCTGGTCCGGGTACTACGAGTACAACGTGTTCGATCACAACGCGATCATCGGGTATCACCCGGAACTCGACAACGTCGTGTTCGCGAACGGCTACAGCGGCCACGGGCTGCAGCAGGGGCCGGCGACGGGGCGCGGCGTCAGTGAACTCATTCTGGGCGGGCGTTACGAAACGCTCGACCTGTCGTCGCTCGGCTGGGCGCGAGTGCTGGAAAACCGGCCGATCGTCGAAAAGAACGTCGTGTAGCGCGGCGTGACCGCCCGGTGTGGGGTGGGCGGTATTCTCCTTGTGTCTCAAACCTATTGGCCCGACTTTGTCGGGCTTTTTTTGTTTATCGCGGATTTCGGTGGAGGGGTGCTTGGCGACTCGTTGCTGCCGGTCGCCCGTTCGGACATTCGAGGACAGCTAACCTGGTGGCCCGGTCGTCCGGGTCGCTGATACGCGTCAATTGCGGTGCCTATCGAACCGGAACAACTGCGATGACCGCTCCACTCCGATGCTCGCCCTTGGGATTATGATGACGCGATCGGCAGCGGTGGCTTGGGGCATGATTGTGCGGTCTGTTCTGTCGGTTGGCCGGCGCTCGCTTGCCGACACTTTCCCGATGCATTTTCCGTAGCACGAGGCGGCAATCCTTAGAGCCGCGAGTGAGGGGAACCATGGATCAAGGCGGTGACTTTATCGTGCGCACCATGTCGGCCGACGAGGTAGTCATGGCGGTCGAATGGGCGGCTGCGGAAGGGTGGAATCCCGGCTGGCATGACCCGCGCTGCTTCAGGGAAGCGGACCCGGCCGGGTTCTTCGTCGGTATTTGGCGCGGCGAGCCGGTCGCGTGCCTTTCCGCCGTCGCCTATGACGAACACTTCGGCTTCATCGGTCTTTACATCGTGAAGCCCGGGTTTCGCGGCAAAGGCTTCGGTATGCGAATCTGGCAGCACGGCATGCGTTATCTTGGAGACCGCAACGTCGGCCTCGATGGTGTCGTCGCCCAGCAGGCAAACTACGGGAAGTCCGGGTTCCGGGTCGCGTACCGCAACATTCGCTATCAGGGCCGCGTGGACGGCATCGGATGCGCGCATGTAGCGGCAGCGGCCGATGTGCCGTTCGAGCAGTTGCTTGCCTACGATCGCCAGTGTTTCCCCGCGGCGCGCGAGCGTTTCGTCTCCGCGTGGATCGCGCAGCCGGATGCCGTTGCGCTCGCAACGGTCGACGCCGGCCGTGTCGCCGGATACGGTGTCGTTCGCCGCTGCAACGAGGGGTGCAAGATCGGCCCGCTCTTCGCCGATGATGCAGGCGTCGCTACCGGGCTGTTTCGCGCGCTGGCGGCGAGCATGCCCGGCGAGGTCATCGTGCTCGACGTGCCGGAAACGAATCCTGCGGCCGTCGCGCTGGCGGAGCGGCACGGGATGACGAGCGTGTTCGAAACCGCGCGGATGTACACGAAAGAAGCGCCCGCGATCGCGATCGATCGCGTGTTCGGGGTGACGTCGTTCGAGCTGGGGTGATGGGGCGGGCGGGGCAGCCGTCGACGGCTGCATGTGGCAACATCGCGGTGATCCGTACATCACACCGGGGTGCGGGCGGGCCCAACTATCCGAGAGGGAACTCATGTTTGACCACGTCAAATTCGGAGTCAGCGATTTCGCAGCGAGCAAGGCGTTCTTCCTCAAGGCACTCGAGCCGCTTGGCGTAGTAGTCGCGGCGGAGGGGGAGCCTTCGTACGGCGTCGAGCTTTGTCCGCCGGGGCCGTGGCAGCCTTCGTTGTGCCTGTTCCAGACTTCGGAGAAGCCCGCGCATCTTCACATCGCATTCAAGGCCGAGAATCGGCGGCAAGTCGACGAGTTTTATCGTGCGGCGCTGGAGGCGGGCGGGAAAGATAATGGCGCGCCGGGGTTGAGGCCGCGTTATAGCGCGAATTACTACGCGGCGTTCGTCATCGGGCCGGATGGGCACAATATCGAGGTGGTTTGTCAGAAGGCGGAGGGGTGATTCTCAGGCGCGCGAGGCAGGCCGCGGGATCGAGTCGCACGTCACGTGTCGAGGGGCGGCGGCCGACGGATGTCTTCGAAACCGTCAGTGGGCGTGTGCGCCACGCAAGCGACGGAGCGTTCCGGGATGAGTGACGTCGCCATCGATATACCTTTTCCGGTCATCGTGATTCTGTTTGGCGCCATCTACTGGCCCGCGACGCTGTGTGTCGGTGTTGTCGGTTTGTATTTCGGTGCGACTCGTCTGCGCGGTATCTGGCGCGTTGTCTGCAACGTCATTGCACTTTTGTTCATCGTTGATGCCGGCGCGGGGATTTATGAGTCGCTCCGGCAGGGTTTAAGTACTCGACATTGATCTCGTCGCTGCGCGATACCTGCAAGCGGCGGGGAAGAGACAAACAAATTCCGGGGCGGGGGCCACTGGCTACCCGATAAGACGATGTTAATAAGCAAGTTGAAGGCTATGCCGGCGTTTCGCGCCGACGCACCTCCGCAGATCCGTCACGCCATCGCGCTCTTCACCGTTGTCTGGCTCATTGAGGTTGGTTATGCCGTCATGCTCCTGATTATCGGTTTCAGTCAGATTGACGAAGTACCCGCGGCGAAGTTGACCGACATGCGTCAAGGGCTCGTCGCGGTCGTGATGATTCAGGCTTTCTGGCTTTTCCTGAACGCCAGCCTGATCGTGGGCCTCTGCCAGCGACAAAAGCTGGCGCGAATGCTGGAATTGCTGCTCACGCTTGTCACGACAGTTGCCTTTCTCGCGATGGCGTTGCCATTCAATGTGAACCTGTTCGAAGTGGCCTTTTTCGCCAATGCGATTGCAACCGTACTCATTTACTCGGGGCCGTGTTCGCGTTGGTTTCAGGGGACGGCTTCGTAAGATCGCCGCGCCGTTGCCATCGCGAATGCAGACGTGCGCGATAGCGGCGTTTGAGCACGAAATGAAGATTCAACGGAGAGACAAGCGATGACCTCGAAAGGCGTCCGCAGAGCGACGGCAGACGATGTGCCGGCTCTTACACAGATCCGGAACGACGCGCACGCGAAGAAGGTTGCGCACGGTGACTACGCGTGGGGCAAGGACGGTGACGGTTTTTCCGAGCGATGGGTGCGAAACAACGTCTCCGAAAAAGAAGTGTATGTCGTCGAACTGGATGGCACGCCGGCCGGAACGTTTTCGTTCGGTCTGGACGATGACAAACACTGGGGGCCTCAAGAGCCGATCGCCGGTTATGTGCATGGGCTGTGTGTGCGGCAAGGCTTTAACGGGCTCGGGCTCGGCAGCTTCATGCTTGATTGGTGCGCTCTCAAGGTGAGCGGTTTGAACCGACGCCTTGTTCGACTCGACTGCGCCACCGAAAACACGAAGCTATGTGCGTACTACGAGTCGCTCGGTTTTATCCGCGCAGGACTGAAATCAGACGGCTGTGTCTGGTCACTGTACGAGAAACCGGCTGACTAGCTTCGATCGGAACGCCGACAGGCGTTTCGTACATGCCTGGCCAGATTGCCGCACGTAGTTGGCCGCAACCATCCGTTCGACGGCGGCGGCCGCATCGTCGACAATCTGCGGAACTTAATGAATCAGGGAGGGAGAGGGCATGCGCTGGACCTGCAAGACGCTCGGCGTGATCTTGACCTCATCTCCGCGCTTCCCCATACGTCTCCTTACACACCTCCCGTAGCGCCTCGACGAGCAAATCCCGCGCCGGCGAGCGCGCGTCGGCGGAGCGGGTAAACAGCGCAATCGGCGGAAGCGTCCACACCAGCGAGTAAGGCACGATCGCCACGCCGGCAATCCGCACCAGTTCCTCCGCGATATCGGCCGGCACGATCGACACGGCCTCGTCGCTCGACGCGATCATTTCGCCGATCAGCTTGGACGAGTAGCTTTCGACGATCGGAACAGGCGGCGGGATGCCGGCCGACAGAAACAGGTCTGTCACCTGCTCCCGCATCGGCGTATGCGGCGCGCCGAGAATCCAGTCGAGCGCGTGCAGCTTGTTCCAGTCCAGCGTCGTGCGGGCCAGTTTCGCGGCAAGACGGCGGCTCGCGATCATGCGCGGCTGCTGCTGGTACAGCACCTCGAAGGAAACCCGGCCCAGATCGACCGCCGCCGACGCCCGCCCGATCACGATGTCGACGCTGTGGTCCTTGAGCTGCAGCAGCAGCTGATCGCTGGTGCCTTCGTGAATCGTCACGGTCAGGCGCCGTTCCATGCGCGCTTGCAGCTGCTTCAGCGCCGCCGACAGCATCTGGCCGGAGATGAACGGAATCACGCCGATGTGCAGGTGGGCCGCATGCCCGGCGGCGACGGCCTCCATCTCGCGGGCGAGGTGGTCGAGATCCTTGATCATCGCCTTCGCCCGTTCGAGCACGACCGCGCCGAGCGCGGTCGGCCGCATGCCGCGCGACGAGCGCTCGAACAGCGGCGTGCCGAACATGCTCTCCAGCTCGGACAGCGCGTTCGTCACGGCGGGCTGGCTGCTGGCCATGTGCTCCGCGACGCGCGTCAGCGACCCGTGCTGCTGGATCTGCAACAACAGCACCAGATGCCGAATCTTCAGACGAGCGCCCAGCCGCCTGACCACGTCGTTTGCGTCAAAAGTCATTGACTGGTCATGCATTCATCATGAAAAAGTGATGGACCGATATTAAAACAGAATCATCTCCTTATGGCAGATCCCTAGAATCACCTCCATGGATCGCGCCGGGACTGGCCTGGCGCCCGTGCCCGGACCGAAAAACATGAAACAGACAGAGACACAGCAGCAGGCAGCGTTCGACTATCACGAGTTTCCGACCCCGGGGAAGATCTCGGTCGTCGCCAGCAAGCCGCTCGTGACCCAGCGCGATCTCGCGCTGGCCTATACGCCGGGCGTGGCAGGCGTGTGCGAGTCGATCGCGGCCGATCCGCTGCAGGCGCACCGCTTCACGAGCCGCGGCAACCTGGTGGGCGTGATCACCAACGGCACCGCGGTGCTCGGTCTGGGCAACATCGGCCCGCTCGCATCGAAGCCGGTCATGGAAGGCAAGGCCGTCCTGTTCAAGAAGTTCGCCGGGATCGACGTCTTCGACATCGAGATCAACGAGACCGATCCGGACAAGCTGGTCGACATCATCGCCGGCCTCGAACCCACGTTCGGCGGCATCAATCTCGAGGACATCAAGGCGCCGGAGTGCTTCACGGTCGAGCAGAAGCTGCGCGAACGCATGAAGATTCCCGTCTTCCACGACGATCAGCACGGCACCGCCATCACCGTATCGGCCGCGTTCATCAACGGGCTGAAGGTCGTCGGGAAGTCGATTTCGGAGGTGAAGGTCGTGACGTCGGGGGCCGGTGCGGCCGCGCTGGCCTGCCTGGACCTGCTGGTCGACCTCGGGTTGCCGGTCGAAAACATCTGGGTGACCGACATCGAAGGCGTCGTCTATCGCGGCCGTACCACGCTGATGGACCCGGCAAAGTCGCGCTTCGCGCAGGAAACCGATGCGCGCAAGCTGTCCGAAGTCATCGGCGGCGCGGACGTGTTCCTCGGCCTGTCGGTCGGCGGCATTCTGAGCGCGGAGATGCTGAAGCAGATGGCGGCGCGTCCGCTGATTCTCGCGCTGGCCAACCCGACGCCGGAAATCTTCCCGGAACTGGCGCATGCGACGCGCGACGATGTCGTCATCGCGACGGGCCGCTCGGACTACCCGAACCAGGTCAACAACGTCCTCTGTTTCCCGTACATTTTCCGCGGCGCACTGGACGTGGGCGCGACGACGATCACCCGCGAAATGGAGATCGCCGCTGTTCACGCGATCGCGGGTCTTGCCGAGGAGGAGCAGAACGAAGTCGTGGCGGCGGCCTATGGTGCGTACGACGTGGCGTTCGGCCCGCAATACCTGATTCCGAAGCCGTTCGATCCGCGCCTGATCGTGCGTATCGCGCCGGCCGTGGCCAGGGCGGCGATGGAAGGCGGCGTGGCGACGCGCCCGCTGACGGATCTCGACGCGTATGTCGAGCAGTTGCAGCAATTCGTCTACCACTCCGGCGCGTTCATGAAGCCGCTGTTCGCGACGGCGCGTCAGCTTGTGCGTGACGGCGGCAAGGCACGGATCGTCTTCACCGAAGGCGAGGACGAGCGCGTGCTTCGCGCCGTGCAGGTGATCGTCGACGAGAAGCTTGCGCGTCCGATCCTGGTGGGGCGTCCGGAGGTGCTGCTGGCTCGGATCGAGCGGTTTGGCCTGCGTATTCGGCTCGGTCAGGATGTCGAAGTGACCAATCCGGAATATGACGAGCGGTTCCCGCAATACTGGACGACGTATTGGGAACTGCGCTGCCGGGACGGCATTTCGAAGGAGATGGCGCGCGTCGAAATGCGGCGTCGCCTGACCTTGATCGGCGCGATGATGGTGCGGCTCGGCGATGCGGACGGGATGATCTGCGGGACGGTTGGCGAGTATCACAATCACCTGCGGTTCGTCGACGAAGTGATCGGCAAGAAGCCCGGTGCGTCCACCTATGCGGCGATGAACATTCTGTTGCTCGACCAGCGGACGGTGGCGCTGGTGGATACGCACGTGAACGATAACCCCGATGCCGAGCAGATCGCGGAATTCACGATTGCCGCGGCCCGGCAGATGGAGTGGCTGAACCTGACGCCGAAGGCCGCGTTGCTGTCGCGCTCGAACTTCGGGTCAGGCAGCGCGGCTTCGGGTGTGAAGATGCGCCGGGCGCTGGAGATCGTCCGGGAGCAGGCGCCTGATATCGAGGCGGATGGCGAGATGCACGGCGACTGTGCGCTCGATGAAGGGCTGCGGTCGCGGCTGCTGCCGATGTCGCCGCTCAAGGGCGCGGCCAATCTGCTCGTTTGTCCGAACGTCGATGCGGGGAACATTGCGTACAACCTGCTCAAGACCGAGGCGGGCAGCAATGTGGCGGTGGGGCCGTTCCTGCTCGGAGTCAACGCGCCGGTGAACATCCTCACTTCGAGCTCGACGGTGCGGCGGATCGTGAATATGGCGGCGTTGACGGTGATCGAGGCCAATCGGAGTGCTTCTGCCTGATCGATCGGCGCTCGTGGGGGAGGGCTGCGGCCATCCCCCGCGTTTGTCGGTGCCCGGCCGGTTGCTGCCGCTCGAGACGCATCGGCGAGCGGCCGCTCCAACGCGCACCTGAGACGCAATTCCACTTTGGCACGCCGATGCCGTTTCAGGCCGCCGGCAGCGCGGCCGCCACGCCGCCGCTGCTACGCCTTTTTCGCATAGGCGCTGCACCAGCCTTTGGCATTGACCTGCTTGCCGCTGAAAATGGTGCACGGCGCCATCGCGGCGCCGGTCTTGCCCTGGAAGAACTGGCAGCTCGCACAAGCCTGGCCCGCCTGGAATTGAGGGAACTTCGCATGGTCGACCCGGCTTGCATCGGTCTTGTAACCGAGAGCCAGGGCATTTGCATCGGATTCCTGAACGGCGCCGGCACCGGCATCTGCCGCCGCCGCGCGGCGTCCGAATGTCAGCGCGGATGCCAGAACGGTGGTGGTTGCAATAAAACGTCGGCGTGAAAATTTCATGGCGTCCTCCTTCATGTGCGAAGCGCTCGTCGCGTGACGAACGGGCGGCGAAGGGATCAGTGGAAGAAGAGCTCCCGCATGCCGAACGTGTGATGCGCTTCGGCCGCCATCAGCACCATCAGCACCAGCAGGCACAGGGGCGGTATCAGGATGGCGTACACCAGCGCCAGCCGCTCCCACATCATGTGCATGAAAATCGATACGATCAGCCCGGCCTTGGCGATCATGAGCACGACGATCAGCACCCAGCGCAGCAGGCCCTGCACGTGGAAGTAATCCACCATGTACGACAACGTGCTCAGCACGAACAGCAGGCCCCAGATCTTCAGGTAAAGGCCGATCGGATGCTGCTGGCCGTGCGCGGCGTCGGGTCGATCGGCGGGATCGGTGTGGTCCATGGCGTGCCTCACCACAAATAGAACAGCGCGAAGATGAACACCCACACCAGGTCGACGAAGTGCCAGTACAAGCCGGCAATCTCGACGATCTGGAAGTTGCCGTGCTCGGTAAACCCCGGCTGCAGGATCTTGCGCGCGATCAGCAGCAGGTAGATCACGCCGCAGGTCACGTGAAACCCGTGGAACCCGGTGATCATGAAGAAGCACGCGCCAAACTGCGCCGCGCCCAGCGGGTTGCCCCACGGGCGGATCCCTTCATGGACGATCAGCTTGGTCCATTCGAAGGCCTGCATCGACACGAAGGTCGCGCCCAGCAGCGCGGTGGCCAGCAACAGGGCGGCGGCGCGCCTGGCGTTGCGCCGGTAGCCGAAGTTGACGGCCATCGCCATGGTGCCGCTGCTGGTGATCAGCGTGAACGTCATGATGGCGATCAGCAGCAACGGCACGTCCACGCCGCCCACCGTGAGCCCGAATACCTTGGAGGGATCGGGCCACGGCACCGTGGTCGACATGCGCACCGACATGTAGCCGATCAGGAAGCTGCTGAAGACGAAGGTGTCCGACAGCAGGAAGATCCACATCATCGCCTTGCCCCACGGCACCTTGAAGGCTTCGCGGTCGGCCGACCAGTCCGTGACGATGCCGCGCCAGCCGTCGGGCCCGGCGTCGGTGGGCGGGGTGTCGGCGGATTCGGTGGGAAGCGTGGGTGCGGTCATGGCGCGGCTCCATACAGCGGCCCGCAGATGGCCGCGACGAACGCAGGGGTGAGCCACCACATCGCCGCCAGCAGCACGAGCCAGACAGCCAGCAGGAAATGCCAGTAGATCGCGCACAGCGCGATGGCGCGCTGGGCCCGGAACGGGTCCGCGCGCCGGAGACGCGCGATCGTCACGGCCCAGGCCGCCAGCCCGCCCAGCACATGCAATCCGTGCAGGCCGGTGAGCAGGTAGAGGAAGCTGTTGGAAGGATTGACGGTGACGGTCTGCCCGGCTTCCGACAGCATGCGCCAGGCGATCAGTTGCCCGATCACGAACACGGCCGCCAGCACGCCGCCGGACGCGAGCCACGCGACGCGGTGCAAGGTCAGCTGCCGGGCACGCTGCATGGCGACGCTTGCCAGCACCAGCGCACCGGTGTTCCACCACAGCAGCGCCGGATGCGGGATCGGCTGCCAGTCGGGCTCGCGCATGCGCATGCCATAAGCGAGCAGCAGCAGCGAAAACAAGGTCGTCGCCACCGCCATGAAGACCATCAGGCCGATGCGGCTCGCATTCGGCAGGACCGGTGGCGCGTCGGGAACGTAAGGGCGGGGCAGTGTGGTCATTCGCGTGCCTCTCCGGGTTGAAGCGTCGGATGGGCCGCCGGCTCGGGCGCCGTCGCAGGCGGCTGGTTTTGCGGGACGAAGTCTTCCTTGTGCCCCGGCGGGCTGTATTCGTAAGCCCAGCGGTAGACGACGGGCAGCGCGGCGCCCCAGTTGCCGTGCACGGGCGGCGTTTGCGGCGTCTGCCATTCGAGCGTGGTGGCCCGCCACGGATTGCCGTCGGCGCGCTTGCCGCGCACGAGGCTCCACGCCAGGTTGTACAGGAACAGCAGCTGCGCCGCCGCAACGATCAGCGCCACGACGGTGATGAACGTGTTGAGCGTCTGCGCCGAATGGGGAATGAAGCTGTAGCCCTCGTACGCGTAATACCGCCGCGGCATGCCCAGGACGCCGAGATAGTGCATCGGGAAGTAGATCGCATAGGTGCCGACGAAGGTGATCCAGAAGTGCGCGCGCCCGAGCGTATCGTTCAGCATGCGGCCCGTCACCTTCGGATACCAGTGGTAGATGCCGCCGAACACCACCAGGATCGGCGACACGGCCATCACCATATGGAAGTGCGCGACCACGAAATACGTGTTCGACAGCGGAATGTCCACGCTCACGTTGCCGAGATAGAGCCCGGTCAGCCCACCCAGCACGAAGGTGCTGATGAAGCCGATGGCAAACAGCATCGGCACGGTCAGGTGGATATCGCCGCGCCACAGCGTCAGCACCCAGTTGTAGACCTTGAGCGCGGTCGGGATGGCGATGACGAGCGTGGTCGTGGCAAAGAAGAAGCCGAAGTACGGATTCATGCCGGCGACGAACATGTGGTGAGCCCAGACCACGAAGCTCAGCGCGCCGATGACGACGATGGCCCACACCATCATCCGGTAGCCGAAGATGCTCTTGCGCGCGTGCGTGCTGATGAGGTCCGACGCGATGCCGAAGGCCGGCAGCGCGACGATGTAGACCTCCGGATGCCCGAAGAACCAGAACAGGTGCTGGAACAGCAGCGGGCTGCCGCCGGCATGCTTGAGCGTCTGCCCCATCGACACCACGGCCGGTATGAAGAAGCTGGTGCCGAGTATCCTGTCGAGCAGCATCATCACCGCCGACACGAACAGCGCCGGAAACGCCAGCAGCGCCATGATGGTCGCGATGAAGATGCCCCACACCGTGAGCGGCATGCGCATGAGCGTCATGCCGCGGGTGCGCGCCTGCAGCGTGGTGGTGACGTAATTCAGGCCGCCCATCGTTGCCGCGACGATGAAGATCGCCAGCGACACGAGCATCAGCACGATGCCCCATTCCACGCCCGGCGTGCCCGGCAGGATGGCCTGCGGCGGATACAGCGTCCAGCCCGCGCCGGTCGGCCCGCCCGGCACGAAGAAGCTCGCCGTCAGCACCAGCACGGCCAGCAGGTAGACCCAGTAGCTCAGCATGTTGAGAAACGGGAACACCATGTCGCGCGCGCCCAGCATCAACGGGATCAGGTAGTTGCCGAAGCCGCCCAGAAACAGCGCCGTCAGCAGGTAGATCACCATGATCATCCCGTGCATGGTGACGAACTGGTAGTAATGGTTGGCGTCGATGAAGCTGAACTTGCCGGGAAAGCCGAGCTGCAGCCGCATCAGGTCCGACAACACCATGCCGACCAGGCCGATGGCGATGGCGGTCAGCGCATACTGCACGGCGATGACCTTGTGGTCCTGGCTCCAGACATAGCGGGTCCAGAAGCTTTGCGGGACGTGGTCGGTGTGCGCGTAGGGCATTGCGTGCTCCGCTGGGGATTCGCTAGGGATTCGTTGCGCTGCTGGCGGCCGGACCGCCTAGCGACTCGATGTAGGCCACCAGCGCGGTCAGTTCCTGCTCGCTCAGGTCGAAGGTCGGCATGACGGGCGAGAAGCCCTTCACGACGCGGGCCTTCGGGTCGCGGATGAAGGCGCGCAGATAGGCTTCGTCCACCTTCGCGGTGCTGCCGTCGGCCATCGTTTCGGTCTTGCCGTACAGGCCTTTCCAGGTGGGGCCCACGCGCGGACTGCCGTCCACGGTATGGCAGGCGACGCAGCCCTTGGCCGCCGCGAGCGTCTTGCCCTGGTCGGCAAGCGCCTGGGCGCTGCCGCCGGTAGCGGCTGCTGCTGCCTGCACCCTGGCCTGCTGCCGCTGCGCGAACGTGGTCTGCTGCGCGAGCCAGCGCGAGAACGACGCTTCGTCTTCCACCACCACCACACCGCGCATGCCGGAGTGCCCGATACCGCAAAGCTGTGCGCACAGGATGTCGTAACGCCCCGCCTTGGTCGGCGTGAACCAGAAGGTGGTCACCATGCCGGGCACCATGTTCATGCGCGCACGGAACGGCGGGACGTAGAAGTCGTGCAGCACGTCGCGCGACCGTGCCAGGACCTGGATCGGCCGGTTGAGCGGCAGGTGTACCTCGGGCGCCTCGATCAGGTAGTTGTCACGGCCGTTGGGGTCGCCGGGGTTCAGGCCGAAGGGGTTGTCGTTGCCGATGTAGCGTACGTCCGTCGTGCCCAGCTTGCCGCCGGGGCCGGCGAAGCGGAAGCGCCATTGCCATTGCTGGCCGAGCACCTCCATCTGCAGCACGTTGCGCGGCGGCCGGATGTAGTCCGCGTAGACGAAGAGCCCCGGTGCCAGCAACGCCGCCACGCCGACAGCGGTCAGGCCGATCAGCCACCATTCCAGCCGCCGGTTGTGCGGCTCGTAGGCCGCGCGATGCCCGCTGCGGTGGCGGTAGCGCACCAGTGCGATCACGATGAACAGGTTGATCGCGATGAAGAACGCGCCGGTAATGACGAGCGTGATCGTCAGCATGTCGTCCATGCGCACCCAGTTCGACGCGATCGGCGTGATCCACCAGGGACTGGCAAAGTGAAACCCCACCGCCAATACGATGATCAGGATCAGGGCAATCGCAAGGGCCATGGGCCGCCTCGCTGCGTGTCACTCGCCGGAGCCGCCGACAAGCGCTCCTGGCGTCGTTGTGCCGCCTTGCCGTACTTCGTATGGTTGTTTTCGCCGGCAGTCTGCCAGGTCCGATTCGCCAAGCGTTGCAAGCGGCGCTAAAGAAAAGGTAGTCCTCTCCTTTGCATCGTGCAAGGCAGCGCAACGGGGCGGCGCGCGCCATACGCACATCGCGCGAATGGAGGAGCCGCTCGCTGCGATGCAATGCAAAACGGCCGCCTTCCGCATCGGTTGTCGAGGCGGCCGTCCCGCGAGGGCGCCGGGTCTTTAAGCACGGCAGAAAAAACGGCGTGTCAGTGCATCGCGTCCTGCTTGCGCCGTTCGAGCATGCCGTAGACGACGGCGGTGACCACACCGAACAGCAGGTTTGCCAACAAGGGTCCGGAGCCCCGCTCGGAGATGAACCATGGGAACACGGCTGTCATCACATAGAAGTTCCACACATACGCGACGATCCCGAAAGCCAGCCCGATGACGGCCTCCATGCCCACGCTCGAATCGAAGCGGAACGGCGCAATGATCGCGGCGAGCATCATCCCCATGATGGCGCCGAGCACGTAGTGCAGTAACAGCGCCGTCCCCACGATGCCGAAGCTGAAGACCGACATCTGTTCGAGCGCACTGCGGCCCATCACCATTGCCGCGATCTTGTGGGTCGGTTGCCACGGGCTTTCGTCGAGCACCATGGTCGACCAGAAGAATTCGAGCACGATCACCAGGGCGCCGCCCGCAAGACCGGCCACGGCAGCAGCGAGCCAGTCGGGCCTGCGCCGTTGCCAATGGTGCGATTGAATGTTCAGTTCCATACGACCTCCTTGCCGACGGTTCAGCTTCAGCACTCAGGTTCAGAAGGCGCCACTCGCGTCAAAAGTACGTCCTTTATTCGATTCAGAATGGCAGATATGGGTGCCAACGCAAGGTACAAAAACCCTGCGCGATGGGTGGCACGACGGCGTTCCGCTCGGAGTTCGGCATCGGTGTGTCGGCAGGCGCGCAGTTGGCGCGCGGCAGCATGCCGCCCGTGGCCGCGGTCATGCGATAACGCGCTCGGCGATACGCATCGATGCGTTCTGGCGAGGGCACCGGCGGGTGTCGGGAAAGGGAACGGAGAGTGTGGCGCCGCGCGATTGCGGGCGTCTGATTTGATGCAGCGCAAATAGGCACTGGATGTCACGGAACAGCCCCTTGTACCGGCGTGCCGGGGGCAGCGGGAGCACCCCGAAAATTCTCCCGCTTGGACGTATGCCGATTTCACACCGGCGTGACGCCAGCACGCTCGATGTGGAGACAGCCTCGAGTGTTGCGTATGCCGGTTTTCGAGTTTCAGGGGAAGATCGGTGTCGTAGGCTCGCCGCCTTCCAGATCCGCCTTCGGAAAATGCTGGGCGACCATCTCCTCGATTTCCTGCTCTCGTAATCCCGGCACGTCGGCCATGATCAGGATCTGGCCTTCCCGGATAGCTTCACGAAATCGCTGGAGTCGCGCGTTCGGCTCGGCGATGCCGATCATCGCGGCCGACCACGCCCCGAAGCCCGCTCCCGCCAACGTCAATGCGACGACGGCGCCGCCCGCGATCACGAGCTCCGCAGGGGGGAACACAAGCGCGACGAGACCGATAAGCGCGCCCGTCGCGCCGCCGAGTGCGACGCCGCGCTCGAGCGCGTGCACGACATCGCTGCTTTGCAGCAAGGATGCTTCGGGTAACTGATCGAGCGTGACGCTGTGATTGGCGAGGACGTGGATATGGCGCCAGATGATGCGCGCGCGCAGCAAGTCGTCGACGATCGCCTTCGCCATCTGCGTATCGGGTACGAGGAAATAAAGGCGTCTCATGTTGGCACTCCTTTTTTTTGCCATCAGCTCATCTTCAACAGAGCATTTTCCATTTTATGTCAGCATCGGCCGCGCAGTACGTGCGAGCGTATGCGCCGCATACCCCAACTCATTATCTGCCGCAGCGAGTGCGTTGCACGGCCAGGCGACCCTGGGTCGCTCCTGCGGTGATCGTTGCTTCCATGCGCGCGATGAATCGCGGGTAGCCGGTCTCCACGTCATCGGAAAAATCACGCCGTTCTCGGGCCTATGCGAGCGCGGCTTCGGCGGTCGATGTGTGCCGACCTTGCCAACGACGAGCGCTGTCTTCGAGGCCCGGCTCGGGAACGGCTCGCGCACGGCAAAGGTCGACTGCGGGTTGTCCCGGGCTTCGCATGAACGCGCACGGATTCGTCTACGCAGTCATCGGCAAGAAGCTTGGTGTTTCCACCTACCCGGCAACGAACATTCTGCTGCTCGATCGGCGGGCGGTGGCGGTGGCGGATACGCATATCAACGATGATCCGAACGCGGAACGGACTGAGGCGTTCGCCGGTGCGTCGGACGGGGACTATGGCGGCGTTGACGGTGATTGAAACCAGCCGCATACGTTTGCGTGATCGAGCGTCGGAAGCAGGGCGGCGACGGGTTCGCGAGGCATCCATAGCCGAATCCCGCTGGTGACGGGTTTCACTATTCGGCCGCCTTGTGAACCAATGTTGTTGGGTATTCGTTTAGGGATGCTGGACATTTCTTCCGGAGGCATCGCGTCGCAACTTCTCCTGCGTGATGCATCGCCCTGCGATGTTCCGGAGCCATTTCTGTCGATATCGTCCGATAATTAGCTTTTATTTTCGTCTAAAATCGCGCTTCTTCTTACTTTAGGACGGAAGGACGTTTTGAAAAGACTGACGAAAAACATCTCGCGCACGGCCGTTGCCGCGTGCATTGCTTATGCTGGGCTCTTGCCTTTATCCCAGTCCGCCCAAGCTCAGGTCGAACCCCTGAAGAATCCGGTCTACGGCGTGACGCTCGATGATCTGACGAAACTCGATGCGATCATCGCGTCGCTGCAGAACCTGCCGTATCGGCCGACGGTGCGCGTCGTGTTCGATCCGGATACGCCGGCCTCGGACTACTACGCACCGCTGCTGCGCCTGCACTCGGTCGCGTATGTGATGGGCGAGATCTACGATTCTTACTATTTCCCGACGACGCTTTCCACGTATCAAGCGAGAACGCAGGAATTGGTGTCGCAACTGAAGAACACCGTCGACGTGTGGGAGATCGCCAACGAAATCAACGGCGAATGGCTGCGCAACAACCCGAGCGGTACGAACTCGGTGGTCAATTCGCAAGAACAGCAGATCGGCCAGATGGTCGCCGCGGCCAACACGATCGTGAAATCGAACGGCGGCAAGACTGCGATCACGCTGTACTACAACGACGACAGCAAGGGTACCAACTGCTGGGAGAAACCCCAGGATTACTGGAAGACCTGGCCGATGAACTTCCTGTCGTCGACGGTTCGCCAGCAGGCCGACTACGCGTTGTTCAGCTACTACCCGTACCAGGATTGCCCGGGGCTGAGCCCGTCGTGGAAGAACGATTTCGCGGCACTGGAAAGCATTTTCCCGAACGCGAAGGTCGGCTTCGGCGAAATCGGTACGTCGGATACCGCCGCGCCGGCGTCGGTGCAGCAGAACCTGATCAAAACCTATTACCCGATGGTCAACACCATGAACGACCCGCGTTTCATCGGCGGTTTCTTCTGGTGGAACTACGTCGAACAAATGCTCCCGTACTCGACGAGTTCGTATTTCCAGCTGCTGCGTCAAACGATCATCACGCTTAAGTCACCCAGCTAACTGCGCCATCCGCGCGTAAGCGTCAGCGTCGCAGGTTAAAACCACAAAGTTGCGCGTACCACGAGACCACGTGCGCGTACCGCTGACGTCAACGCAAACCTGTATTGCACGGTGACATCCAGATAGCTTGCCGGCGCGCTATACCTGCCTTCGCGAAACCAGTACCGGAACTGGATGCCGGGCCCCACACCGATCGCCGTCTTGTCCGGCTGGCGGTTGTCGTGATCGCCGGCCACCGCGGCATGCGGATAGACGGTCAGCCGATCGCTGAGCGCCGTCAAACGCCAGGTGTGCCCGTAACGCAACTCCGAATAGATGATGTATCGGCCTGCCTTGATGAAGTACGCACCTTCGACATAGGCCTGCCAGCTACGCCAGCTCGGTTCGGTGACCCGCAGGTCGGTCCCCGCTTCCGACGAATAGCCCAGGCGCATCAGCCAGTCCGTCATCGACAGGCTGCCGACGTGGAACAGCCGCTCGGCGGTCATCACCACGTTCTGGTCGGGTATCGGCTTGTAGCGCACCCCCACCGAACCCTGCACGGTCGGCATGCCGGTCACGTTGCCGCTTCCGTCGTATGCCGTGCCGTATCCGCGCACGAAGAACTGGAGAATGCGTCCGTTCTGGTAGCCGATCTTCGGTGGCTGCCAGTACGCTTCGATACCCGGCTGCAACACGCTGATGGTGCCTTGCGGGCCGAACGCGGCCGACTGGTAGGGCGCGCTCAGCACGAAGCCCCAGGTGCGCTGAAGTTGCTCGACTTCTCGCCGATAGCCGAACTTGTGCTGCGCATCGAACTTGTGTTCGTTTTCATCGGCGTCGAGACTGTGCTCGAACAGCTCGACGGACTGCTCGTTCAAGCCGATACGCTTGGCGGCATAACCTGCGTCCGCGTAGTTCATCGCGTTGCCGGCTCCGCCGTCGAAACCCTCCTGGAACGCGTCGAGCGCCTCGCGATCCTTGTGTTCCCGCAGCAGGTCATAGGCCTGCTGCAACTTCTGTGTCGCGGTATCGTCCACCGGTATTTGCGGCGCCTGCTCGGGTTGCTGGGCCTGCGTCACGATCGACGCGGCCATCTTCCGCTCGGCGTCCGTCGTCGCGTCGCGGGCGGCAAGATCCGCCACGCGGATCGCGCTTTCGCGATCGCCCGACATCAAGCTCAACTGCGCGATACGCAACTGAACCGCGGCCGATTTTTCATCTGCCAGCGGCGCCAGTGCAATGCCGGCGTCATGCGGGCGATGCGCCGCGAGCGCACTGTCCGACCATGCGAGACGCAGGTTGCGCTGTTGCTCCTTGCTCCATTTTCCCGTCGCGACGGCGGCCGAGAAATCGCTGCACGCCACGTCGTAGCGCTGTTGCCGCTGCGCCAGGTAGCCATGCTCGGCCCGTACCGCGGCGCTTCTCGGAAAACGAACGCTTAGCGATTCCACCATGGCGTCCGCTTCGTCGATTTTTCCTTCACGCTTGAATACATCGAGGAGCAGCAACCCGAGCTGTTCGCTTCCGGGCTGAATCTTGATGGCGCGCTGTGCATACTCTTCCGCGCGGGGCAGGTCGCCGGCACTGATTGCCTTGTATGCGCCATCGGCGAGCCGATAAGCCTTGGGAGCGAGCGGCTGCGTGGCGTATGCGGGGGCCTGCCAGGCCAACGATACGGCGATCGCCAATGCGCTCAATCGCGCGCAGCGCGCGAGGCCAACCGCGATCGGGAGTCTGGAGCGTTTCATGCCTGTTCTCCCGACGGCTTTTGCATTGGAGAAACCTGCGACGTTGCATCGTCGCCGTCGCGTGCTCGCGCGAGTTCGACGAAGCGCGAGTGTCGGGCGAGTTCGGCCGCAATCTCCGTATCGCAGGCAATGAAATACGCAACGTTCGTCCTGGCGCCGCGCCGCACGACATCCTGTTCGTCTTGCGTGAGCGGCCGCCCGACCGCCACATTCAACGTTCCGTCGTCCGCGGTCGAAAACGGTACGGCCCGATACGTGTACTGCAGTTCGAATGCCAGCGAATCCGCGAAATGGCCGACCGCCACATTGCCGAGGCTTACCCGCGGGAGTTCCGCCTGTTCCGCGATCGCATCCGCCAGCGATTCGGTGGAGATCGCACTGCCTTCGATCAACAGTTCGCCGAGCCGCTTGCCGCATGTCAGCTGTCTCTCCAGGCTTGCCTGCAATTGCTCCAGTGAGACCACGCCCCAACCGACCAGGATCTCGCCAATCTTGCGGCGTACTTTTCCGAGCTGTTCGTTCGACAGGTAGGTATGGCTGGTCTTGTCCCATGCGATCGGCTTGCCGCTTGCGAGGTGGCCGAGATAGATGCGCCACGCGCGGCAAACCGCGTAGAAATTGATCAGGTTGTTGACGAACATCCGCGGAATCGAGAGCAGCCCCTGGACCGGACCGTTCAGCTTGCTGACAAAGTAGTAGCGCTGCCCGGCACGGGCAAACAGCATGACGGTGTTCACCCAGAGCAGCGGAACCATCCATTCGCTCGCCGTGACGAGCGGGGCGCTGACGGGGAAGGCATGACCGAATTTCTGAAGGGCGGCTATCGCCAGGAAATTGATCAGTACACCGTAAGCAATCACTGAAAAAAGTGAGGTGACGATACCCTTGCGGTCATGGAAGAACATGTAGCGGGTGAGGAAATCGCCCTTCCAGCCGAGTTGCTCCCACCCCTGAAAGGCGATGCCGAGGATCCAGCGCGCACGCTGTCGATATGCGGTGCGAAATGTCTTTGGAAAATACTCGCGGGTGGCCAGCAGGTTTCGATTGGCGGCACTGCCTTTTGCGCGCTTGGCCCCTGCATCCTGCGGGATATCCGAAAGCGGAAAGCGGGCAAAGGTTTCCTTCATGCCCAGGTCTCTCAACCGAAAGCTGAAGTCGTAGTCCTCGGTCAGCGAACTGGTGTTGAACGGGCAGCCGCCGCTCTCCTTCATCGCCGCTTCGATGGCGCGCCTGCTGTAGCAGGACGCAACACCCGCGCCGGGGACGACGCCGGTCAGACGGGCTCGCGCCGGTACGTCCTTCTGGTGCGTTTCGCTGAAGTCGTCCATATAGCATCCGGCCACGAACTCGTTCCATTTCCGCGGCAATGACAGAACGGGGAGCTGGACCAGGTCGCTATCCGCAACTGCATGGCTGAGGTACTTGAGTTCGATCGGATGGATGACATCTTCGCAGTCGTGCATGACGACGCCCGCGAACTGAATATGATGCGTTTCTTCGTAGCGCAGGATCGCTTCGATGATCCAGTTCAGGCAGTCCGCCTTGCAGGTCGGCCCATCGTTCATGACCGTTGCGCGCGTCACCCTGCCCGGATAACGGCGGACCATGCGCTCGACCTCCGCCGTGGTTTCGGCGTCGTTGTGATAGGTTCCGACGAAGATCACATACCGCTCGTATTCCATGGTCGCCAATGTGTTTTCAATCATTTTGGCAATCACGTCATACTCTTTCCACGCCGGCACCATGAGTGCCAGATAGCGCTCTTCCTCGGCGCGCAGCATGCCGATATCGATAGTCTGCGTTTTTTCGTGACGCAGAAACCGCCCGATTTCGAATGACCAATAGCAGGCGTCGAGCGTAAGGTCATCCAGTGTACTTACCAGGATGACGATCGCGGTAAAAATGGTGATAATGTTAAGTGCATATAAATATGCAATCCATATTGTGTTATCCATCATCTCCCCGCGATTTTGTCTTGTATGTGATTCTTCTCCCTCGCACCAACGCAAGACGAATATCTCTTCGCCCTCGTCGACCCCGTCACTCCCACTTCTCGGCTTGCGCCGCAAAAAATCCTGTCACTCGAAAAAGACTCCGTCAGCCTGGAGCTTTCTCGATGCGGCCACGTAGTATCGTTAAAGATGAAACGTGTTCAGTGGGTGACTTTTGAAAGTTGGTATTTGCCTTGCATACTTCCGTCTCCCGCCGGGATGGATCCTGCACCATTAATGCTTGCATCCACTCTCGATCCAGCTCCCCGCAGCGCTCCCTGCGCACCGTCGTTTCAGTCGTTTCAATACGCAGTTCATAAAGCAAGTCGCGCGCCATTGCCGCGCCGCCCTTGACCGTCCGGGCCTCTGCGGGGCGTCGCACAAGATCGACCCACCGAATCCGAGCCAAACGTTTCAATGCTGAAACACAAGGTCAATTGATCTGATGAAACGTAATCTGCAGACCTGCTGCCGCTCCCCGGCTGCCTCCGCCGGGAAATCGTCACGCGATTCCGGCGATCACCGGCCTCTCCGGTCGCCATGACATGTGTGAGCCGCGCGAGTCGATTACCGCGTTGCCGTGCGCGAAGCGTTGAGGGAACTGGTTTTCCCTGAATCGTCCGAACAGGCTTCACTTGTTTGTCAGATGACAGCCTCGAAAGCGGATACGTTGCACGCCTGAAACGTTTTTTCTAAACAATTTCGGGTTGCCATTGCGCGCCGATTTGGGTGCCTAGATCCCGTGCCCATTTGCGACCGATGGTACGTTTCTAGCTTGAAAGGAAAGCAATCCCGTCCTGTATTTTTGTCTGGCATCAAGCGCGCAGGAAAAAATAAAGACATAACGCCCTGATTATTAAATGGCACCAGCCGTGCTCGTTTCGTTAACGAGATGAATTTATTTTGCATATCAAAGGATGAAAATCATGATTTCTCATCGCAATCGATATTTTCAGAACGGACTGAGCACCGTTGGATCACTCGTCACATTAATCTCTGCGCTCGCCTTCGCCGTCTCTGTTCAGGATGCGAATGCGCAGGAGCAGGGCAATTCGTCTGCCGTAAAGATCAAGCCGCCTCCGTTACCCAACGGGTCCGCGCAGGTCAAGGTGAAGCCGGGTATGTCCGACGAGGAATGGGAGAAGGCATACAAGGAGACGGGGCGCCCCAAGTTCAACTTGAAGTCCGTCAAGAAAGCCGGTGGCAACGTGCAACGCGACTAGGGAGAAACGGCCATGAAAAAGATCTTGCTTGTCATAGCCCTGCTTGCCGGACTCGCGCAAATGACGTTGCCGAGCACGGCGCACGCGCAGGTCACCACGGCACGTACGCTCGTGCTATACGATAACCCGGCCAACGACCCGTATTCGAAGCTTGGCCTGATGTACAGCATCATGTTGAGGAACCTGCTTGGCCATTTCAACGCGACGGTCGATCTGGTGCCGATACAGAACTACACGTCCGGAATGGTCACGAATCACGACGTCACGTTCTACATCGGCGATTACTACAACAACCCGATTCCGACGGCGTTCATGAGCGACGTGATGACCACCACGAAGACCGTGGTCTGGTTCAAATACAACTTGTGGCAGCTTGCATGGAACACGGCCTACACCTTCAACCAGACCTTCGGGTTCAGCTTTCTCGGCATTGCCGGGTTGAACGCGCCGCCTTCGTCGAGCAATCCGAACCCCGGCTTCTACGACACGGTCACGTACAAGAACCTGCCGATGGTCAAGTACTACGCGTATGACGCGTCGACCGGTGCCATCAGTGCGGACCCGGATATCGGGCTGACCCAGATCGTCGATGCCACCAAGGCGCAGGCACTCGTCACCATCAAGAACAGCAAGAGCGGGGCGACCACGCCATACGTCATGCGCTCGGGCAAGTTCTGGTATTTCGCGGATATGCCGTTTTCCTACATCGGCCCGACGGATCGGTACCTGGTGATATGCGACATCCTGCACGACATCCTGCAGACCAATGCGCCGGTGAATCACCGTGCTCTCGTACGTCTGGAGGATCTCGACGCGTATACGACGACGAGTTCGATGAAAAGGCTCACGGACTACCTGTACTTCAAGAGGATTCCGTTCACGATGGCCACCATCCCCGTGTATACGGATCCGAACGGCTATTACACCGGCGGCGTGCCGGAGACGATCCATCTTGCGCAGGCAACGGGCCTCAAGAGTTCGCTGAACTACGCGGTCGCGCGCGGCGGTTCGATCGTGGTGCACGGCCTTACGCACCAGTACGATTCGACGCCGAACCTGCTCACCGCGGTCAGCGGCAGCGATTATGAGTTCTGGTATGCGGTCCAGAATCGTCCAGTCGATGAGGACTCCGTTCAATGGGCGGAAGGCAGAATGGCCGAGGGCATCCTCGAGTTCACGACCAACGGCTACAAGGTCGTCGGCTGGGCTGCGCCGCAGTACCAGATGTCGCCGTTGGCAGCCGCGGCCACCGCCCTCACGTTCCCGACGACGTTCCAGCGGGCCGTCTACTACACCGCGACCAAGCCGCAACTCGGAACGGGGGCGCCCAACCAGGACTTTTCGGCCGGGCAGTTCTTCCCGTACATCATCAACGCCGATTACTACGGGCAGCGGATCATCCCGGAGAACCTGGGCAGCATGCAGTACAACATCTGCAATATCGACCCGTTCTCGTGTATCACGTACACATGGCAGCAACTCGTTACCAATGCTCAATACGGTCTGGCGGTGCGGGACGGTTTCGCGTCCTTCTTCTTCCACCCGTACTGGCTTGAACCCGATCTCGGATTACCGGCCTTCCAGGACTTCCAGAGCCTGATCACCGGCATTACGAATCTCGGCTACAAGTGGGTAGACGGCACGACTGCCAAGTGAGGCAAGTGTGGTGGTAACCTCGTGCGATCCGCATCGGAAATGCGGGTCGCACGTTTGCGTTTGATCCGCTACGATGACGCGCGACAATGCTTGGGGGGAGCCAGCGATGACCACGTCCGCCATCCCGGCCGTGCGCAAAATTCAACAGCGTATGGGCCGGTTTCGACTGGCAGGCCGACCGCGTCGGCTCTCCAGCGCACCGCGTTCGCACCGCGCGGCGACGCTCGCGGCGATTGGCGCATCGTTCGTCGTGGCCGCATGCAGCTGGACGTCGCACGACGTTCACGCCGACGGAATCGTGTGGCAGGTGGACAACACGACGACGAATCCCGTCGGAAACTGGCAGATGCTCGGCGTACACGATCTGTTGATCCAATGGACCGTCGTGGACGATACCGCGTTCGTTGCCAACACCCGCATCCCTACCGCGGCGCGCCTTCCCGACTGGGAACGCATCGGTCGTGCGCCGTGGGCCAGAAACGTGATCCTGGGCCTGGCCGGCTACCAGGACGAAAAACGCGCGCGCACCCACCTGTCGACGCTCGCGGACCAGTCCGCGGAGGTGGCGCGCGTGCATCTGCCGCTGCATGTCACCGGCTACTACTTCCCGGTCGAAATCGATCCGACCTGGCAGGAGGCGCCCAAGCTTGCCGAGATTCTGCAGCGACTGCCTCGTCCGCTTTGGGTGAGCGTCTACGACCAGACCAACGTCGGCGGAAAAACGCTGGCGGACTGGCTCGCAACGTGGCTGCCCGCGGATGTCGGGGTGTTCTTCCAGGACGGCTGCGGCGTCTATGCCCGCGAGCCGCAGGTCGCTCGCACCTACCTCGACGAGCTGGCTTCACGCCTGGGCAAACGGCGCGTGCGGGTCATCGCCGAGGCCTTTCGGCCGGCCGAGCATGGCGGATTCCGTTCAGCCAGCGCCGAGGAATTGAGCAGGCAGCTCCAGGTTTATCGCGGCTATCCGGTCTATCTGTTCGATGGTCCCCACTATGTGTCGGACGACCTCATGCGCGAACTCAAAAACCGGACGGCCAAGCCGCACCCGGTCGGACCTGGCGGTACGGAGCGCTGAGCCTGCTTCACCCCGGTAAACAGCGGCGGGCAAGGGGCGCGCGCGCCGAAACAATCGGCCGGACTGGATCGCCGCGACAACCCCATTTGATGACCAAACCGCAAGACCTAGTGCATAGATATCGTTTGCCGCGGCCTTAATGACTATCGACAATCGTGGCTCGAATTCGCCGCCGTGGCGCCAGAAGCGCCCCGGCGGCAGGCACCTGGCGGCTATCCCGGCCGTCCGCGCCATCCTGCTCACGACGACATGTACGCGTTCACGCCCTCATTCCAGAATCCCGCCGGCTCGCCGATCCGCGAGTTGTTCAAGTACCTGTCCGAACCGGGCATGATTTCGTTCGCTGGCGGCTATCCGGCCAGCGACCTGTTCGACGTCGACGGCCTGAACAAGGCCGCCGAACGCGCATACGCGCAGCCCGTGCGCTGCCTGCAATACGGCCCGACCGACGGCCTCGCCGAACTGAAGCAGCAACTGATCGCGTTGATGGCGCGTCGCGGCGTCGCGTGCACGCCGGCCGAACTGCTCGTCACGACCGGCTCGCAGCAGGGCCTCGACCTGCTGCTGCGCGTGATGGTGTCGCCCGGCGACGTCGTGCTGACCGAACAGCCGGCTTACCCGGCAACGCTGCAGGCGCTGCGTCTGCAGCAGGCGCGCATCGTGACGATTCCGGTCGACGGCGAAGGCGTCGACGTCGATCGTCTCGGCGAACAACTCGCGTCCGGCGCGATCGCGCAGCCGAAACTGCTCTATACCGTCCCGACCTTCGCGAACCCGACGGGCGCGACGCTCACGCGCGAACGCCGGCTGAAGCTGCTGCGTCTCGCGGTGCAATACCGTTTCCTGATCGTCGAAGACGATCCGTACGGCGACCTGCGCTTCGCGGGCGAAGCCGTGCCGTCGATGCTCGCGCTCGCCGGCGAAGTGGACGGCGCGCGCGACTGGATCGTGCATTTCGCGAGCCTGTCGAAGATCGTCGCGCCCGGGCTGCGCGTGGGCTGGACGATCGCGCCGGCCGAAATCGCGCGGCGCTGCGTGATCGCGAAGCAGACGGTCGATCTGTGCAGCTCGCCATGGACGCAGGCGGCCGCCGCCGAATACCTGGCCGACGGCGCGCTCGAACGCCATCTGCCGCGCATCACGGCCGCGTACCAGCGCAAATGCGACGCGATGTGCGACGCGCTGCGCGACGGTTTCGGCGATGCGATCGAATTCCATCGCCCCGAAGGCGGGATGTTCGTGTGGGCGCGGATCGGCGCGGTGTCGTCGGACGTGCTGCTGCAACACGCAATTACAAACAAGATCGTGTTCGTACCCGGCAACGCGTTCTTCGCGGACAACGTCGACGCGGCATCGCTGCGCCTGTCGTTCGCCGCGCCGGACGTCGACGCGATCCGGGAAGGCGTCGCGCGCCTCGTGCGCGCGTATGGTGCGGCGCTGGCCGCGTGAGGAGACGTGAACGTGACTATCACCGTCAACGACACAATATCGATGGGCGCGGCGCCGGGTGCTGGCGATAACCGACCGGCAAAGCATCGCTCGTCGCAGATCAGTGCGGGACCGCAGTATGTGGCCGACGTGCTGGGCCGGTTCGGTGCGGAGCCGACGACCGATGCCGGCGATGCGGCGCCGGTCGTGCTCGGCTACAACTGAACGGCACGCAGGCGGCGGCCGCATCGCACGCGAGCCGTCACCGGAGCAAACGGTTAAGCTTGCGCGATCGAAACACGTGCGATCGCCGCTGCCCGTCATGTCCGACTCAACTTCCGAATCGCTCGCGCAAACGTACGACCGCCTGTGGTCCTGCCTCGAATCCGGCGTCGGCGTGCAGCGCTCGCCGTTCACGATGCTGCAGGCGGCCACGCTCGGCCTCGACGGCGCGCCGAAGGTGCGTACGATCGTGCTGCGCCAGGCGAGCCGCGCCGATCGCATGCTGTCGTTTCATACCGATGTGCGTTCGGAGAAGGTCGCGGAGCTGCGCCGCGATCCGCGTATCGCGATCGTCGCGAGCGATCTCGATGCGCTCGTGCAGATTCGCGCGGAAGGCGTTGCGTCGATCTGCGACGACGAAGCGCAGCGGCGCGCGATCTGGCAATCGAGCCGTCCGCATACGCTGCTGCTGTATCGCGCACCGTTGCCGCCCGGCACGCCGGTCGAGTCGCCTGAAGCAGCGCATGTCTCGGCGAGGCAAGACACCGCGCCTTCCGGCGACGGCTACGAAAATTTCTGCGTGATCCACATGACCGTCACGCGCATCGATTGGCTCGAACTCGCACGCGCGGGCCATCGCCGAGCGGTATTCGATCTGCAAGAAAGCGGCTGCGAAGGCCGCTGGATCGTCCCCTGATCCGGGCGATGGCCGCTCAAGGCCGCTCGTCCGCCACCGCCTGCCCGATCATCCAGTCGCGCATCATCACGATCGCATCGTCGTCGCGGCGCTCGGCCGGATACACGAGATAGAACCCCACCGACAGCGGAAACGCGAAATCGAACGGCTTGCACAGCCGGCCTGCCTCGATATCGCGCTCGACCAAGGGATCGGTTGCGAGCGCGATGCCCTGGCCGGCGACGGCCGCATCGATCGCGAGCGACGTCTGGTTGAAGCGCAGCCCCTTGTGCGGATCGATATCGACCGGCTCGGGCATCGCTTCGATGAACTCGGGCCACAGGTCGTGCGCATCGTGCAGCAGCACGTGGCCCGCGAGCGCACGCGGCGACGCGGGCGCGGCCAGCAGCGCGGGGCTGCACACGGCGCATACATCGAGCGGAAACAGCGCATGCGCGGCGAGATGCTTGCCGAACGGCGGCTTGCCGTAGCGGATCGCGAGATCGACGCCGTCGTGGCGGAACGTCGCGAGCTGCTGGTCGGCGATCACGCGCACGTCGTAGTCGGGATGCGCGTCGGTGAACCGCGCGAGCCGCGGGATCAGCCACTTCGACGCGAACGACGGCGTCGTGCTGATCGTCAGCGCCGCGCGCCGCTTCACGAGCTTGTCGGTTGCATCGGCGATCGCGTGCAGCGCGCGCTGCACGTCGGAGAAATACGCGGCGCCGTCGTGCGTCAGCGCGAGGCCGCGCGGCAGGCGCTCGAACAGCTTCAGGCCGAGCACGTCCTCGAGGTGGCGCACCTGTTGCGCGACCGCGCCTTGCGTGACGCCGATCTCGTCGGCCGCGGCGCGGAAATTGAGGTGCCGCGCGGACACTTCGAATGCACGAAGCGCATTCAGCGGCGGCAGGCGGGAAGGGCGGGGCGGCATTGTCAGGCTGTAGAAAAACTATCGTCTGGAGGCAGAAATACTGGTTCGACAGTCGTCTGCGATGCGCCTACATTACCACCATGGCGCGCCGAATGGCGGCTGCGCGGCGGCAGGTTTCGAGCGAGGGAGCAGATCGTGACTGTAGAAAAAGTGGCGTTGATCACGGCAGCGGGCAAGGGCATGGGCGCGGCGATCGCGCGCGAACTGGCGGCGACGGGTTACCGCGTCGCGCTGATGTCGCCGTCGGGCAGCGCGGTGGCGCTCGGCGAGGAGCTGGGCGGGTTCGGCATCCAGGGCTCGGTCACCGAAGAAGCCGATATCGACCGGCTCGTGCAGGAGACGGTCGCGCGCTACGGCCGGATCGACGCGGTCGTGAACAACACCGGGCATCCGCCGAAGGGCGAACTGCTGGAGATCACCGACGACAACTGGCACGCGGGGCTCGACCTGATCCTGCTGAACGTGGTGCGCGTGATGCGCCGCGTGACGCCGATTTTCCAGAAACAGGGCGGCGGCGCGGTGGTCAACATCTCGAGCTTCGCGGCGGACGCGCCCGAGCAGCCGATGCCGGTGTCGTCGGCGCTGCGTGCGGCGCTGAGCGCGTGGACGCGTCTTTACGCGGAACGCTACGCGGCCGAGAACATCCGGATGAACGCGGTGCTGCCGGGCTTCATCGACAGCTGGCCGGAAACGCCGGAGATCGTCGCGCGCATTCCGGCCGGCCGCTTCGGCAAGACCGGCGAGATCGCGAAGACGGTTGCGTTCCTGCTGTCCGACGGCGCGGGCTACATCACCGGGCAGAACATTCGCGTCGACGGTGCGATCGTCAACGCGCTCTGAGCGTCATGCGGGCGAGCGGCGGCGCGGGCCGCTCGCCGCGCCGCAAATACAAACGCGTACAAATCAGACAAATCACGGATACATCAGACCTTTCAAATGGGCGACGCCGCGTGACCGGGGCGCGCCGGATTGAAAGCCAGGGCGCGAGCGAGCGCGCGGCATGTTCACTTTCCACTTCACGAAAGGAGATGCCGAACGATGTCTTCCACACCGTTTTCCCCGATGCGTCGCCACCTGCTGGCCACTTCCGTGGCCGCCGGGGTATCGGCGATGCTACCCACCGCGCTGCATGCCGCGACCGGCGGCAGCGGCATACGCCCGTTCACCGCGCACATTCCCGATGAAGCCGTGGCCGACCTGCGCCGCCGCATTGCGGCGACGCGCTGGCCGGGCCGCGAGACCGTCGCCGACGAATCGCAGGGCGTGCGGCTCGCGCGCATGCAGGCGCTGCTGCGCTACTGGGGCACCGACTACGACTGGCGCAAGGGCGAAGCGCGCCTGAACGGTTTCCCGATGTTCATCACGGAAATCGACGGGCTCGATATTCATTTCATCCACGTGCGCTCACGGCACGCGAACGCGATGCCGATGATCATGACGCACGGCTGGCCCGGTTCGATCTTCGAGCTGCTGAAGGCGATCGGCCCGCTGACCGACCCGACCGCGCACGGCGCGAGCGCGGACGACGCGTTTCATGTGGTCGTGCCGTCGCTGCCGGGTTTCGGTTTTTCCGGCCGGCCGACGCAGACGGGATGGGGTTCCGACCACATCGCGCGCGCGTGGGGCGAGCTGATGGCGCGGCTCGGCTATACGCGCTTCGTGTCGCAGGGCGGCGACTGCGGCTCGGTGATCTCGCACCGGATGGCGATGCAGCGCGTGCAGGGCCTGGCCGGGATTCACGTGAACATGCCGGCGACGGTGCCGCCGGATATCGCGACGCTGCTCGCGACCGATTCGCCCGCGCCGGCTTCGCTGTCGCCGAAGGAGAAGGCTGCGTACGAGAAGCTCGCGACGTTCTATCGCGACAACTGCGGCTACTCGGCGATGATGGTCACGCGTCCGCAGACGGTCGGTTATGCGCTCGCCGATTCGCCGTCCGGTCAGGCCGCGTGGATGTACGACAAGATCTCGCAGTGGACGTACAGCGGCGGCGTGCCCGAACGCTCGATCCCGCGCGACGAGATTCTCGACGACATCTCGCTGTACTGGCTGACGAACACCGCGACGTCGGCCGCGCAGATCTACTGGGAGGATCACTCGAACAACTTCAATGCGGTGGATATTTCGCTGCCGGCCGCGATCACGGTGTTTCCGGGCGAGATCTACCAGGCGCCGCGCAGCTGGGCCGAGCGCAGCTATCACAACCTGATCTACTTCAACGAAGTCGACAAGGGCGGGCATTTCGCGGCATGGGAGGAGCCGGAATTGTTCGCACGCGAAGTGCGTGCCGGGTTCCGGCCGCTGCGTCGCGGGTAAGCGTGGGTTGAGCGGCGACCGCGGGTCGGTTGCACTTCGGCCCACGGTCGCTTCGTTTCTACGCAATCGCCTGCAACGCCTGCGCAAACCGCTTGTCCGCCAGATACGCGACGTTGAACCGGCAATACGCAGACGGACGATCGGCTTGCGGCGAGAACACGGCGCCCGGTGCGAGGATCACGCCGCGCTCCAGCATCGCCTGCGCGAGCTGCATCGAATCGGGCCAGCCGGGCAGCGCGGCCCACAGATACAGGCTCTGCTCGCACGGCCGGTAGACTTGCGCGCCGAGACGATCGAGCGCAGCGAGCGCAGTGCCGGTCGCACGCCGCAGCTTCTCCTGAAGATGATTCGTATGCCTGAGAAAGTGGCCGTCGCTGACGATCGCGTCGAGCGTGCGTTCGCAGTATTCGGAGCTGCTGACGTGGGTCAGCATCTTCACGTCGGCGAGATCGCTCGCGAGCGCCGCGTTGCACGCGAGGAAGCCGACGCGCAGCGCGGCCGACACCGATTTCGAGAAGCTGCCGATATAGATGGTCCGGCGCAGCTGGTCGAGCGTCGCAATGCGTGTGAGCGAGCGCGGCCGCAAGTCGGCCAGCGCGTCGTCCTCGACGACGATCAGGTCGTGCGCGTCGGCGAGCTGCAGGATGCGGTGCGCCTTGGCCGCGCTCGTATCGGTCGCGGTCGGGTTGTGGCCGACC
Source organism: Burkholderia pyrrocinia (assembly GCF_022809715.1). Taxonomy (NCBI): domain Bacteria; kingdom Pseudomonadati; phylum Pseudomonadota; class Betaproteobacteria; order Burkholderiales; family Burkholderiaceae; genus Burkholderia; species Burkholderia pyrrocinia. The sequence continues at coordinate 2,665,973 of NZ_CP094460.1, forward strand.
GACTGCGTGAAGAACAGCTTCGGCCGGTACGCGGCGATGTGTTCGGCCAGCTTCGCGACGTCGGGGCCGTCGATCTCGCGCGGCACGCCGACGATGTTCGCGCCGCTCAGCTTCAGCTTGCCGAACAGCGGGTAGTAGCCGGGATCGTCGACGAGCACGGTGTCGCCGGGGCGCACGAAGTAGCGCAGCACGAGGTCCATCGCCTGGTTCGCGCCGTGCGTGAGCACGATCTGCGCGGGCGGTGCCTCGATTTCGTAGCCGGCGAGCTTCTGCTGCAGCGACTGGCGCAGCGGCAGGTAGCCGAAGCGGCTGCCGTAGCGGAACAGCGATGCGGCACTCGTGCGCATGATGCGCTGCTGGTACTGGTTCAGCCGGGTTTCCTCGAGCCACTCGATCGGCGGAAACCCTTCGCCGAGATTGAGCACATCGGGCTTCACGTGCAATTGCTCGCGCATCAGCCACACGATGTCCATCGCGCGGTCGAGCGAACTCGGCTCGTCGACCTCGGGCGTGGCCGCCGCGCGCCGCGTGACGAAGAAGCCCGAGCCGCGGCGCGGCTCGATCAGGCCGTCGGCCGCGAGCATCTCGAACGCGCTGATCACGGTGTTCTTCGAACAGCCGGACGCCTCGGCGTATTCCCTGATCGAAGGCAGCTTCGCGCCGGCCGGCAACACGCCTTCCTCGATCTGTCTGGCGAGATTGTCCGCCATCGCGCCAGACAGGCTGGCTTTCGCACGCTGTTTCATCGCAATGTTCCGTCGGGCCGGCCCACTGTCATGGGTACGGATAGGTGGCTGTCTGCTTCGTCTGTACCTTTTCAATGGGTACGGCGTGACTATTATTCGGCTATCCGCTGCCTGCCGCAAGCGCGGACGGAGACACAGCGCCACCCCCAAACAGAACGACATCATGCCCATCGATTCCGCCTTGCCGAACTTCCGCTCGCTCACGCCCGAGCAACGCCTGTCCCACCTGTCCCGTACCGTCGGGCTCGACGATGTCGAGCACGCGCTGCTCGCGAAGCCCGGCGCACTGCCGCTCGATACGGCGAACGGGATGATCGAGAACGTGATCGGCACGTTCGAGCTGCCGATGGCGGTGGCCGGCTACTTCCGGATCAACGGCCGCGACGTGATCGTGCCGATGGCCGTCGAGGAGCCGTCGATCGTTGCGGCCGCATCGTATATGGCGAAGCTTTCCCGCGCGGCCGGCGGCTTCCGCACGTCGAGCAGCGGGCCGCTGATGCGCGCACAGGTACAGGTGATCGGCGTCGGCGACCCGTACGGCGCGCGGCTCGCGATCCTGCGGCACGCGGCCGAGCTGATCGAACTCGCGAACAGCCGCGACAAGGTGCTCGTCGGCCTCGGCGGCGGCTGCCGCGACATCGAGGTCCACGTGTTCCCCGATACGCCGCGCGGCGCGATGGTGGTCGCTCACCTGATCGTCGACGTACGCGACGCAATGGGCGCGAATACGGTCAACACGATGGCCGAAACCGTCGCGACGCGCATCGAGGCGATTACCGGCGGCCAGGTACGGTTGCGGATACTGTCCAACCTCGCGGATCTGCGGCTGGCACGCGCGGAGGTACGGTACGCGGCCGACACGCTCGCGACCGACGACTATCCGGGCGAGGCGGTGATCGATCGCGTGATCGATGCGTACGTGTTCGCGGCGACCGACCCGTACCGCGCGGCGACGCACAACAAGGGCATCATGAACGGCATCGATCCGGTCGTGGTCGCGACCGGCAACGACTGGCGCGCGGTCGAAGCCGGCGCGCACGCGTACGCGAGCCGCAGCGGCCGCTATACGTCGCTGACGACGTGGGAGAAGGCCGCCAACGGCGACCTCGTCGGCACGATCGAGATGCCGATGCCGGTGGGGCTCGTCGGCGGCGCGACGAAGACGCATCCGCTCGCGCGTCTCGCGCTGAAGATCATGAGCGTGACCTCCGCGCAGGAACTCGGCGAAATTGCGGTTGCGGTCGGGCTTGCGCAGAATCTCGGTGCGCTGCGCGCGCTCGCGACCGAAGGCATCCAGCGCGGCCACATGGCGCTGCATGCACGGAACATCGCCGTTGCGGCCGGCGCGACCGGTGCGGAGATCGACCGGGTCGCGCAGCAGATGGTCGCGGCGAAAGACGTGCGCGCGGATTTCGCGGTCGAGCTGCTGGCGGGCCGCAGCGGCGGCTGATGCGGCTGAAGCGCGGTACGCGCGCCGTATGTGGCGTGCGTGGCGTGCCGCGCCGGCGCGGCCGGCGACATATCAATCAAGGAGGAGACACATGGAACAGACCGGTTCAAGCGCCGTCGCACCCGCGCCGCATCGCGTGCGGCCGTTCGCGGGCGCCGATGCGTCGGCCGCGACGCTCGTCGAGGTGTGGGGCGACACCGTAGCCACGAAGCACCTCGCGTGGTCGGTCCTGCTCGGCATCTCGATCAGCCTCGGCGCGTTCGAGATCGGCCGGCTCGTGCTCGCGTCGTTCGTGCACGACGCGGCGATCGCGCGGGCATACGCGATGCTGATCGGCCTCGGCGGCTGCCTGCTGGCGGGCGCGATCTGCGCGGTGCTGTTCAAGCCGAAGCGCACGGTGATCGAACATGCGGCGGGCGGCGCCGAACGCGACGAAGCGCTCCGGCAGCTTGCCGAAGCATCGGGCGGGCTCGGGTCGGCGAGCGACCTGTCGGCCAGCGCGCGCGCCGAGATGGAGGAGGTCGGCCTGCTCGACCTGTTTGCGTCATACGATGCGTCGCCCGATCGCGCACGCGCGGGAGGTCGCTGATGGATGCGCTGCTGCATGCATTGCCGGCCGCGTTCGCGATGGGGCTGCTCGGCGCGATCGTGTTCTCCGGCATCGGGCTGATTTCCGGTACCGACGAAACGACGACGATCGCGCCGCTCACGCTGCTCGTCGCGCTGCTCGGCGTGCCGCCCGCCGGCGTGTTCACGTTCTTCCTCGCGGGCGCGGTGGCCAAGCACATCACGCATTCGATCCCGACCGCGCTGCTCGGCATTCCCGGCGACACGATGGCCGCGCCGCTGCTGCAGCAGGCAACGCTGCTGCGCGCGCTCGGCGTGCCGCACATCGCGCTGCGCAAGATGATCTCCGGCGCGATCGTCGCCGCGTTCGTCGCGCTGCCGCTCGCCGTGCTGTTCGCGTCGCTGCTCGCGCCGTTCGGCGCGGCGATCGCGAAGGCCGCGCCGTGGGTGTTCCTCGCGGCGGCCGTCGGCATCGCGTATTTCTCCGCCGGGCGCTGGGCGTCGGTGCTGCTGCTGGTGCCGTTCGTGATGCTGGTGGTCGGGCTGCAGGCGCTGACGGGCCATTACGGCGTGAAGCTGAGCGTCAGCTACTTCCTCGGGATCGCGATCGGGCCGCTGGTTGCCGACCTGTTCTCGATCCTGTCGCCGGCCGAGCGGCGGCGCATGCGGCGCGACGGGCCGTCGACGTTCGTGCTCGCGCCCGACGTGAAAAGCTGGCGCGGCTATTTCCCGAATCCGCTGAAGGTGCTCGACCGCGAGCAGGTCGCGTGGACGGTCGGGACGGCCGCGGTGTCGAGCGCGACGTTCGTGTTCAGCCCGGTCGCGATGACGGTGCTGATGGGCGAGATCGTCGGCGCGCGCGTGCGTCATGCGTACCAGCGCCTGACGACCGTGATCGCCGCGCGTAACGGCGTGACCGAGGCGACCTACATCGCCGAGGCGCTGATCCCGCTGATCGCGTTCGGTTTGCCGCTGAGCCCGGTCGCGGCCGGCCCGGCCGCGCCGTTGTTCAATGCGCCGCCGCGCTTCACGGTCGACGCGGCGAGCGGGCAGATCCACAACCTCCATACGCTGATGAGCTGGCCCGAGTTCCTCGGCTACGGGCTGCTGTCGATCCTGCTGGCCGCGCTGATCGCGTATCCGCTCGCGATGCACCACGCGCACCGCGCGGCATCGTTCGTCGCGAGAAAGCTGAGCCACGAAGCGATCATCGCGACCTTCGCGGGGTTGATCGTCGTGATCGGCGTATGGGAAGGGCAGTTGCTGGGGCTCGCCGTGATCGTGACGATCGGCCTGTTCGGCGGGATGCTGTCGCGCCTGTTCGCGTTCAACACGGGCGTGCAGTTCATGGGGTACTACGTCGCGGTGCTCAGCGTGCCCGCGATCGCCAAGCTGTTCTGACCCACCGGCGCACGGGGGCCGCGTGTGCCGCGCGGCCCGCCGAAAGCGTCGTTTCTCGGGCGATTTTTGAATCGCTGTGTGTCGTGTTCGCACACAGATACGTTGGGATACAAAGCCTCCGGATGGTTCGGATATAAAACCGGTGAAGCGATTCACACGGCTGCGCGGTGTCATGCGCTGCCGCTGCGAACGGCGATACCGGAGTGCCCGCACGTGCCGCGGGCCCCTTCCTTAGCGATCGACAATGGAGAACGAGTCATGCCTGATACCGTGAACACCCGCCGCCGCCTGATCCTGGGTACGGCGCTTGCGGGCCTGAGCCTCGCCGACCTCGGGTTCGGCAACCTGGCGCGCGCGCAGTCGACGCCCGATGCACCGGCTGCGAAGCGCGCGGCCGGCGTTGCGTCGCTGGGCACGATCCACCAGATCGACGCGGGCGTGCTCAACGTCGGGTATGCGGACCTCGGGCCGAAGAAGGGCCCCGTCGTGTTCCTGCTGCACGGCTGGCCGTACGACATCTACAGCTATGCGGAAGTCGCGCCGCTGCTGGTTGCGGCCGGCTATCGCGTGATCGTGCCGTACCTGCGCGGCTACGGGTCGACGACGTTCCGCTCGGCCGACACGGTGCGCAACGGCCAGCAGGCGGTGACGGCCGTCGACATCGTCGCGTTGATGGATGCGCTGAAGATCGACCGCGCGGTGTTCGGCGGTTACGACTGGGGCGCGCGCACGGCCGACGTCATCGCGGCGCTGTGGCCGCAGCGCGTGAAGGCGTTGGTGTCGGTGAGCGGCTACCTGATCGGCAGCCAGGAGGCGAACCGCAAGCCATTGCCGCCGCAGGCGGAACTGCAGTGGTGGTATCAGTTCTATTTCACGACCGAGCGCGGCGAGCTCGGTTACGCGGCGAACCGCGATGCGTTCAACAAGCTGATCTGGCAGCTCGCGTCCCCGAAGTGGCAGTTCTCCGACGAAACCTATGCGCGCACGGCCGCATCGTTCCAGAACCCCGATCACGTGGCCGTCGTGATCCACAACTATCGCTGGCGCCTCGGGCTCGCGAAGGGTGAGGCGCAATACGACGACATCGAGCGGCGTCTCGCCGCCGGGCCCGCGATCACCGTGCCGACGATCACGATGGAAGGCGACGCGAACGGTGCGCCGCATCCGGACCCGGCCGCGTACGCGAAGAGATTCACGGGCAAGTACCAGCACCGGACGATCAACGGCGGCATCGGCCACAACCTGCCGCAGGAAGCGCCGCAGGCGTTTGCCGACGCGATCCTGCAAGTGGAGCATCTGTGATGACGGCACGCAGTGGCATCCTGCGTCGCGGCACGGGCCGCGCGCTCGTCGCGGGCGCGTTGCTGGCCGGCTCGCTGTCGGCCAGCGGCCCGGCCGCGTTCGCGGAACAGCCGAAACCGGCCGCGTCGCCGATCTACGGCGTGACGATCCCGCCCGGCTACCGGAAGTGGGAAATGGTCGCGCCGGCCGAAGAGGCCGCGCCGCTCGACGAGCTGCGCGTGGTGCTCGGCAACCCCGTCGCGATCCGTGCGCTCGAACAGGCGACGCTGCCGTTTCCGGACGGCACGATCCTCGTGAAGCTCGCATACAAGCGCAAGCAGTCCGACGAGTTCGCGTCGGCGACGGTGCCGGGCAAGGCGACGACGGTGCAGGTGATGGTGAAGGACTCGCGTCGTTATGCGTCGACGGGCGGCTGGGGCTTCGGGCGCTTCATCAACGGCGTGCCGGCCGATATCGGTCAGCATCAGACGTGCTTCGCGTGTCACCAGGCGCTTGTGAAGAATCATGACTACGTGTTCACGCGGCTTGCGCCGTGACGTGACACGAAGCGACGGGTTTGACGAAAAGGCGTGCCGCGAGGCACGCCTTTTCTCGTGGTGCGTGTGTGTCGGCGAGCACTTTTTCGGCAGGCGGGTTTGTATCGCACTGTATCTGCGGCCGTTCCGGAAAAACTGGCATGCAGAAAGCACCGGTTTCGGAAACATGCCGGATACGTGGGCGGGTTCTACTGTCGACATGCAGGAAGCGTTCGATGCCAGACGTTTGCATCGGATGCCAAGTGATCGACACCCCAACTTCCGTCCAGGAGAACACTCATGAAAGCCGCCCGAATCCTCGCTGTTGCCGTCCTCGCCGCCATCCCCGCATTGTCGTTCGCCGATACCGGCCACGGCCTGACGCGTGCCGACGTGCGCGCCGAACTCATCCGGCTGGAACAAGCCGGCTACAACCCGGCCCGCAGCGATCCGCATTACCCGGAAGATGTCGCCGCCGCGCTGCAGGTCGCGCGTTCCGACCAGAACGGCCCGTCGAAGTCGCAGGACGACAACATGGCCGATGCGTCGACGCCCGCCAGCCATCGCGACGCGGCACCGGCGCGCGCCGCGCGGAACGCGGCCGACGACCTGTACGCACATTCGTGATCCGTTGCCGCGCCTGCCGCATGCAGGCGCGGCCGTCACTGCAGCACTTCACTTCATGTCGCAACACAACAGAGAAAGGAGCATGACGATGGCCGGTTCGATGAAACGGGTTCTGGTATCCGCCGCGGTGATCGGCGGACTGTTCGGTGCGGTCGCGGCGCAGGCCGCGCCGAAGGACGACCTGAAGGGCACGAATGTCGTGCTCGTGCACGGTGCGTTTGCCGACGGGTCGAGCTGGAACCGCGTGATTCCGCTGCTCGAGGCACGCGGGCTGCACGTGGTGTCGGTGCAGAATCCGCTGAGCTCGCTCGCCGACGATGCGGCCGCGACGAAGCGCACGATCGACGAGCAGAAGGGGCCGGTCGTGCTGGTCGGTCATTCGTGGGCCGGCGTCGTGATCAGCGATGCGGGTAACGACGACAAGGTGAAGTCGCTCGTCTACGTCGCGGCATTCGCGCCCGACAACGGCCAGTCGATTGCCGACGTCACGAAAGGGCTGCCGGCACCGGCATGGGCCGGTGAACTGCGCAAGGACGCAGGCGGCTTCGCGCGGCTGTCGGACAAGGCGATCGCGCAGGATTTCGCGCCGGACCTCCCGCCCGCGCAGCAGCGCATCGTTGCGGCGACGCAGGGGCCGTGGTATGGCGGTTGCATTTCGGAGAAAGTCGCGCAGGCCGCGTGGCATGCAAAGCCGTCGACATTCGTCGTCGCGACGCAGGACCGGATGATCGATCCGAAGCTGCAGGAAGCGATGGCGAAGCGGATCGGCGCGACGGTCACGCGCGTGAACGGCAGCCATGTCGCGATGCTGAGCCAGCCGAAGGCCGTGGCCGACGCGATCATCGCGGCCGCGGAACGTGCAAAGCACGACGCACAGTAAGCGGATGAGGCGCCACGTTATCGCTGAAGCGTGGCGCCGCGAGTGATTGTGATGTCCTTCCACAAGGAGAAGTGATGACGCATCTCTGGCAACTGTCGGCAACCGCACTCGCGAAACTTGTGCGGCAGCGCGAAGTGTCCGCGCGCGAAGTGGCGGACGCCGTGCTCGATCGTCTCGACGCGGTGAATCCGGCGATCAACGCGGTGATCGAACACCGGTCCGACGACGTGCGGCGGCAGGCCGACGAAGTCGACCGAGCGATCGCACGCGGCGACGATCCGGGCCCGCTCGCGGGCGTGCCCGTGACCGTGAAGATCAACATCGACCAGGCGGATTTCGCGACGACCAACGGCACGCGCCTGCAGGAGAACCTGATCGCGCGTGCCGACAGCCCGGTGGTCGGCAACATCAGGAAGGCCGGCGCGATCCTGCTCGGCCGCACCAATTCGCCGACGTTCGCGTTGCGCTGGTTCACGTCGAATCTCGTACACGGCCACACGCGCAATCCGCGCAATCCGTCGCTGACGCCGGGCGGGTCGAGCGGCGGCGCGGCAGCGGCCGTTGCCGCCGGGATCGGCCCGCTCGCACTCGGCACCGACATCGGTGGTTCGGTCCGTTACCCGGCCTATGCGTGCGGCGTGCACGGAATCCGGCCGTCGCTCGGGCGCGTGCCGGCGTTCAACGCGTCGTCGCCCGAACGTGCGATCGGCGCGCAACTGATGTCATCGGCGGGGCCGATCGCACGCACGATCGACGATCTCGCGCTCGCGCTGCGTGCGTTTGCCGCGCCGGACCCGCGCGATCCGTGGCACGTACACGTGCCGTTCGACGGGCGCGAAGTGCCGAAGCGCGCGGCGCTGTGCGTGCGCCCGGGCGGCTTGCAGGTCGTGCCCGAAGTCGAGGCCGCGTTGCGCGATGCCGCGCGCCGGCTCGTCGATGCGGGCTGGACCGTCGACGAGATCGACGATACGCCGCCGATGCGCGAGGCCGCGCTGTTGCAGGAACAGCTTTGGCTCGGCGACGGTTTCGATGCATTGTCGAACGCGGCCGCGAACGACGGCGATCCGGGTGCGGCGGCGGTGATCGCCGCGGTGCGCGGCAAGGTGCGCGACCTGCCGGCCGACGTGATCGGCCGCGCGCTGGTCCGGCGCACCACGCTGACACGGCAGTGGCGGCTGTTTCTCGACGCGCATGCGGTCGTGCTGCTGCCCGTGTCGTCGGAACTGCCGTTCCCCGACGATCTCGACCGGCAGGGACCGGACGGGTTCGAGCGTGTGTGGGAGGCGCAGCTCACGCTGCGCGCGCTGCCCGCGATGGGGCTGCCGGGGCTGGCGGTGACGACGGCGCTCGTGGATGGCGTGCCGGTAGGCGTGCAGGTGGTCGCCGCGCATCATCGCGAGGATCTGTGTTTGCTCGCGGGGCGCGACATCGAAGCGCGCGGCGTACCGGTCGCGCCGGTCGATCCGGTGCAGTGATGGACTGACGGGCAAGCGAGTGCATCGGCGATGCCGTTCGGCATCACGCCGATGCGTGTCGCCTGCCGGTTGCATCCCTTCGAATCATCCCTTCGAATCATCCACGCATGCGCGGCGCCGCATGCGCTCCATTTCGGATTCCATGACAACGCGCTGCACGCCGCGTTGCTCGCTTCCCGCCGTTCCTTTCAAAGCCCTTCGACGCGTGACATCGAACGGTCATCGTCCCGCATTTCCCGCACGAATCCGAATCCGCGCCGATAGCGCGCGTCTGCTATTGCATTTCGCGCGCCGCTGATTAGGAAATGAATTTTTATTGGTTCTGCTTGCCCGGCCGCACTCGCATAGTGGCGCTGACGGCTATAGACAGCACGCAAGCTGCAACGGCCGCATTCCCGGTGTTTTTTTGATCATACGAATCTGCGAAAACGAGGAAGTGTCATGACGGTTGCATTGGAAGAACGAACCGCTGCGCAGCAGGCGCTCGAAGACGCCCGTGCGGCGGCCGCGGCGGCCGGCACGCCCTACGCGGGCGGCGTCGCACCGCAAGCTGCATGGGCACTGTTCTCGGCCGGCGACGCGTTGCTGGTGGACGTGCGCACCGCCGAAGAACGGAAATTCGTCGGCCACGTGCCGGAGTCGCTGCATGTGCCGTGGGCGACCGGCACGAGCCTGACGCGCAACCCGCGTTTCGTGCGCGAACTGGAAGCGAAGACCGGCAAGGACGCGGTGGTGCTGCTCCTGTGCCGCAGCGGCAACCGTTCCGCACAAGCGGCCGAAGCCGCGACGAAGGGCGGCTTCACGCAGGTATTCAACGTGCTCGAAGGGTTCGAGGGTGATCTCGACGAAGGGCAGCATCGCGGCGGCCGCAACGGCTGGCGCTTTCGCGGCCTGCCGTGGGCGCAGGATTGATTCACGGCCGACAAGGGGAGAAGTCAGCATGGCCGCATTCGACATCGACGACATCGTTCAATCGCTGCAGACGGTCCGCCGCGCATGGCGCGAGAAGCAGCGTCGCTCGCTCGAGCCGGGCGGGCGCGACCTGCCGGCACGCGAGGCGCTCGCGCAGATCGTCGGCGCGCTGAAGGGCGTGCTGTTCCCGATGCGGCTCGGGCCGCCCGACCTGCGCCAGGAGAGCGAGAACTTCCATGTGGCCCACGCGCTCGACGCGGCGCTGAACGCGCTGCTCGCGCAGGTGACGCTCGAATTGCGCTACGCGGCGCGGCAGCGCAACGCCGACGGGCCGCTCGACAACGTCGAAGGAGTCGCTTCGACGGCGGTGCAGGCGTTCGCCGCGCGGCTGCCCGAGATTCGCCGGCTGCTCGACAGCGACGTGCTTGCTGCCTTTCACGGCGATCCGGCGGCCGGCAGCGTCGACGAAGTGCTGCTGTGCTACCCGGGCATCCTCGCGATGATCCACCACCGGCTCGCGCATGAGCTGTACGGGCTCGGCCTGCCGCTGCTCGCGCGGATCATCGCCGAGCAGGCGCATGCGGAAACGGGCATCGACATTCATCCGGGCGCGCGCATCGGCGCGGGTTTCTTCATCGACCACGGCACGGGTGTCGTGATCGGCGAGACGGCAATCATCGGCGAGCGCGTACGCGTGTACCAGGCCGTCACGCTCGGCGCGAAGCGCTTTCCGCGCGATGCGGCCGGCCATCTGGAGAAAGGGCTTGCACGCCATCCGATCGTCGAGGACGACGTGGTGATCTACGCGGGTGCGACGATCCTCGGCCGCGTGACGATCGGGCGCGGCGCGGTGATCGGCGGCAACGTGTGGCTCACGCAGGACGTGCCGGCCGGCGCGAACGTCACGCAGGCCGTGCTGCGCAGCGAAGCGAACGCCGCGCCGCGCGCGGCGGCGCGTGTCGCCTAGGAGGCGCGATGAGCGACCTCATTCATCACTTCGGCGCCAACGTGCGCAGGCTGCGCGAAGCGCGCACGTGGTCGCAGGAGCAGCTCGCCGAGCATGCGGGGCTGAACCGCTCGTATGTCGGTGAGATCGAGCGCGGCGAGGCGATCGCGTCGATCGTCACGGCCGACAAGATCGCGCGCGCGTTCGACGTGTCGATCTCGATGCTGCTGCCGGGCGCGTACGTCACCTGAGGCCGCCCCGTTTCCCTTTCGGTTGCACGACATGACGGCTATAGCATGTTGAGCCGGCAGGTGCGTGCTTCCGATAATCACCCAGCGTCATAAGCAATCCCGTTTTCCATCTTAAGAACCCGGAGCCACACATGTCGACCGTTGCAAGCGGCACGGCCGCGCTGAGCGATCACGCCGCCCGCCAACTAGCGAACGCTACCAAGACCGTCCCCCAGCTTTCCACGATCACGCCGCGCTGGCTGACCCATCTGCTGCAATGGGTGCCGGTCGAGGCCGGCATCTACCGCCTGAACCAGGTGAAGAACCCGGAAGCCGTGCGTGCCGCATGCACGCAGCTCGAGGACGAAAGCGTGCTGCCGCAGACCTTCGTGCCTTACGAAGAGCAACCGCGCGAATACTTCCTGAACGCGGTGAGCACGGTGCTCGATGTGCATACTCGGATCTCCGATCTTTACAGCAGTCCTCACGACCAGATCAAGGAACAGCTGCGCCTGACGATCGAGACGATCAAGGAGCTGCAGGAAAGCCAGCTGATCAACAACCCCGACTACGGGCTGCTGGCAAACGTGACCGACGAACAGCGGATCTTCCCGCTGACGGGCGCGCCGACGCCGGACGATCTCGACGAGCTGCTGACCAAGGTGTGGAAGGAGCCCGCGTTCTTCCTCACGCACCCGCTCGCGATCGCCGCGTTCGGCCGCGAATGCACGCGGCGCGGCGTGCCGCCGCCGACGGTCAGCCTGTTCGGCTCGCAGTTCCTCACGTGGCGCGGCATTCCGCTGATCCCGTCGGACAAGGTGCCGGTCGCGGACGGCAAGACCAAGATCCTGCTGCTGCGCGTCGGCGACAAGCGGCAGGGCGTCGTCGGCCTCTATCAGCCGGGCGTCGCGGGCGAGCAGGGGCCGGGCCTGTCGGTGCGTTTCATGGGGATCAACAACCAGGCGATCGCGTCGTACCTGATCTCGCTGTATTGCTCGCTCGCGGTCCATTCGCCGGATGCGCTGGCTGTCCTCGATGACGTCGAAATCGCCAAGTTCCATGACTATCCCGACACCTACCGTTAATCCCGGCCTGGCCGGCGGCGACGCGCACGCGCTGCCGCACGCGCCGCTGCCGGCCGGCTTGCCCGATCCCGCGACACTGGCGCGGCTCGCGTCCGAATTCTTCTCGACGCCGCCCGGGCAGGCCGCCGCGCCCGGGCTGTCGGCGGGCAGCGGCGCGGTCGGCGGCGTGCCGTCGGCGTTGCCGGCCGCCGCGCCGATCCTCGCGTCGGTGAGCAACCCGGCGCCGGCCGGCTCGCCGCTCGCGGGGCCCGGCGGCACCGGCACCGGCATGCCGGGTTTCGCGTTGCCGCAGGGCAAGGTGCCCGGCACGAACCTCGCGCCGTCCGCGCCGACGCACGTGCTGTCGCTCGGCAACCGCGTGCCCGCGCTCGCGCCGCATGCGGCCGCGCAGAACGGGCTGCCCGACAACGCCGTGTCGATCGCGCCCGCGCTCGAGCCGCGCATCGGCGGCGCGGCGCTCGGCGTGCCGCAGGGGAATGCGGCGTCGTCGGAGGGCGCGGTGAAGGCAGCGCCGGCCGCGTCGCCGTACTACTTCACCGACGGCTCGCTGCAAGGCTGGCAGGCGACGCCGCAGGACATCGTCGTGCCGTCGAACGGCCTCGCGTCGCCGGAAGCGTTCGGGCTGCCGGGCGACGCTGCGCTGCGTGACCTGCTCGCCGTGCAGCGCGACGTGCCGGTGTCGCGCGCATCGGGCACGGACGTGCCGCGCTACTTCATCGACGATACGCATGCAGCCGAGCCGCAAGGCCAGTTGCACCGCGGCGCGCACCCGCCGTTCGACGTGAACGCGATCCGCCGCGATTTCCCGATGCTGCAGGAGCGCGTGAACGGCAAGCAGTTGATCTGGTTCGACAATGCGGCGACGACGCACAAGCCGCAGGCCGTAATCGACCGCCTCGCGTATTTCTACGCGCACGAGAACTCGAACATCCACCGCGCCGCGCATGCGCTGGCCGGTCGCGCGACGGATGCTTACGAGCATGCGCGGGAAACGGTGCAGCGCTTCATCGGCGCATCGTCGCCCGACGAGATCGTGTTCGTGCGCGGCACGACCGAGGCGATCAACCTGATCGCGAAGACGTGGGGCGTGCAGAACGTCGGCGAAGGCGACGAGATCGTCGTGTCGCATCTCGAGCATCACGCGAACATCGTGCCGTGGCAGCAGCTTGCCGCGCAGAAGGGCGCGAAGCTCCGCGTGATTCCGGTCGACGATTCGGGGCAGGTGCTGCTCGACGAATACCGGAAGCTGCTCAACGACCGCACGAAGATCGTGTCCGTCACGCAGGTGTCGAATGCGCTAGGCACGGTCGTGCCGGTGAAGGAGATCGTCGAGCTCGCGCATCGCGCGGGCGCGAAGGCGCTCGTCGACGGCGCGCAGTCGATCTCGCACATGCGCGTCGACGTGCAGGCGCTCGATGCGGATTTCTTCGTGTTCTCCGGGCACAAGATCTACGGGCCGACCGGGATCGGCGTCGTGTACGGCAAGCGCGCGATCCTCGACGACATGCCGCCGTGGCAGGGCGGCGGCAACATGATTGCTGACGTGACGTTCGAGCGTACGGTGTTCCAGCCGCCGCCGAACCGCTTCGAGGCCGGCACCGGCAACATCGCGGATGCGGTCGGGCTCGGCGCGGCGCTCGACTATGTGAACCGTGTCGGCATCGAGAACATCGCTCGCTACGAGCACGACCTGCTCGCGTATGCGACGAGCGTGCTCGCGCCGGTGCCGGGCGTGCGGCTCGTCGGCACCGCGCGCGACAAGGCGAGCGTGCTGTCGTTCGTGCTGAAGGGCTATGAGACCGAGGAAGTCGGACAGGCGTTGAACGAAGAGGGCATCGCGGTGCGCTCGGGGCATCACTGCGCGCAGCCGATCCTGCGGCGTTTCGGGCTCGAGGCAACGGTGCGGCCGTCGCTCGCGTTCTACAACACGTGCGACGAGGTCGATGCGCTCGTCCGTGTGGTGCGGCGTCTCGCGACACGGCGTTGATCGCTGACGTCGTTCGCTTGCGGCGGCCCTTGCGGGTCGCCGCAAGCGATTTCCCGCTACCCGATCAGAACCGCACGACCTGCTTCTGCTCGACGCTGAAGCCGTCGCGCAGCACGCACGCGGAATCGGCGAAGTAGCGGCGCGTTTCCGACAGCAGGTCGGTATTGCCGCGACGGCAGAACACCACGCCCGACCCTTCCTCGGTCAGCAGTTCGTCGATCAGCGATTCGGGTTGCCCGATATCGGCGAGATGGACGTTCTGCACGCCGTGCGCGAGCGCATCGAGCGCCTCCCGTACGCAGGGCGCCGCATCGGCGGCCGGACGCTCGGCGAGCCATTGCTCGAGTTCCGTGATGCCGTACAGCCCCGCGAGTTCGCCGAGTTCGCGCAGCAGCGCGCTTTCGACCATCATCACCAGCGTGACGGCGCCGGTGCGCTGCGCGAAGAGGCTGCCGACCCGTTCGGGGCGCAGCAGGCGATCCTGGCCTGCATCGTCCGGCGCGACGGGCATCACCACGGGCACCAGCCCGTTCCCGAGAAACGCGTTCAATGCGGTGCCGTCGAATTGCGCGACCGGGCTCGTGTTCGCGCGATCGGATTCGGCGCCGGCGACCAGCAGGCCGCCGTCGTGACCGTCGATGCCGATCGCCTTGACGCCGTGACTGCCGATCAGGCGTACCAGCTCGTGGTTGATGTCGGCCATCGCGGCACGTGCCGCCTGGACGGACTGCGCGCCGGACGCGGCCGGCCCGCCCTGGACGACCACCGGACGAATGCCGGTGAGCGCGAGCAGTGCGACGTCCTGAGCGAACGCGTGACGAGCGTGCGTATCGCTCGCCACGCCGTTATCGACGATAACGACGGTCTGCCCGTGCAAGGCCTGCATGAACGGCAGCGAGCGAGCCAGGCCGGCCACGCGCCGTGACGTAAGAGTGGGACTTTCAGGGTCTGGGAACATGGGAATCCGAAAGAATGAGGAAAGTGCCTGTCGCCGCACGACGCGGTGTCAGTGCGTGCGTTGCATGAGCCGATGAATCTCGCCGGGCGTCAGCGCGTCGCGCGACGCCTGCCGGAACGGGCGTTCGCTGAAACACCGCGCCGCGTCGGCGAGCAGTTCGAGATGCGCGCGGTCGTCCTGTTTCGGCAGGACCAGCACGATGAATTCGCGCACGGGCTTGCGGTCCGGCGCATTGAACGCGAACGGATACAGCGCACGAACGAACAGCGCGACGGCCGAGCCGAGCCCGTCGACCCGCGCATGCGGAATCGCGACGCCCTGGCCGAGGCCGGTCGAACCGAGCTGTTCGCGCTTCGTCAGTTCGGTCCGGATCCGTTCCGCAGGAACCCCGCTGTTGCGCGCGACGTATCGCGCGGCGAGGTCGAACAACTGGATCGCGCTTTCGACCGGCACGTCGAGCAGAATGTTGTCAGGCGGACAGGCGTCCGCCAGCCGGGCCGCGAGCGGCAAGCCGCCGCGTCGGCGGGGAAGGTCGGGGTGGCCGCCGACGGCGGCCTGCTGCGTTTGCATGCGGATCTCTCCGTGTCGTGATGACAGGGAAATCCTAGACACATCCGTGTAAAGACGGTGTCAGATACGCGGGGGCCCGGTATTAAAATTTCGTATCGATTGCGGCGCGGCTCGCGCCGCACGCCCGATACGGACGTCTTCACGTGCCCGACAGCACGAACGGCAGCGTCGTCAGCAGAAAGACCGAAATGCCGACGACCGGCGCGCCGAACGCGATCGCCGCGAACGCCACCGCGGCGCTGGTCAGCACGAGCGTTCTCGACCGGCGGCGGTGCCGGTCGTGCGCAGTTGCCTTGTCTTCGCGGACGGCATCGGCCCGCGCGCCGATCACGTGTTTCCAGAACGTCAAGCCAAGCATGATTGCTCCTGTATGAAAGACGACCGAGACGCGGCGCGCGATGCGCCGTGCAAACGTGTCAGCAGCGCCTGAGCTTCAGCACGCGCGAGATCTGCCCGGACGTGAAGCCGCTGTTGCGCACGTAAGGCGCGCAGTCGAGCGGCGCGGTGAGCGATTCGCTGACGACGTACCGGCCGACGAAGCGGAACGCATCCGTTTCCATCTTGATGAACACCGGAATCGCATCGCGCTGCGCGGCGAGCGTCCTGCCGGCCGCACGCGCGGACGCGCTGCCGTCGCAGAGGATCACGTCGGGGGCGTGCGGGTTGAGGTCCGTGCGCAGGCACGCGGCCACGACCTTGCCGTTCTTCGTCGGCAGGAATGCCTGTTTGCTGCCGCCGCATGCGGTGTGGATGAATTCGCGGGTGTACTGCTTGTCGATCTCGAACATGCTCGGGCTCCGGTATCGGAAATTTCCGTGAATGAACTCAGGTATGCAAAATTGTTTGACCGGATCGGCATGCGGGACGCGGGCAAGCGATCGGTCGTCGCTTTGGCGGCGGATCGTTGGCGCGTCGTTGCAGGGAATTTGCCGCGAGCACGCGCTTGAGCACACGATGCGCGATTACCGCATCGACGTCGTATTCAAGCGTGCACGGGTGTGACTACGGCGCGCACCGTCCGCCTGTCGGCAGGACGGTGGCTCGGGAAAGAGAGACGCAGGCGTCCTGCCTGTCAGGCAGAAAAGCAACTCGGGGGACGAGGACTTCGGATGCGCATGTCGCGTGCTCGGTGGTGGATTGCGAACACATTCTAGTGAACGCACACGCGGCCGCAAGTAAAAAGGTCGTAAAGGCGGCGCCCTCTACGTGCATTGCCGGAGGGGTGCACGGGCGCGGCACGGCGCACACCGGAACGTGTCGTTCGCGCCGCCGCTCCATGGCCATTCGCCGCCGGCCGCTTGCGGCAGGCCGGAATCGAGCTGCATCACGAAGCGCATCTTGCAGCCGCGATCCGGTGCGGACTCGATCGGTCGATGCAACACGATGGAAGCCGCGCGGCCGCGACCGCCATTGTTGACGATATTGGAAAGGTCCAATCCAGAACCGGCAATAGGTTCCGGGAAAATGACCGATTATTCTCCCGATCGCAGTACCGGCCTCCGGATGCGAGTGCTATCGGACTGCTTACAAAATCAATCGCTCAGGGGAGGCCTTTCATGAAACGCATCGTCGTATCCGGTGGTATCGGCGCGGTATTCGCCGTAACAGCAACGTCGTCGGCATTTGCCCAGAGTTCCGTCACGTTGTATGGCCTCGTCGATACGGCGATCCGGTATCAGACCAATGCCGGCCCGGACGGCAAGGACCTGATCGGGATGACGGTCGGCCCGGAAACGCACAGCCGCTGGGGCTTGCGCGGCAGCGAGGATCTCGGCGGCGGGTTGTCGGCGATCTTCCGCCTCGAGAACGGCTTCGAGCTCGGCGACGGCAAGCTGCACGTCGCGAATACGCTGTTCAGCCGCCAGGCATACGTCGGCCTGTCGAGCAACCGCTACGGGTCGCTGACGTTCGGCAACCAGTACGCGCCGCTGTACGACACGATGGGCGACATCTTCGACCCGATGACCGTCGGCGACTACTGGCAGGACAGCTGGGCGTACAACGGCATCGGCAACTACCTGACGGTGCCGAACTCGGTGAAGTACAAGTTTTCCTACAGCGGCCTGAGCGTCGACGCGATCTACGGCTTCGGCAACCATGCCGGCGCGATGGGGCTCGACAGCACGTACGGTGTGGAACTGACCTATGCACAGGGGCCCGCGTCGATCAACGCGGGCTATCAGCAGACTTCCGTGTCGTCCGTGAACGGCAGTTCGGTCAACGGCGCGAAGGTGAGCTTCGTGCACGTGAGCGGCGCGTATCAGGTCACGCCGACCGTGCGGCTGCTGGCCGGCTGGCTGCACGGCCAGGACAAGACGGGCACGACGGACTTCAACATGCAGCAGGCCGGTGCGCCGGCGCTGAGCGGCGGCAGCCCGAACCGCATCGACGATACGTTCTACGTCGGCGCGAACTGGCAAGCCACCGCGCCGCTGCTGATCACGGTGGCCGGCTATTACGGCCACGCGCGCAACGCGGCGCGGCTCGACGGCACGCTCGGCTCGGGGATCAACTACTCGGCGACCGTGCTGGCCGAATATGCGCTGTCGAAGCACACCGAGGTTTACGGCACGGTGGACTTCGCGCGCGGCAACGGCGCGTTCGCCGCCGACTATCCGGGCGCCACCAACCGGCTCACGGGCAAGGTCGACCAGATCGGCCGGACCAACAACGTCGGGGCGGCGATCGGTCTGCGGCAGATGTTCTGAAGAAGGTTCGCACGTTGCGGTGCGGCCGGAGGCGGGCGGCGCGTCCGCAACCGCGGTGCGCACGAAAAAAAAACGCGGCGACCGAGGCCGCCACGCGTTGCATGCCGAGCGTATCGCCGCCCGGTTCGGGCGGCACGCTGCGTCTATCGTCAGAAGTCGAACCCCGGCCCGCCCGCGCCCGGGCCGCCCGGCGCCGCGGCCGGCGCTGCATCCTTCGGCGCTTCGAACACGGTTGCATCGGTCGTCAGCAGCAGCCCGGCGACCGATGCCGCGTTCTGCAGCGCCGTGCGCGTGACCTTGGTCGGATCGAGCACGCCCGATTCGACGAGGTCGCCGTACTCGCCCGTCTGCGCGTTGTAGCCGAAGTTGCCCGAGCCTTCCGCGACCTTCGCGACGACGACGCTCGCTTCCTCGCCCGCGTTCGCGACGATCTGGCGCAGCGGTTCCTCGAGCGCGCGCAGCACGATCTTGATGCCCGCATCCTGATCGGCGTTTACGCCCTTCAGTTCGCGGATCGCCTGCCGCACGCGGATCAGCGCGACACCGCCGCCCGGTACGATGCCTTCCTCGACGGCCGCGCGCGTCGCGTGCAGCGCGTCGTCGACGCGATCCTTCTTCTCCTTCACCTCGATCTCGGTCGCACCGCCGACCTTGATCACCGCGACGCCGCCCGCGAGCTTCGCGACGCGTTCCTGCAGCTTTTCGCGGTCGTAGTCCGACGTCGCTTCTTCGATCTGCACGCGGATCTGCTTCACGCGTGCTTCGATGTTCTTCGCATCGCCCGCGCCGTCGATCACGGTCGTGTTTTCCTTGCCGACCTCGATGCGCTTCGCCTGGCCGAGTTCGGCGAGCGTCGCCTTCTCGAGCGTCAGGCCCGTTTCCTCGGCGACGACCTGCCCGCCGGTGAGGATCGCGATGTCCTCGAGCAGCGCCTTGCGGCGATCGCCGAAGCCCGGCGCCTTGACCGCGACCGTCTTGAGGATTCCGCGGATGTTGTTCACGACGAGCGTCGCGAGCGCTTCGCCTTCGACGTCCTCCGCGATGATCAGCAGCGGCCGGCCCGACTTCGCGACCTGTTCGAGCACCGGCAGCAGGTCGCGGATGTTCGAGATCTTCTTGTCGTGCAGCAGGATGTACGGGTTCTCGATCTCGGCGATCTGCTTGTCGGGATTGTTGATGAAGTACGGCGACAGGTAGCCGCGATCGAACTGCAGCCCCTCGACGACGTCGAGCTCGTCGGCGAGCGACTTGCCGTCCTCGACGGTGATCACGCCTTCCTTGCCGACGCGGTCGATCGCTTCGGCGATGCGCTGGCCGATCGATTCCTCGCCGTTCGCGGAGATCGTCGCGACCTGCGCGATTTCCTTGCTGGTGGTGGTCGGCCTGCTGATCTTCTTCAGCTCGTCGACGGCCGCTGCGACGGCCTTGTCGATACCGCGCTTCAGGTCGAGCGGGTTGAGCCCGGCCGCGACGTATTTCTGGCCTTCGCGCACGATCGCCTGTGCGAGCACGGTGGCCGTCGTCGTGCCGTCGCCGGCTGCGTCGCTGGTGCGCGACGCGACTTCCTTCACGAGCTGCGCGCCGATGTTCTGCAGCTTGTCCGCGAGTTCGATTTCCTTCGCGACCGACACGCCGTCCTTCGTGACGACCGGCGCGCCGAAGCTGCGTTCGAGCACCACGTTGCGGCCCTTCGGCCCGAGCGTGACCTTCACCGCGTTCGCGAGAATGTTCACGCCTTCGGTCAGCTTCGCACGTGCGACGTCGCTGAAAATGATTTCCTTCGCTGCCATGATTGCGCTCCGTTATTGATTGACGACCGCGACGATGTCTTCCTCGCGCAGCACGAGGAACTCATTGCCGTCCACCTTGACGGCCTGGCCCGCGTACTTGCCGAACAGCACGCGTTCGCCGACCTGCAGGTCGGGCACGATGCGCTGGCCGTCCGTGTCCTTGCGGCCGGGGCCGACGGCGATCACTTCGCCCTGGTCGGGTTTCTCTGCGGCGCTGTCGGGGATCACGATGCCCGACGCGGTGGTGGTTTCCTGATCGAGTCGCTTCACGATGACGCGGTCGTGCAAGGGGCGTAGGCTCATCTTTTCGTCCTGTGCTGTTCTGTCGAAATTGGCTGGCACTCTTCATCAGAGAGTGCTGACGAGTATAAAAACGCACGACGGCGCGATCCAATAACGGATTCGGAAAAGCATTTGCGCGGATGCGCTATGGACGCGTTTGCCATGCCGATTCGGCAAACCCGGCGATTGCGGGAAAGCATTCGCGCCGTCGTGCAAAGCACGTGCAGCCGGTTATTGCGGCACGGCCTGCTGCGCGGCAGGCGTGCAGACCGGGCGGATCGTCTCGCCGGCGAGCACGCGCTTCACGAACGGAATCGAATCGGCGAGCGATGCGTTCACGGTGCCGTTGTGTTCACGGCCCGCATACAGGTGCGCCTCGACCGTCGTGCCCGCCGCGCACGCATCTTTCGCGAGCGCGAGTTCGAGCGGCGCGAGCCCGTCGTCCGCGCCCGCGCCGATGAAGACGGGCGTGGCGATCCTCAGTGTCGGATACTTCAGGTATTCGTCCCACCATGCCCTTAGTCGCGCATCGGCGCCCGGCTTCACGGTGTTCGCGTGCGTGAGGTGCGCGAGCGCTGCATCGTCCTCGAGCGACGCGAGGCAACCGATGCGTGCCTGTTCGAGGATCGGCAGCGCGTTGTCGGTCAGCACTTCGTCCGCACGCAGCGACGGGGCGATCTGCTGCGCGGACAGCACCGAGTAGAACTGGTACGCAAGCGTCGGATCGACGCGGTCGGGATCGCGCCGGTAGGTGGTCTCGAACTTCGGCAGCGACGCGAGCGTGGCGCGCGACGCGTTGTAGATCGTCCCGGTCGCGACGGTCGCGCGGATCGCGAGTTCCGGCGCGTAGGCGGGCGCGTAGCCGGCCGCCGCGAATACGGCCGAGCCGCCTTGCGACTGACCGACGAGCACGACCTCGTTCGCGAGGCCCGGCACGCCGCCCAGCACCGCGCGCACGCTGTCGAGCAGCGTGTAGCTGTTCGAGCGGTTGTTGAGCTGCGGATTCGGGCCGGGCGTGCCGAGCCCTTGATAGTCGGTCGCGACGACCGCGAATCCCTGTTGAAGCCATGCGTTCAGGTAACGCACGTCGCGATACGAGCGGCCGAACCACGACGGCGCGCAGATGTCGGCCATCCCGAACGTGCCGTGCGCCCACGCGACGATCGGCCAGCCGCCGGCCGGCGGCGTGCCGCGCGGCACGAACAGCGCACCCGACACGGCGATCGGCGTGCGGCCGCCGACGCCGTCGGTCGATGCATACAGGATGCGCAGTTGCCGTGCGGCGCTCGCGAGCCCGAGCGTCGCGGGCAGCGCTTCGGAACGTAGCAGCACGCCGGGCGTCGCCGGAATGTCGCGGTCCCACGTGTAGAACGCGGACACGCGACCGTCGCCCTGCAACGGATCGGGCGCTGGAGTGCGGCCGGGCGAAGCCGCGTGCGAAACGAGAGATGGCGCGGCGAGCGCCGAAACCAGCAGCGTGCGCGCAGCGAAGCCGCGCAGGGGGAAGAGCGTCATGGTCGGATGGATGTCGGTGAGATCGGATCGGACGCGCCGGGTTGTGTCCGGCGCGGGCCGACCACGACGCAAGTTTTGAACCAGCGCGGGTGCAGCGCGGGTGGGGCACGCGCTGCGCGCGGCATGACGGGCAATGCCTGCGCGCGGCGTGCAGCACGCGCATGCGCCGGCTGCGTCTCGCGCAGCAATCCGGGCCGGTTTGCTGTTGCTCCCGCAACAGACGCAAGCACATGAATCGCGCCGAGCGAATCGCGCACGGTGCGTACACGCGGTGGTGCAGGCATGCGATGCACGCGTACCCGGCTGGCACGATTGCTGCTGATCCGGTTGCCGTGCGTCGCGGCGTTGCGACGCGAGCCCATCCGTTCACCCGATCAAGGAAACCGAACTCATGTCAGTCACCCAAGCCATCGACAGCGGCGAACTCGTGGCATTCGTCGAGCGCGCCACGCGCGAATTCGCGCAAGCCGCGCGCGTGCTGAAGGAAACGCGCACGCTGTCCGCGACCAACACGTTCCAGGCGTTCCAGCGCGTGCCAGGCACGGAACTCGTCGTCGCGCTGTCGGCGCCGAGCCCGTGGGCCGCGTCGCAGGAGATCCAGCCCGTCGTCGTTACGCTCGACGGCGACGTGCTGCACGGAGACGCGCGCGCGGGCGGCAACGGGCCGCGCTACGCGGGTGTATTCCGCGAAGTGCCGGAAGTCGACGTCGTGATTCACGTGCACGGCCCGTATCTCGGCGCATGGGCGAGTGCGCATCGTCCGCTGCCGATCCGCTACGCGCCGGCCGCGCGCTACACGCGGGCCCGCGAGATCCCGGTCTATGTCGATCGCCGTCCGGGCGAGCCGCGCTTCATCGTCGACACGATCCGGCGCGCCCCCGAGGTGCCGGCGATCATCGAGGCGAACGGCGGCGCGACGTTCTGGGGCAAGTCGATCCTCGACGTGTCGAAGTACATCCTGATCCTCGAGGAAGCCGCGTATTTCCAGGCGCTCGCGGAGCCGCTCGGCGGCTCGCTCGAATTCGGGCCGGGCGCGCTCGAGCAGCAATGGAAAATGACCGGCCTCGCGTGACGCTGCGCAGCGGGCGGCGCAATCCGGCCGCCGTCATACCGATAGCTCGATGAATTGGTTCGTGGCCGGCGCGCGCCTTGCTATCGTCGAACCTTCCCCGTTCAACACGCCGGTCGTGCCATGGCCATCTTCAGCTTGCCGGACCCGACTTCGCACGCGATCACGATTCGTGCGAAGGCGCTGACGTTCGACGATCCCAAATCGCGGGTGCTGCTCGAACGCATCCAGCTCGTCGCGCCGAGCGATGCGACGGTGCTCGTCACCGGCGAGAGCGGCACAGGCAAGGAGCTGATCGCGCGCCTCGTGCATTCGCTGAGCGAGCGCCATGAAGGCCCGTTCGTCGCAGTCAACTGCGGCGCGTTTTCGGAGACGCTGATCGAAAGCGAGCTGTTCGGCCACGAGCGCGGCGCGTTTACCGGCGCCATCAACAGCCAGCCGGGCTGGTTCGAATCCGCGAATCGCGGCACGCTCTTTCTCGACGAGGTCGGCGACCTGCCGCTATCCGCGCAGGTCAAGCTACTGCGCGTGCTGCAGGAGCGCGAGGTGACGCCAGTCGGCTCGCGCAAGACCGTCAAGATCGACGTGCGGCTCGTTGCGGCGACCAACGTGAATCTCGAAGCCGCGGTGCGTGCGGGAAATTTCCGCGAAGACCTGTACTACCGGCTCAACGTCGTGAAACTGAGCCTGCTGCCGCTGCGTGAGCGGCCCGGCGACATTGCGCCGCTGATCGAACACTTCATCGACATCTATGCGAAGCGGCTGCGCGTGACCGCGCCGACGCTGACGGACGCCGCGCGTGCGCGCCTGCATGCGCACGCGTGGCCGGGCAACATCCGCGAACTCGAGAACGTGATCCACCATGCGGTGCTGATCTGCGCGGGCGGCGCGATCGACGTCGGCGACCTGCAGTTCTCCGCGCTGTCGCTTGCACCCGATACAGCCGACGCGCACGGCGCGGCTGCCGCGCCGCCGCGCCGCGCACGCGACGTGGCCGAAGCGACCGATGCGCTGCGCCATGCAGTGGTCGAACTGCTGGATCTCGGCACGCCGGCGCTGTGGCAGCACATCGAGGACACCGTGTACCGCAGCGTGTTCGACTACAGCGAGCACAACCAGCTGCGCATGTCGCGCCTGCTCGACCAGTCGCGCAACATCGTCCGCGCACGGCTCGCGCAGCTCGGCATCCTGAAGCCGCGCGACGCGGGCGACGCCGACGCGCGGCTGCGCCGTCAGGCGTGATCGCGCCAGCGCAGCGCGCGCTGCGCGATCCGCTCGCATAACGCACTCATACCGACGGCCAGCGCCGTTACGCCCAGCACGCACACGAGCAGCACGTCGGCACGCGCGCCGGCCTGCGCGTTCTGCATCAGGCTGCCGACGCCCGCACCCGCGTTGAACAGCAGCTCGCTGCTGGTCGCCGTGATCCACGCGAACGGCACGGCCTGCAGCACGCCGGCGAACAGGTCGGGCAGCGCGCCCGGAATCAGCACGTCGCGCCACAGGCCGATGCGCGTCAGGCGATACGACTGCGCCAGTTCGACATAGCGCGGATCGACGCGGCGCAGCCCGTCGAAGCTGGCGGTAGTCATCGGGTAGAACGCGGCGAGCGCGATGATGAACACCTTCGCGAATTCGCCGGTGCCGGCCCACAGGCTCAGCAACGGAATCAGCCCGAGCAGCGGCACGTAGCGCAGCGCCTGGAACGCCGGTTCGCCCAGCTTGCGCGCGAGCGTCGAGCGCGCCATTGCCGCACCGAACAGGAGCCCAAACGCGACGCCGAACCCCAGCCCGAGCGTCGTGCGGCGCAGGCTCGCACCGAGATCGGTCGCGAGTTCGCCGCTGCGGGCGAGTTCGACCAGCGCGGCGCCGACTTGCTGCAACGGCACGAACGCATATTGATGGGCCGCATCGCCGGACGACGCGAACTGCCAGGCGGCAACCAGCAGGGCCGGCACGACGAGGCCGCGCGCGCGGCGGCGCAGCGGGGCGAGCGAGAGGGCGCGTGTAGCGAGGGGCATGCCGAAGCGTATCCAGTCAGGGTCAGCGCGCCGGCGTCTGCCAGCGCAATGCGTAGCGTTGCGCGAGGGCGATCGAGCGGTCGAGCGCGAAGCCGATCAACCCGATCGCGGCGACGTCGACGAGCACCACGTCGAGCCGCAGCATCTGCCGGGCCAGTTCCATCATCTGGCCGATCCCGCTGTCCGCGGCGAGCAGCTCGACCGCGACGAGTGCGAGCCACGCGCGCGCGAGCGCGATCCGGATGCCGGTCAGCAGCGGCGGCAATGCGGCCGGCAGCAGCACGTCGCGCAGCAGCGCGAAGCGGCCGAGCCCGTAGTGGCGCGCCATCTCGACGAGATCGCGCGGTGCGTCGTGCACGCCCGTGTATGCGGCCAACGCGACCGGGAAGAACACGGCCTTGCCGACGACGACGAGCTTCAGCGGTTCGTCGACGCCGATCAGCAGGATCAGCAGCGGGATCAGCGTGAGCGTCGGCACTTGCCGCAGCAGGTCGAACGTCGGCCGCAGGTAGTCGGAGAACAGCCGGCTGCGCGCGAGCAGGATGCCGAACGCGGCGCCGCCCGTCGCACCGATCGCGAAGCCGAGTGCGAGGCGATGCAGCGTGATCAGCAGGTTGTCCCGCAGTTCGCCGGTGTCGATCAGCGTGCGCAGCGTCGCCGCGAGACGGCCGGGTGGCACGACGAGCTGCGGCGGAAACCAGCGCTGCACGCTCGCGAGCCACCACAACGCGGCGAACGCGACGGGCGTGACCCACCACATCGCCTGCCCGCCGAGCCGTGCGATGCCGGGCAGGCGGACCGCGTGCGGGCCGTTCGACGCGAGCGCGCGCATCGGCATCAGCGGCTCGCGACGCGCGATGCGTCGGCGCGCCAGTAGCCGTCGAGGCCGAGCTGCTTGAGCGCGGTCGACACGAAGGTCGGCGCGAGCAGCGCGTTCACGTCGACCGGCGTGGACGTCAGGCCGGCCTGCCGGCTGTACGCGATGACGTCGCGGTAGTGACCGGTCAGCGCCGGCGTGAAGAGCGGCGTCCATTGCTCCTTCCACGGCGTCGATTCGTCCGCGTACTCGCGGCGCACGATGCTTTCCGGCTGGCCGGATGCGCTCAGGATCTTCACGTACGCGTCGCGATTCTGCGGCTGCGAGATCCAGTGCGCGGCGCGCACATAGGCCGTCGCGACGAGCTGCGTGATGTCGGGGTAGCGCTTCACGAAATCGTCGGACGCCCACAGTTCCGCGCGCATCTTCCAGTCGTCGGGCGCGGTCTTGGTCGACCAGATGATCTTGCCGACGTTCTTGTCGACGAGCGAATACGCGTCGGACAGCGTGAAGAAGCCGTCGACGCGGCCGGCCGCGACGGCCGCCGCACCGGCCTGCGGATCGAGGTTGTAGATCCTGAAGTCGGACAGCTTCAGCCCGTTCTCGGCGAGCAGCTTGCTGAACGTGACTTCCCACGGCCGGCCGCGATTGAGCGCGATGCGCTTGCCCTTGAGATCGACGATCGACTTTGCGGTCGAGCCGGCCGGCACGACCAGATACGTGTTGCTGCCGACGCCGCCCGGCACGATCAGGCGCGTATGCGTGCCCGATGCATTGACGACGACCGACGGCAGATCGCCGTAGCCCGCGAAATCGATGCTGCCGTTCGTGAACGCTTCGTTGACGAGCGTGCCGACCGCCGCGGTCGACACGGGCACCCATTGCAGCTTCACGTGCCGCGCGGCGAGCGCCTTCTCGAGCGACTTGTCGGCGTCGATCAGCGCGGACGCGCCAGCATATTGCGTCTTGCCGCCGCTCGAATAGGCCACGACGGCGATCCGCACGACCTTGGGCGCGTCTTCCGCGTGTGCGGCCGGTGCGGCAAGCGAGGCCGCGGCAAGCGGCAGCGCGGCGAGCAGCGCGCGCAGCGGGCGGCGCAGCGAGGCGAGGGAGAGCGTGTGCTTCATGATGATCCGGATGAGTTGGCGGAAGAAGGGCTCACGCACGTTTCTGCAGCGATGGCCGCAACACGTCGGCGAGCGGACGCGGGTCGATCCAGTCGGCGACATCGAAGTCGGCTTCCAGAAAACCCCAGTCGTGCAGGAACGTCTTGAACTCGTCGAGCGCGGCGACCGATTCGTCGTCGAGGTTGACGCCGAGGTGCCGGTGCAACTGGTTACCGTACGCGGCGCGGACCCAGTCGACCGACGACGCGGTTTCGCCGGCCACGTAGTGCGTGGTTTCGTCGGGATGCGTGCTCGCCCAGTCGCCGGCGGCGACGACGAGCTTCAGGAAGCCGGCGACGATGTCCGGGTGGTTCGCGAGCACGTCCGCGTTTACGGTCAGCGGACGCGGCGTGCCGTTGTTGTTGCGGATCGAACGTTCCGGATGAAAGCCGATGTCGATCACGACGTGCGCGCCGATCAGTTGCGCGATCTCGAGGCCCGTCGAGCCCTTCACGTAGATCGCGTCGACCTCGCCGCGCAGCAGCGCGCCGGCTTCGGCCGCGTACAGCGCGCGGCTCGAAAAGCCGTGCGGCGATGCGAACAGGCTCGCCGCGCGCGGGGGCCCGACGGTCTGCAGCGTGCGCGCGCATACGTCGACGAGCTCGACGTCGCGCGTGGTCAGCCCGTCGAGGCTCAGCGCGTTGACGAAGCCGCGCAGCGCCGACGCGCGAAAGATGTCGATGCGATCGTCGGGGCGGCTCGGGATCGCGATCCGGCGCCCGCGCAGCGCTTTCACGGAACGGATGCCCGACTCGGGCCGCGCGAGGATCAGTTGCGATTCGTCGACCCACGACAGCCCGATCACGCGCGTGTTCGCGTCGTTCGAGCGCGCCCACATCGCGGGGATGCTGCCGCCCTGGCGAAACGACTGCGCCAGCGTGTGGTCGCTGATCGACGACACGTCGTGACGCGTGGCGCCGCGCGACGAGCGGATCGCGACGCCGTCGGCCGACGTCTCGCCGTTGAGCCAGCCGAGATGCACGGCGATGCCGAGCGGGGTCGGCACGGGCGATCGCGCGTACCAGAACGTCTGCTGCTTGTCCGATGACGAATCGGGCCTGTCTGTCATGTGTGAGATTCCCTGTCTGGGTAAGCGTGGTCGATGCACGGTCGCGCACGGTGGTGTCGCCCGCGCGGGCCGGTCAACGTTGCAAGTTCCGGGCCAGCGAATGGAAACGGCGAGGTCGCAGACGGCGCGGGCATCGCGTGCGATGCGCGGTGCGCGAGCCGGCGCATCGCCTGTTGCGTCAGCAACAGTCGCGTCGGCCGCTGTTGCGCATGCAGCACCGGTGCGGCCGATGCAGCAGCGCGGCACGGGCCTGCTTCGGCGTGAACGGCGACGATCGGCGCGCGCCGCCCGATTGCCGTGGACGCCCGACCCGTAAGGCGCCGTGTGCATTGATCGGCGGCCACGCACGCGCAGTGGCGAGCGCGTTGGCACACCGCGTGCTTTACAGCGCAGCACACGCGCGGCACGCAGGTGCCGCACGCAATCCGAACGGGCCGACAAGGAGAATCCCGATGGCTGTTGAATTTCTGTGGCGCCTGCCGATGCACGGCGACGGCCGGCGCGCGCACGACCTGCATACGCGCGGCGAATGGAACCGCCAGCACGCATCGCGCGTCGCGCCGAAAGTTGGCGACGACGATTTCGGCTACATCGACTATCTGTCGCAGGTCGCGCGCGCGGCCGACATCGCCGGCTTCCACGGCGCGCTGATTCCGATTTTCCGCTTTACCGAGGAGCCTTGGGTCGTCGCGGCCGCGCTGGCGCGCGAGACGCGCCGGCTGCGGCTGCTGATCGCGCTGCAGCCGCACTTCGTGCATCCCGTCTATGCGGCGCAGATGGCCGCGAGCCTGCAGCGGATCAGCCGCGGCCGCGTCGAGTGGAACGTCGTCACGGGCGGCGGCGGCCCCGACCAGCGCGCGTACGGCGACTTCATCGATCACGACAGTCGTTATGCGCGCACCGACGAATTCCTCGATGTCGTGAAGGGCGTGGCGGCCGGCGAGCCGTTCACGTTCGACGGCCGCTTCTACCGCGTCGAAGCCGGCGGCCTGCTGCCGCCGCTGAGCGGCCAGAAGCCGCCGCGTCTCTATCTGGCCGGCGCGAGCGATGCCGCGCTCGCGGTCGCCGCGAAACACGGCGACGTGCACCTGAGCTGGGGCGAGCCGCTCGCGAAACAGAAGGAGGTGATCGATGCGGCGCGCCGCGCGCTCGACCGGCAGAACGCCGAGCGCGACCTACGCTTCGGCATGCGCATCGACGTTCTGGCGCGCGAGACCGAGGAACAGGCGTGGGCCGAGCTGCGGCAGATGTTCGCGACGGTGGGCGCGTCGACGCGCAACGGCTTCGGCGGGCGCGGCGAATCGTCGGAATCGGTCGGCGCGAAACGCCAGTTCGCGCTGCACCAGGGCAATACGCAGCACTTCGACGACCTGATCGTCGGCCCGAACCTGTGGGCCGGGATGTCGCAGATCCGCGGCGGCCCCGGTTGCGTGATCGTCGGCAGCCACGAACAGGTGGCCGAACGGCTCGCGGAATACGTGGACATCGGCGTATCGACGTTCATTCTCGCCAGCAACCCGCATCTCGAGGAGGCGTACCGCGTGGGCGAGGAAGTGCTGCCGCTCGTCGACGGCGCGCTGAACGCGCGCGGCACGCATGCGGCGCTGCGCGTGGCCGGCGCCTGAGCGCGGCGGCAATCCTCCGCATTCCAACGACAAGGACACTCACCATGACGACACTCGCTGCGCAGGCCACGGCCTGCGACGCACTCTGGTACACGCGCTGCCCGGTGCCGACCGCGCTCGGCATCGCCGTGCATCGCGGCTGGTTCGACGAGGAGTTCGGGCCGGACGGCATCGCGCTTCATTCGCTGCAGGAGACGGCCGACGCCAACAAGCGCGAATCGCATTTCGATCACAGCCTGCCGCACTCGTTCCGGCAGGGCGGCAACATTCCCGCGCTATGGGCGCGGGCACGCGGCGCGGATACGTGCGTGATCGGCCTGTCGTGGACCAACGAATTCCAGGCGATCGTCACGCTGCCCGAGCGCGGCATCCGCACCGCGCGTGATCTGCGCGGCCGGCGGCTCGGGCTGCCGCGCCATCCGATCAGCATCGACTTCTGGCGCGCGGCCGCGTTGAAGGGCTTCCTGAGTGCGCTCGAACTGGAAGGGCTCGGCCATGGCGACGCCGAATGGGTCGACTTGCCAGACACACGCGAGCGCCGCACCGGGCCAGCATCGTTTGCGCGCGGCCCGCACGAGTACGGGCTCGAGATCGCGGCGCTCGTGCGCGGCGACGTCGACGCGGTGTTCGTGAAAGGCGTCGCGGGTCTCGAAACCGTGCACCTGATCGACGCACAGGTCGTCATCGATCTCGGCGCGCACCCCGATCCGCTCGTGCGGATCGGCAACGGCACGCCGCGCACGCTGACCGTCGATCGCGCACTGATCGACGCGCGCCCCGATCTCGTGAGCCGCTTCCTGTCGGTCGTGGTCGGCGCGGGCGACTGGGCCACGCGCCATCCGGCAGAGACGGTGGCCTACATCGGCCGCGAAACGCGCGCGTCCGACGAGTGGGTGCGCTACGCATACGGCGCGGACGTGCACCGGCATCTGGAAACCGGGCTCGCGCCGACGTCGATCGACGGACTGGTCGCGTTCAAGGATTTCCTCGTCGAGTGGGGGTTTCTCGAGCGCGATTTCGATGCGCGCGCATGGGTCGATCCGGCGCCGTTCACGCAGATCGACCGGCATCGTCATGCGTGGGTCGCGTAGCGTGCCGCGGCGCGTCATTGCAAGGAGTCGAACATGACAGGGCTGACGATCGAATACGGCGTGCCGCCCGCGCGCCGGCACGCGGCGCGCGCCGCGCCGCGTGCGGCTGCCGCGGTTGCGGTGGCTGCGGTACGACCGCCGTCGGCGGTGCCGTCTGCGCGCACGGACGCGCGGCCCGCGCAGACGAACGGGTGGCGTGGCGCGGGCGCAGTGGCACTCGCCGTCGCGACGCTGCATGCAGGTATCGCCTTATTGGCGGCGCGTGCGCCCGCCGAACCGCCCGTGCAACCGCCGAGGCCGTTGCCGATGACGGTCGAGCTGACGCGACCGCCTGAACCGTTGCCGCAGGCCGCGCATCCGCCGCCGCCGACCGTGCAGCCGAAGCCGCTGCAGCAGGCGCCGACCCCGCCGAAGCCACGCGCGGCCGTTCCGCATCAGGCGGTCGCGCCGGCTGCCGTGCCACGGGTGGCGCGAGAAGCAGCGGCCGCGGCGCCCGCACTGGCACCGACCGCTGCCGCGCCGACCACCCCAGCGCAGGTCCCCGCGCCTGCCGCACCGGTGCGCGAAATCGCGCCGATCGGCGACGCGGCTTACCTGCGCAACCCGGCGCCCGACTATCCGGCGTTCGCGCAGGACCAGGGCTGGGAAGGGCGCGTCGTGCTGCGCGTGCATGTGCTCGCGAACGGCACGCCCGATTCCGTCGACGTTCGTACGAGCAGCGGCCGCCGCATGCTCGACAACGCGGCGGTGAACGCCGTGAAGCGCTGGACGTTCGTGCCCGCGAAGCGCGGCGACGAGGCTGTCGACGGCTGGGTCAACGTGCCGATCGATTTCAAGCTGGGCTGACCCGCCGGGCAGCCTGCCACATTTTTCAAGGAACTCACATCATGAACGGTATTCCGACCACCTTCATCGTTCAGGGCGCGCTCTGGCTGCTCGCCGTCTTTTCCGTCGTCACGTGGACGCTGATCGTTGTGAAGGCGATCCAGAGCCTGCGGGCGAGCGCGCGCAACCGGCGTTACGTCAGCGCGTTCTGGGCCGCGAACAGCTTCCACGAGGCGGCCGCGCTCGACGGCGCGAACAGCCCGGTAGGCGAACTCGCCGCGACCGGCTTCGACGCGTTGCGTCGCGCCGACGAGAGCAGCGCGCACGATCTCGAACACAGCTGGAGCCGCCACGACCTGCTCGAACGCCATCTGCGGCAGCAGATCCACAACGCGCGCCGGCGCGAGGAGGCGGGACTCGCGGTGCTCGCGTCGATCGGCAGCACCGCGCCGTTCGTCGGGCTGTTCGGCACCGTGTTCGGCATCATCCACGCGCTGACCGCGATCACGCACAGCGCGTCGGCGAGCATCGACGTCGTCGCCGGGCCGATCGGCGAGGCGCTCGTCGCGACCGGGATCGGCATCGCGGTCGCCGTGCCGGCCGTGCTCGCGTACAACTTCTTCGTGCGCCGCGTGAAGGCCGCGTCGGCCGATCTCGATGCGTTCGCAACCGACTTCGTCACGCTCGCGCAGAAGGCCGGCTTCCGCGTGCCGGCCGCCGCACCTGCCGCCACGCCGGTACACCGTGCCGGCGAAACCCGTCAGGAGGCGTTCGCATAATGGCTTTCTCGTCCTCTTCCGACAACGACGACGTGCTTAGCGAAATCAACATCACGCCGCTCGTCGACGTGATGCTCGTACTGCTCGTCGCGTTCATCGTCACGGCGCCGCTGCTCAACAACGCGGTGCACGTGAATCTCCCGAACACCGTCGCTACTTCGCCGGCCGACCGCAAGCCGAACGTCACCGTGAGCGTCGACGACAAGGGTGTCGTGTATCTCGACAAGCGCGTGGTCGCGCTCGCCGAGGTACCCGCCGAGCTGGCCGCGCTGAAGGCCGGCCGGCCCGACGTCGCGCTCGACCTGCAGGCCGACGAGCACGTGCCGTACGGCACCGTCGCGAAGCTGATGGCCGCGATCGAGCATGCGGGGATCACGCGGCTGTCGGTGCTTACCGCGCCGCGCGGCTGATGGGCCTTTCACGACTCTTTTTCCGAACGCATCCATGAGCACCACGGCTTCACACAACGTCCGTTCGATCTGGTACACGCGCTGTCCGGTGCCGACGCCGCTCGGCATCGCCGCGCATCTAGGCTGGCTCGACAGCGAATTCGCCGGCGACGGCATCACCGTGCACGCGCTGCAGGAGAACCAGCACGCGGCGCTGCATCATGCGCATGTCGATCATTCGCTCGACAACGCGTTCCGGCAGGGCGGCAGCATTCCCGCGCTGTGGGCACGCGCGGCCGGCGCGGACACGCGCATGGTCGCGCTGACCTGGGTCGACGAGGCGCAGGCGATCGTCGCGCTGCCGGAAACCGGCCTGAAGCAGCCGAAGGACCTGCGCGGACGCCGCATCGGCCTGCCGCGCCGCGACGGCGAGCGCATCGACATCTTCCGCGCGGCGGCGCTGCGCGGCTTCGTCAGCGCACTGTCGCTCGACGGGCTTGGCCCCGGCGACGTCGAATGGGTCGACGTGCCCGCGTCGAACCTGCGCGTGCCCGTATCGACACCGGTCAGCCGCGACGCGGCATTCAACCATCCCGCGAGCCTGTCGAGCCGGCGGCTCTATGCGGCCGAGGCGGCGGCGCTCGTGCGCGGTGACGTCGACGCGATCTACGTGAAGGGTTCGCTCGGGCTGGAAACCGCGCACCTGATCGGCGCACAAGCGGTCGTCGACATCGGTTTTCATCCCGATCCGCAGATCCGCATCAACAACGGCTCGCCGCGGCCGCTGACCGTCAATGCGTCGACGCTCGAGCGCCATCCCGACATCGTCAGCCGCTTCCTTGCGCGCGTGACCGATGTCGAAGACTGGGCGCGCGAGCATGAGCAGGAAGTGCTCGGCTATCTCGGCCGCGAGACGGGGTCGGGTCACGACTGGCTGCGGCTTGCCTACGGCGCCGACGTCCATCGGCGGCTGCGCACGGATCTCGACGACGCGTCGATCGCCGCGATCGACGATTTCAAGCGCTTCCTGGTCGACTGGCAGTTCCTGCCTGCCGACTTCGACGTGCACGCATGGATCGACCGGCGCGCACTCGACGGCATCGCGACGCTGTCTCGCGACGCCGCGCGGTGAGCGTGCCGGCACGCGTCGTCGACGCATGGCGGCGCGAGCGTTTCACCGGCGGCTTCATGCTGCTGGCGCTCGCGAGCGGCACGACGATCAGCATGGCGCAGCTCGCGACGACGCTGTACGCGTTGGCGCTCGGCGTCGACAGCACGCGGCTCGGCGTCATCGCCGCGATGGAGCCGCTCGGCATCGCGTTGATGACGTTGCCGGCCGGGCTGCTCGTCGCACGCTACGGTGCGCGGCGCGTGTACTTCGCCGCGAGCTTGGGGCCGATGCTGCTCAATCTCGTCGTGCCGTTCACCGGCGCGTGGTCGCTGATCGCACTCACGCAAGGGTTGATCGGGCTGTGCATCCCGTTCCGGATCGTGTCGATCAACGGCGTGTTCCTCGCGCGTCTCGCGCAGATCGGCCTGGCGCGCGCGGGCTGGTATCGCGCGGCCATGTCGGTCGGGACGGGCATGGTTGGGCCGTGGCTCGCGAGCTGGCTAACCGGCGCGCACGGCGCGGTCGCGACGTTTTGCGCGGCGTCGGCGAGCTTCGCGGGCATGGCGCTGTTCAGCCGAATGCTGCTCGGCGACGCGGAGCAGCCGCCGCGCCGTGCGCGGCACGAAACTGGCGGGCTGCGCAAGTTGCTTGCGCTTGCCTGGAGCCACGATGTACGCGAGCAGCTTGTGCTGGAGGCCGTGAACAGCGCGACACGCTCGCTCGCCGGCACGTATACGGTGGTGCTCGCGATTCAGTCACTCGGACTGTCGCAGACGCGCGCCGTCGCGCTGCTGACATTGCAGGGTGCCGTTGCGGTGATTGCCCTGTTCGGGCTCGGACATGTCGCGCAACGGATGACGGAGCGTCGTTGCCATGCCCTCAGTCTCGCGGGCGGCATCGCCGGGCTGCTCGCACTCGGCCTCGCGCGCGACGCGTGGATCGTCGGCGCGGGGCTCGCCGCGCTGTGCGCCGGTTCGTCGATGCTGCATCTCGTCAACATGCAGCATCTGGGCCGCCATCCTGCCGACAAGAGCCAGGTGTCGAGCCTCTACAACCTCGCGTCGATGACCGGCGCGTTCTGCGGCCCGCTGGCCGGTAGCGCGCTCGCGCCGTTCGTCGGATTGCCGGTCGTGTTTCTGTGCTGGCTGCCCGTGGTCGTGCTGGTTGCGTTCGCGCTGCGGCTTGCGCACGTGCGTCGCGGCGCGCTGCGACCGTTGCCCGCGAAACTGTCCTGATCGCCTTCGGGGCGGATGTCGCGCGCTGCGGCGGTGTTGCGTGGCAAACAGTTCGCCGCTCCTCACAGATGCGTATGCAGCAACACGCGAGCCGCACGGGCGCCGGAAGCCCCGCGCGACGGTCTTTTCGATGCTGGCATCCGAATTGCAATACAGAACCCGTGCGTCGCGCACGCACGTGCGTTCAACCGATCAAACAGGATGACTCATCGATGTTCAGGAAAAAACTAATCGTCACCGCGCTGGGGGGACTGCTGACGGGCGGCACCGTATCGTTGCCCGCGTGGGCAGAGGACGGCGTGGCGGCAGCGGAGGTGCCGGACGCGAAGCCGGCACCACAGGCGTCGGATGATGCAACTGCGGCCGCGCCGAAGGCGACCCATGCGAATCGCGGCGCGGCCGCACGCGAAACGAATCTCGGCACGGTGACCGTGACCGCGCGCCGGCGCAAGGAAAGCATCCAGGACGTGCCGGTCGCGGTGAGCGCGCTGAGTGGCGACGCGATCAAGAACAACGAGTTGCGCGTGATCAACGACGTGACGAAGTACGTGCCGAACTTCACCGGGCAATCGACCGAGGGCCGCGAGCGGCCGCGCTGGTTCCTGCGCGGTGTCGGCAGCAACGATCCGTCGGACCTGTCGCTGAGCCCGATCGGTGTGTACTTCGACGACGTGTACATCAACAGCGTGTTCGGGCAGGGCTTTCCGCTGTTCGACCTCGATCGCATCGAGGTGCTGCGCGGGCCGCAGGGCACGCTGTGGGGCAAGAATACCGTCGGCGGCGCGCTCAGCATCACGTCGCAGAAGCCGACCTTCGACGTGAGCGGCTACGGCAAGCTCGGCCTCGGCCAGTACAACAGCCGGCTTGCGGAAGCCGCGATCGGCGGGCCGATCGGCAAGAACGACGTGCTGGCCGCGCGCGTGTCG